>SVTS01000088.1 GCA_015063645.1 Oscillospiraceae bacterium | reverse complement strand
GCCGTCCTCCCCGCACCCAAGGGATCTGCAGGTAAGTGCGGAGGATGTGGCACAGATCGTCACCGCATGGACGGGGATCCCCGTCAGCCAGCTGAAGGAGGAAGAAAGCGTCCGGCTTGCCCGGCTGGAGTCCCTGCTCTCCGGGCGCGTCATCGGGCAGAAAGAGGCGGCAGTCTCCGTTGCCCGCGCCATACGCCGTGGCAGAGCCGGGCTGAAAGATCCGCGGCGGCCGGTGGGATCGTTTCTGTTTCTCGGTCCCACAGGCGTGGGCAAAACGGAGATGGCACGGGCACTGGCGGACACCATGTACGGCGGCGAGGAGTTTCTTATCCGGGTGGATATGTCGGAATACATGGAGAAATTCACCACCTCCCGGATGATCGGATCCCCGCCGGGCTATGTGGGCTATGATGACGGCGGTCAGCTGACGGAGCGGGTACGGCGGCGTCCGTATTCGGTGGTGCTCTTTGACGAAATCGAGAAAGCACATCCGGATGTGTTCAATCTGCTTCTGCAGATTCTGGAAGACGGTACGCTGACCGACTCCCAGGGACGGCGGGTGGATTTCCGCAACACGGTGGTCATTATGACCTCCAACGCAGGCGCGTCCGCCATTCTGGAATCAAAACCGCTGGGATTTGCCCCCCAGAGCCGCGAGGGTGAGCACGCGCAGATGAAGCAGCGGGTCAACGCCGCCCTCAAAGAGATATTCCGTCCCGAATTTCTCAACCGAATCGATGAAATCATTCTGTTCAGCCGTCTGCAGGTCGAGGATATCCGGCAGATCGCCGCGCTGATGCTGGCGGGGATCACCAAGCGGATTGCTTCGCTTGGGATCACCATCCGGTTTTCGGACGAAGTGCTGGCAAATCTGGCAAAAGAGGGACTGGATCCCCATTACGGCGCGCGTCCCCTGCGCCGGGTGATCGTGCGGCGGGTGGAGGACAGTTTTTCCGAAGAAATGCTGTCCGGCAATATCCGTCCGGGAGACTGCGTCACGGCAATCTGGAATGACGGCGTACAGTATGTGCATGAGACGCAAACGTAAAAATGGGGCTGCTGCAAATATGGGAATTATCCCCATATTTGCAGCAGCCCGCCCGTAATGTCCCCATGAAATGGGGACATTACGGGAAATTCCGTAGGAATTTGTGGCGAGCGTTTCCGGTTTTTGCCCGTGAACGGGCAAAAATGACCGTGTAAACGGTCAAGGAAAACTCGCGGAGGTGTTGCATTTGTTAAATGCAACACCTCCATTTTTCTTATTCTTTGATCTCGCTGATATCGTACGGTGTGGTCTGATATACAAAATAATTCAGCCAGTTGGAATACAGAAGATTCGCGTGGGAGCGCCATGTCACCAGCGGATCTTTTGTATCGTCGTCGTTCGGGTAATAGTTCTTCGGCACCTCGATCGGCAGACCGGCATTTTTATCCCGGAGATACTCTTTTTCCAGCGTACGGGGATCGTACTCAGAATGTCCGAAGACGAAGATCTGTCTGCCTTCCTCGCTCTTTACCGCATACACGCCCGCTTCCTCGGAGGAAGCGATGACGGTCAGACCGGGCACGGCTTCGATATCCTCCCGTTTCACGGTAGTGTGACGGGAATGGGGAGCCATAAACACATCGTCAAAGCCGCGGAGCAGGATGCATTCCTTATAATCGCAGACATGGGGGAAAACGCCGAACAGCTTCTTATCCAGAGGCTGTTTCTGTACGCCGTAGTGGTAATACAGACCTGCCTGAGCACCCCAGCAGATGTGGAATGTGCTCTGCACATTGTGCTTGCTCCACTCCATGATCTCGCACAACTCCTGCCAGTAGGATACCTCCTCAAAGGGCATCTTCTCCACCGGTGCGCCGGTGATAATCAGTCCGTCGAATTTCTGATCCTTTACATCGTCAAAAGTCTTGTAGAACGCCAGCAGATGCTCCTCGGCGGTGTTTTTGGATTTGTGGGTCTTGGTATGGATCAGCTCAAGCTCCACCTGCAGGGGCGAATTGCCCAGCAGACGGGAGAGCTGTGTTTCCGTATCAATTTTGGTGGGCATCAGATTGAGCAGTAGAATCCGCAGCGGACGGATATCCTGCGTGATCGCCCGGGTTTCGGTCATAACAAAGATATTCTCTTCCGTGAGCGTCCGGACTGCCGGCAGCTCATTGGGGATTTTGATGGGCATGTCGCTTTCCTCGTTTCACTCAGATTTTTGCCAGAGCCTGCTCGATATCCTCGATCAGATCCGCAGAAGATTCCAGACCGCAGGAGAAACGGACAAGATCGGGAGATACGCCGGCTGCTTCCAGTTCCGCATCGTTCATCTGGCGGTGGGTAGCGCTGGCAGGATGCAGGCAGCAGGTACGGGCATCGGCTACGTGGGTCTCGATAGCAGCCAGTTTCAGATTGCCCATGAATGCCTCAGCGGCGGCACGTCCGCCCTTGACGCCGAAGCTGACAACGCCGCAGGAGCCGTTCGGCAGATACTTCATTGCCAGATCGTAATACTTGGTGCCGGGCAGGTTGGGATAGTTGACCCAGCTCACCTTTTCATGGGTGGACAGATACTGCGCAACGGCAAGACCGTTCTCGCAGTGGCGGGGCATACGGACGTGCAGGCTTTCCAGACCCAGATTGAGCAGGAATGCGTTCTGGGGAGACTGGATAGAACCGAAGTCACGCATCAGCTGTGCGGTTGCTTTGGTAATGAATGCACCTTCCAGACCGAATTTCTCCGCATAGGTGACACCGTGGTAGCTGTCGTCGGGAGTGGTCAGTCCGGGGAATTTATCCGCATGAGCCAGCCAGTCAAACTTACCGGAATCCACGATGCATCCGCCGACGGCGGCGCCGTGACCGTCCATGTACTTGGTGGTGGAATGGGTTACGATATCGGCACCCCACTCGATGGGACGGCAGTTGATGGGCGTTGCAAAGGTGTTATCGATGATCAGCGGCACGCCGTGCGCATGCGCGGCTTTGGCGAATTTCTCGATATCCAGCACGGTCAGTGCGGGATTGGCGATGGTTTCGCCGAATACAGCCTTGGTATTGGGTCGGAATGCGGCTTCCAGTTCATCGTCGGAGCAGTCGGGCTCCACGAAAGTGAAATCGATGCCCATGCGCTTCATCGTCACGGCGAAGAGGTTGTAGGTACCGCCGTAGATGGTGGAGGAGGAGACGATGTGATCCCCGGCGGATGCCAGGTTGAATACGGAATAGAAGGATGCAGCCTGACCGGAGGAGGTCAGCATAGCGGCCGTACCGCCTTCCAGTGCGGCAATCTTGGCTGCAACATGGTCGTTGGTGGGGTTCTGCAGACGGGTGTAGAAATAGCCCGATGCTTCCAGATCAAACAGCTTGCCCATATCAGCACTGGATCCGTAGCGGAACGTGGTGCTCTGGATGATCGGAATCTGACGGGGCTCGCCGTTGCCCGGCGTGTAGCCGCCCTGTACGCATTCGGTTTCAATTCTGTACTTGCTCATGTTATACTCCTTTTGCCGCTTGTGCGGTCTGTGAATTTTTTATTGGATATACGTGGTTAATCGGGAAGCCTGGTGCTGCACGGTGTGTATTCGGAGGGGTAAAGTCCGGCGTATCCGGTGCGGGTGATGATCTTCTGTCCTTCTGCAGAGCAGATCCAGGCCAGCAGTTTCTGCACATTGGGATTCTTCTGCTCCTTGTACGTCACCGCATACAGAGGACCTGTGATGGGATAACTGCCGCTTGCGATATTTTCCACCGTAGGTGCAATTCCGTCCACGGCAATCAGCTTGATGTCGGGATTCTGTATGATTCCCTCCATATAATACCGGTACGAAAATCCGATGGCGGCGGTGGTGCTGCGGTACTGGGAGACACGCTCCACGATGCCGGACATCAGATCGTTCACCAATTCCGTAGGCGGATCCATGATGGGGGTATCCCCCATAAAACGGATCAGCATGCTCTGAGAACCGCTGCCCGCATTCCGCTGGAACGCGGCGATCTTCTCGTTTTTGCCGCCGACTTCCTTCCAATTGGTGATTTCGCCGGAGTAGATTTTCCGGATCTGCTCGGAGGTCAGACTGTCAATGGGATTATCCTTATGGACGAAAAACACAAACGCATCCGCGCCGATGGGCGTGTAAACGAAGTGTGTGCCCTGCTCCTCGGCGTAGGCGATCTGCTCCTCTGACGGATACGCGCCGAAGAAAATATCCGTCTCCCGCTCCGCAAGAAGTTTGTATCCGCCGACGGTATTATTATACCGGAATGCCCCTTCGTACAGTTCCGTTGCCTTGCAGTCCGGATAGACCGCGTTCACAAATGCGGAATACACCGGGAATACCGCCGCCGCGCCGTCCAGCACGGGCAAATCGTCAATTTCCCGGAAGCGGAGGCTGGCTTCCTTCTCCAGGCGGACGATTTTGGAGTCCTCCTTAAAGGGGAGGTATTCATACACGTTGATGTTGGGCGTAGTATTCACCGTGATGGAATCATCATAGGCATTCCAGCCCAGATTGATCCCCAGCGCGATGACGAACACACCGGCAAAAATGCCCCAGCCCGCCAGCACACGCATTCTTCTGCGGGACCAGATCAGCGGAAGCAGCAGTGCGGGAAGCACCGCCATGGACAGATAGGCAATTGCGGGATGTACGCCTGCCGCTGTAGTGAACAGATAGGCGAAGAATCCGACCCAGAAGCTGATGAACAGAACCGCCGCCGTCAGAACGATCTTACCGACGGTCACCGTCCACGGGGACTGCAGTATCTTCGGCACTTTTTCAAACTTTGCCATAGAATCCTCCTTCCGATTAAAGAAAAAACGCCCCAAAGAAATCCCATTTCTTTGAGACGAGCATACATATACCCGCGGTACCACTCAAATTGCGTATGAAAACGCCCCTCAGGCTCCATCAAGCCTTGCGCACTCACGCCGCGCCTGCGGGAAACCCTACCCCGGCGCACCACGGTGCGCACAGCTCGAATCTCCGGCTCAGAAGTCATAGACCTGTGGATAATTCCCCGCCGGCTTACACCGCCCGCCGGCTCTCTGTGCGGAAACGTCTCCGATCCTCTTCGTCACAGCCTTTCATTTACTTATGTATATTATACCGCCTGACACGGCGGCTGTCAAGAGGAAATTTATAATTTTCTCTTGACAAAGCTCTCCCTCTCCTGTATAATATACATAGATAATCGATGCATCGTAATTCTATGCTATATACAGGAGGAAAACATGAAAATCTCAAAAGAACTGGCAAAAGGAAGCACGGGACTGCTGGTACTCAGCGTACTGGCAGAGGAGGAGATGTACGGCTACCGCATCATTCAGGTGATCTCCGCCCGCTCGGAAGAAGTATTCAGCATGAACGAGGGGACACTGTATCCGATTCTGCACGCGCTGGAAAAGGAGGGATTGCTTACGTCATACATGGCAGAAAGCGAAGTGGGACGCAAGCGGAAATACTACCGCATAACCCCCGTCGGTATGCTTTTTCTGAAGGAGAAAAAGACCGAATGGCGCACATTCGCCGCCGCGGTGGATAAAGTGATCGGGGAGGTGTAAAAGTGGCGGAATTCAATCGGAAGAAGGAAACAGAAGCTTTCGTCCGCTGTATCTGTGCCCGCATCCGCAATCCGAAAATCCGCCGTGCGGTCGAAGCGGAATATACAGATCACATCGATGATGCCGTATATCACGCCATGCTCGGCGGTATGGAGGAAAAAGAAGCCTTTGAACAGGCAATCCGCTCACTCGGCGCGCCCGACAACTACCGCGATCTGCTGGCAGATATCCATACGGAAGAGGAAATTCCGCCCGCACTCAAAAAGGAACGGAGGGTATGGCTGATCACCTGTGCCGCCTCGGTGATTCTCTTTCTCATCGCGGCGGCGGGCGCGACTGCGCTCTGGGGCATCTTTGTTCCGCAGATCATTGCAGTTTTCCTCGCCGCATGGCTCCTGCTTTGGTTATGGCGCTATTCCATTGCGCTCGTCAAACGCATCCGCGCACTGCACAAGATGAACAAAACAGCCAAAGAAAACGGATTCGCAGCACACTGGAACCACACGGTATTTACTTCAATGTTTATCCCAGCCGCTGTTCCTTCGGTGATGCTGGAAAATGAAAAATCCGTATACAAAATCCGCTTTGTCGCCGCGCTGAAGAAGAATCAGATCCTGCGTTTTGTGGGACAGAATATGTACATCCCCGTGTCTGTACGCGGGGGTATGATGCTCAATCACCGACACCCGTTCATATTCGGATCGTTCGGCAATCCCCCGCCTGTACGGATTTTTTACAGCACCCACAGCGATTTTGCGGAGTATGCATCTGCCGTGCGGGTTCTTCCCACGCTGGAAAGACGGTTTGACGACAAAAGTAAAGCCGTCCGGGAAGTACTGATCTTTAATCCTGCACCCATGCAGGTTCTGTACAGACAAAACACCGTCGATACCCCGATTCTCGGCGGCGAGACGGTGGACGGCGTGCAGCTGCATGATACCGTCAGCTTCTGCTCCATGATCGGACGCGGAGAATGATCAAGGAGTACAGGGGGCGAAGTCCCCTGTTTGAATCAAACAAACCGGGGGGGGGGATCCAAGGACCGCGCCCCCTTGGGAGAACATGCGTTTTTGCTTTACGCATCGGGATGTCGAGGGCGCCTCCCCTACCGAAATACGTTCATTTCACGGCTGCACATTAATCAGCGATTGCGTAAATCATTGCCATTCTCATTCCCCACCGGTTGTTTGACAAATTCGCTTTCTCATGCTATATTCTCCATAGCCAACAAAATAAATAGCAGGAGGTTTGTTATGAATATAAGAATAATTACCAATGGAAAAAAATTTATTTTACTGATGTTCATTTTTTTGTTTAGCCTAATCGGGTGTAGCCCTTCTCGGCATTCAAGTGATACCGTGAACTCCTCTGAAGAAAAAACTGTGGATTCTACTGGGAATATTTCTGAGAATGATTTGATGCTTCCGGGAGAGGGGTGGATTATTAAGCTGTATGCTAATTCCACCTACAAGACTATTTTGGAAAGCATTGAGGAGCGGTTCCTTCAGAAGTATCCGGGCGCATCCCTCCAAATCGTTGATCTCAGCAACCTATCTGATAACGATTACAGAACCCGTTTAGCAACCGATCTTGCCGCTGGAAATGGACCGGATGTTATTCTTACTGACGCTATTGATATGACCAATTTGACCAGACTTATCTCCAATGGTGCTTTAAGTGATTTGAACCAGATGAACAAGGATTTTGGTAATGTGAACTGGAGTGATTATCACGAGGCAGTCTGCAGCATGGGCATTATCGAGGAAAAGAGATATCTGGTTCCCCTTTCATACAGTATTGGTCTTCTTCTCTCATCAGAGGAACGATTGAATAAAGCCGGGATTCGGTATGAAAACACAGATCTGGAAACTTTCTGCGATGATATTAACCGTTATTTGATTGCAAATCCAGATAAAATTGTATTTGAGCAATATTGGGAAGCCGTTGACTTTCTTGAACGGTTCGATGCATATACCCAGGATGCTTCACGTAGTGTGTACGATTGCTGGAAAAAACTGTTCCCTGGTATTTTTGGCGGTGTTGAAGCTGTAAAACATTACAACATATATTACAGACTGGGGCAGTATGATAATTCGATTTGGAATGTATTTGCTGCAGGCGACATACTGTTCTTGAATACCCCAATAAACCGTGGGACAATCTATGAAACACTTTACGGGAATAACAGTCGATATAATAATATTCTTTCACTCGGGGAAAAACCTGTGTTTATGACAGTGCCCACGTTGGATAACGCCCCGACACGTGCAACTATCAGTTGTTTGGCGGCTGTTCCGACGGCTGCAAGCAGAAAAGGAGCTTCTATAGCTTTTTTGGAATATTTACTCAGTATGGACGGGCAGTATCATGTGGCTCGATCGCTTGGAATCCCGGTAAGTCATGAATTTACAGAGCATATGCTAAATATCTATCGTACTAATAGCTGGGATAACAATGAGGAATATTACCTGCCCGCTTTTGTTAAGTTCGATGCAGATGTACTAGATTGGTACGAAAAGACAATACAGAATGTTCAGCCAACATCTTTGATTGACGGAAATATGAAAAGCATTTGGTCAAGTGCACTCAGACCGTATGTACAGGATAAGACAGAAGATTTCCAAACCTGTTATAACGAAGTTATGAATAAGTTAAAAATATATAATGACGAATAATGCTGTAAAACGAAAACAGCATAATATGGAGTAAATAAATCCCCATTCCAAGCGGCGAGACGGTGGACGGCGTGCAGCTGCATGATACCGTCAGCTTCTGCTCCATGATCGGACGAATAAAATAAATCTGTCTCCCCATAAAACAAAGACCTGCCATACGGCAGGTCTTTGGTATTGTTTCACTTACTTAACGAGTTCGAGGGTATCCTTTGCGATCATCAGCTCTTCGTTGGTGGGGATCATGAGCAGCTTAACCTTGGATTCGGGCTTGGTGAGCACGAATTCTTCGCTTGTGCGCATAGCCTTCTGGTTGATCTCTTCATCCAGAACAACACCCATGAACTCCAGATTCTTGGCAACGCGTGCACGGTAGTGCGGGTTGTTCTCGCCAATACCGCCGGTGAATACAACTGCATCCACGCCGCCCATAGCTGCTGCAAAGCCGCCGATGTACTTGGTCAGCTGGTGAACGATCATGCTCTCGATGAGCTGATAGCGCTCATTGCCTTCCTTGGCACCCTGTTCGATATCGCGGTTGTCGCTGGTAACCTGGGATACGCCCAGAATACCGGACTTCTTGTTCATGATAGTATCGATCTCATCGGGAGTGAGGTTCTCCTTCTTCATGAGCAGGGGAATGATAGCGGGGTCAATGGAACCGCAACGGGTACCCATCATGATGCCTTCCAGAGGAGTCAGTCCCATGGTGGTATCATAGCACTTGCCGTCCTTGACAGCGGAGATGGAGGAACCGTTGCCCAGATGGCAGGTAACGATCTTCAGATCCTCTCTGCCCAGCATAGCGGCAGCACGGAGAGAAACGTAACGGTGGGAGGTACCGTGGAAGCCGTAGCGGCGGATGCGGTACTTCTCGTAGTACTCATAGGGAAGCGCATACAGGTATGCGTAATCAGGCATGGTCTGATGGAAGCCGGTGTCGAATACAGCAACCTGGGGAACGCCGGGCATCATAGCCTCGCATGCGCGGATACCGGTCAGGTTGTGGGGATTGTGCAGAGGGCCAAGCTCGCAGCACTCTTCGATGGCTGCAATAACGTCCTCGTTCACGACAACGGAACCGGAGAACTTCTCACCGCCGTGGAGCACACGGTGACCGACTGCAGAGATTTCAGACAGGGATGCGATAACGCCGTGTTCGGGGGATACGAGGGTATCCAGAACCAGCTTGACAGCTTCCTTGTGGTTCGCCATCTGGATGTCGATCTTATAATCTTCCTTGCCTTCAGCCTTCAGCTTGAAGTTACCGCCTGCAATGCCGATGCGGTCGCACATACCCTTGGCGATAACCTGCTCGGTCTCCATATCGATCAGCTGATACTTGATCGAAGAGCTGCCGGCGTTGATAACCAGAATCTTCATTTTGATTTTCCGTCCTTTTTCTTTGTAATATATCCTTGATTTTTCCGTTCTATATTATAACACGGAACGGAAAGATAGTCAAGATTTTTTGGGATTTATCCGCACAAACGGAACAAAATTCCCATCTTCCCGTCTCAGAATGTGAAACCGATCAGGAGGACTTTTCATGAAACGAACTATTTTCACGCTTCTCTGTACAATCGGCGCACTGTTTATCAGCGGATGCACGGCACTGACGCCCACGGAGTATCCGGAGTTGACGGATGGGCTTGCCTTCGAGATCCACACGCAGTACGACACCTATGCGCCGGATGCGGAGGTGATCCACGCTGTACTGTACAATGGCACGGATGAAAGTCTCCACTTCGGCGCAGATTGGTCCATGGAAGTTCTGCGGGAGGACGGCTGGTATGCCCTGCCCTTCGTGGAGAATGCCTGCTGGATCAGCATCGGATACGAGTTGATGCCCGGCGGCAGCTTCCCATTTGAGGTACATACGAATATGCTGAACAAACCGCTGAAAGAGGGAACCTACCGCATAATCAAAAAAATCAGCGGTGTCCCCTGCGCGGCGGAATTCACCGTAGCAAAAGACGGCATGGGCGGAAAGGATGCCCCCTTTGGTTATGCGCCGCTGGATTCACTGCCCGACAACTATACAAAAACAGACGCCGAGGCGGACGGCGTGGTGATCGTGGAAGATTTGCTCATCAATAACATGCGTCTGCAGAACTTCTTCACCTACGTCTCCCTCAGTATGCCCGCTCAGATCCGTCTGGGGGAAATGCAGGAGGACGGCGCCCTTATTCTCACTGACGTGCTGGCGGAAAAGAAATTGGGCACATGGCGCATCCGCGTCAGCGTAAAGGACGGCGGCACGGTCACGACGAATTACTACAGCCACTTCCTCTTTTTCAACGGGGATCTTGCTGTAGGCAATACGCCGACCTGGTCGGCGGATCTGGAAGAACAGACCCACTTCCTTTTGGCGGAAAACCGGCGCGGTGACGTGCGCGCCGTGATGGAGATATGGACGCATAGGAACACGGCGGATACATATTCCGCATTCTGGTCTCCGGACGGCATGAAACTGGTGAAGCTGAACGGCGGAAAACTGGATTTCGCGCTGAGTTATCTCTACGAAGACGGCGGACAGAGCGGCTCCGTGGAGGAAATCACCGGTGTCCCCGGCATGAAGAAGATCACCGGCGCGGCGTGGAACGGTGACAGCAAGACATTCATGCTGATCTGCGAAACCAATCGGAAAGATATGAACGGTTATGTTTTCTACAGTGCGGAGGAAAACAAGGTAATCAGCTATACCAGTTCATTTTCCATGTACGGCTACGATCGGGACGAGAACGGCAATATCATCATCCCGGAATAAGCAAGGAGGTTTTCCGTATGAAAAAAGCGATTCTGTTTTTCGTATTCACGCTCATTTCCGTCATGCTGATCGGATGTACCTCCAATCCACCGGAGAACGCACCGGAGTCACATGCGGTAAAATTCTCCGCCGCAGATTATGATCTCTCCGGCGTGCGTTCCGTGAAAATCCTCAGCGGAGACGGAAAGACGGTTCTTCTCACGGATAAGGCAGCAATCGATGCGCTTGTTTCCGCCGTATCTCCGCTTACTGCGGAAAAGCCGATCACATCCCGGGGATTTTACGGATGGACGTACCGGCTGGATTTTTACACCACGGATTCTCCGGCTGAGGGCGAGGACGGAGTTCTCTCTTTCACCCTGTCCAGGGAGCGCGCAGATGATCCCTGTCTGATCCACGGATTCTATGAAGAAGTGGAAGGGTTCCGCTACAAAGCGCTGTATACGGATGTGGATAAATCCGCCGTCGATGCCATCGAATCCCTCTGTGCGCAGTATATGCCGTGATACAACAAAACAACCGCGGAATTCCGGTATCGGAATCCCGCGGTTTTCTTTATTCCACCAAATACACAATCGTCCCGATCAGGGCAAAGCCCGCCACAACGGCGGCGGCGATTGCCGGAAGCATTCCGACGAAGCCTGCCGCGCCGGCAGCGCGCGCTTCCCGCCATGTGACGGCGGCGATGCCGATGAAGCACACGCACATCACTGCGAGGACGATTCCCATAGCGCTCTCGCCCATCAGCAGATAGACCGCGCCTGCAATCACTGCCGCCAGAGCCAGTATCAGCCGGGCAAGCTGTCCTTTTTTCATTCCGTTCTACCTCCTCTGCGGCGGCTGGACAGCGCCAGCGCCATAACACTGCCGAGCAGCAATACACCCAGAAGCATTTTCTGCGCATCACTCAAAACGCCGGAAGAAGTCTCCGCCATACTGTCGGATGCCATGGAGCGGTAGCGATACAGCTCCTGCAATGCGGCATAATCGTATTCGCTGCTGGCGCAGGTGATACTTGTGATATTCATGGACACGGCGGAATCACAGTGCACGCTGACCGCGGAGAAATCCACCGTTTCCGCGCCGCTGAAATTACTCAGATCACAGAGGATCTCCACCTGTTTGCCGGTGGGAACGGTGACGGAATACTCCGCACGCATGTCTCCGCTGCCGAAAATGAACACCAATTCCGCCTCGGAGGCACTCTCCAGCTGGGTCGTCAGCTGCAGGGAGTAATGCACATACGGCGCATAGCTCAAATTATCCGTCACACTGCTGACGCACAGGATATTGCCGCTGACCGGTGTGAACAGGGATCCGTCCGGTGCGCTGAACACCGCCTGCAGGGATCGTCCTCCCACGAAAGTACCGGATTCCGTCAGAAGCCGCTCACAGCCGCTTCCGGCGATCCATCCCTGCGTACTGTAGGAACGGGAGAAATCATGGAGTACGTATCTGCCGGCGTACATCTGCGGCTTATCCGTCAGAAGCTGTGCGCTGTATTCACTCAGCGGCCGGCGGTATTCTGTCTCGTCCAGTACGTATTTCAGCCCGGCAGTGATCTGTGCCTGATCCGCGGAGGAGAAGCCCGCCACGGACAAAAACATGGCACGGATATCCGCCTGTCTGGCGGAAAAGCATCTG
>SVTS01000087.1 GCA_015063645.1 Oscillospiraceae bacterium | reverse complement strand
TGTTGTTTGACGTATTCCGCGAGACAGAGGCAGACGTAGAGGCGCTGATCGGGGAATACATGGAAATGATCCGTTCTCTGGACAGGGACGGGGATCTTCCGGGGAAAATCGAAGAACAGAAAAAACGGGCGGAGCTGGCAGAGAAGAAAAAAGCGAAGCTGCTGGAATACAACGTGACAGGTCAGCTTTCCGATGAGGAGTTCCTTGTCATGAACCGGCAGTGCCGTGAAGAGATCGAAGCGGCACAGGCAGCTTTGGCGGAGTTGGAACGGGAACAGTTTTCAGACGAGGAATTCCGTACGCACATGGAGGAAATCCGACGTACTCTCCGCGCAGCGCAGTCGGATGCCGCCCGCGGGATGATCACGCCGGAATTTGTTGAGAAGTATATCGATAAAATCTTTGTCACACCGGGGGATGAGCATACTGCGCATCTGGAAGTCCGCATATTTACAGGCGAAAAATGCAGCCGGGCATTGCGGAAACTCGACGTTCGTACGGGACACACGTTCAAGAAGATGGTAGAGAAGTACGAGAACGAGATCAAGAACTCCAAGTAAATCATTCTGAATGAAAGAAAAGCGGGGGATGCAGGTGCATCCTCCGTTTTTCCGTTCGGTTTTTGTTTTCCTGAAAAATATATTCTTGACTTGACAAGAAAACCGTTATTTGATATAATTATCTTGACCATTATATGAAAGGATGGGTACTTATAAAATGAAAAAAAGACTCCTCGCATTGCTCCTCGCATCCATGATGCTGACGGGCAGCCTTGCAGCATGCTCCGAGTCTCCCGCTCAGGGCGATGATACTTCTGCTGCAGAAACAACGCCGGAAGTAACAACCGAGCCCGAAGAAACCAAGCTTCCCTCCGGTCTGCCGGAAGACAAGAAGCTGAACGGCTTCACCATCACCTTCTACGGTAAGAACACCAAGGGTGCTTACGCAGAAGAAGAGACGGGCGACCTGATCAATGATGAAGTGTACGCACGTAACCGCCGTCTGAATGAGCAGTATGATTTCAATATCGTCGAAATCCTCCCTGCCAACCAGACCGACCCGACCAAGGAAATTCTCGCTACCGTGCAGGCAGGCGATGATGCGTATCAGGTTCTCGTAGACGGACCAAACCGTTTTGTTTCCTACATCAACGGCGGTCTGCTTTACGATATGAGCACCCTGAAGTATCAGAATTACAGCCAGCCCTGGTGGTCTGAGGATATCAACAAGAGCCTTTCTTTCCAGAATAAGGTTCTGATGTCCTGCAACTCTTTCATGCTTTCCTCCCGCAGCTGGATCTATCATCCGATGGTCAACATCGACCTGCTGGAAGCCAACGGCATGAAGATGGCGGATTACTATAACATGGCTCGCGAAGGCACATGGACTACCGATGAGTTCATCAAGATGATCAAGAAGGGCAACGCCGACCTGAACGGTGACGGCGTTCGCGACCATAACGACCGTTTCGGTTTTGAGACCGAGGCATACGGCGGCTATGTTCTGGCTATCGGTACCGGTTATGCGATTGCTAATAAAGATGATAAGGATATGCCCATCATCACCGCGGCAACCGAAGAAGGCGTTTCTCTGTGGGATAAGCTGGTCAACGAGATCTTCTCGGATCGCAACAGCTTCCTCTGCGTAACCGATATCGTCGGCGTGGACAGCATCTGGACTACCGCTACCAACATGATGAAGAACAGCCAGATTATGGTACAAATCTCTACTCTTGGTGACGGCTGGCGTGAATACGAGATCAACTACGGTATTCTGCCTGTGCCGAAGGCTACTCCCGAGCAGGAGAAGTATTATCACACCGGTTCCTCTTATAACCTGCCTGTAATGGCAGTGCCGAAGATCGTACAGAATCCCGATGAGATTTCCTTTGCTCTTGAAGCAATGGCGTACGATTCCTACTACAATCTCCAGCCCAAGTTCTACCAGAACTATCTGGAGACCAAGCTCGCACGTGACAAGGAATCCGTTGAAATGCTGCAGATCATCCACTCCACTATTATGATGGATCCCGGCGCAGCATACAACTGGGGCGGCTATCTGAACCGTATCTACAACAACGTCAAGCTCCGTGAGAACGGTTTGGTTACCCACCACGCTTCCAACAGCGAGAAGGCTGCAAAGGCTATCGAAGACATGGTCAAGGCAGTTACCGAATAATTACGGTATACAAAAACAGGATACATCCTCGGATGTATCCTGTTTTTTATTGGTTTTATATCAGATCTGCCCCAGAACCTCGGCAACGGAACGCTTGATGATGGCGATTTCATTTTCCTCAAGGGGAGCGCCGGGAATGTTGAAGGGAACATCCGCTACCGGCTTGCCGGTGAGATATCCGTACCATGTCAGTGCAACGGTGTAAAGTCCCTGCGCGTTGCAGTGGAAGGAGTCGGCGTGTACATTCGGAATGCCGTTTTCCACAGCGCGAAGCATTGCCGCACCGGCGGGGATAATGCCGTCTGCACCGATGGCGTCAGCGGCTTTCTGGTAGGATGCCTGAATGTCAGCGAACATGGCAGCAGATGTATCATACTTTGCCACGTTGAACAGACGGGGAGAACCTTCCTCATATGCCCAGGTCTGGTGCATCATGATTTTGGTTTTGGGGAAGTATTGGCGTACAAACGCTGCCAGCTCATCCAGATAAGGCTGATAGGTTTCATAATGAGGAGCCAGCTGGCTGACCTGCTGGAGGGTGATCACATCCCACTCATCGCTGAGCATGCCCTGCTTGAGATCCAGAACAAGACCGGTGCCGTAACCGTTGAACTGAACGCCGTACGCTTCTTTGGATTCCAGCATGTTGATGTAATGGGTGCGCAGAGAGCATCCGCCGATGCACATATTGATCGTTTTCATGGGGGTGCCTGCGCTGCCGGAGAGCGCAGAGAGATATGTCATGGCATTGTTGGAAAAGCTGTTGCCGATTGCAAGAACTTTCATGATTCATTATCCTCCTGTTTATCAGTACTGGCAGAGCACTTCAGCTGCGGTACGGCGGGCGATTGCCATATCTTCTTCCGTCACTGCCTCGGAATTCGGCTTGTAGGCAACCTCGGCTGCGGATTTACCGGTGAGATAGCCGTACCAGACCAGTGCCTGCAGATACTTGCCGATGTCATTGGCATGGCAGGAATCAGAGTGTACATTGGCAATGCCGTTCTCAACTGCGCGGAGCATAGCCTTGCCGCAGGGAATGATACCGGCGGCGCCGATGGCATGCGCAGCTGCTGCATAGGATTTCTCAATACCGGCAAACATGTCAGCGGAGCGTTCCAGCTTCATGCGCCGCATCAGAGCCTCGGAGCGGTCTTCATATGCCCAGGTCTGGTGGATCATGAGTTTTGCCTGGGGCTGATACTTGCGTACATACGCTGCCAGTTCATCCAGATAGGGCTGGTAGGTGATGTAGTCCGGGGAAAGGGGACTTGCCTGCTGGAGTGTGATCACATCCCACTCATCGCTCATCAGTCCCTGCTTGATGGTGACCTTGATGCCCGTGGACTGTCCGTTGAACTGAAAATCATACGCAGGCTTATCCTCCAGCATGTTCAGATAATGAGTGCGCAGAGAGCATCCGCCGATATAAAGATTGACCGTCTTCATATAAGTGCCGGCAGAAGCAGCGAGATCATGCAGATACGTCATGGCATTCTGGGAGAAGCTGTTGCCGATGGCAAGTACTTTCATAGTAGAAACTCCTTTGTGTTCATTTGTGGTTTGTACATATTAGATTATAACATTGTTTGAGAGACAATGCAACAATTACAGTGAAATATTTCATGATAATATTTTGTTGGAATGTGTTGACATCTGTAGTGGGTTATGATATAATCTGTTTTGAAAAAATATTGATCCGGGAGGACACTGTTATGGCAAAAATCAAAGTAGGTATTATCGGTACCGGTAATATCAGCGGTGCACACATGGGCGGTTATAAAGCGCTCGGTGACCGTGTGGAAGTAGTCGCATGCTGCGATATCGATGAAGCAAAAGTAAAGCGTTATGCGGAAAAACACGGTATTCCTCATACATACACCGATTATAACGAAATGATGGCAAAGGAAGACCTCGACTGCGTCAGCGTCTGTACATGGAATGCTGCACACAAGGGTGCTACCATCGCTGCACTGCGCGGCGGCGCCAACGTCATCTGCGAAAAGCCGATGGCTATGAATGCCGCTGAAGCGGAGGAAATGCTCGCAGCTGCCAAGGAAACCGGCAAACTGCTGCAGATTGGCTTTGTCCGCCGTTTCGGTAAGGATGCGGATACTATCCGTCAGTTTACCGATGCCGGCGTGATGGGCGATGTGTATTACGCAAAGGCAACCTACCTCCGCCGTAACGGATGCCCCGGCGGCTGGTTCGGTGATAAGGCATTCTCCGGCGGCGGTCCGCTGATCGACCTGGGCGTGCACGTTATCGACCTGACCCGTTATCTGGCAGGCAATCCGAAGCCGATTTCCGCATACGGTGTGACCTATAAGAATCTCGGCTGCAACCGCGCCGCAGGCGGTGAGCAGGCATGGGAACAGCCTGAGGGCAAGCGCGGCTATGCCTATACCGTTGAGGATTTCGCCTCTGCCATGGTACGTTTCGATAACGGCTTGACCCTGCAGGTGGAAGCAAGCTTCAACCTGAATATTCCCCACGATACCGGTACAGTACAGCTCTTCGGAACCAAGTCCGGTGTAAAGATTGAGGGCGATGTGGAATTCTATACCGATATGGCAGGCAAGTTTGTCAATATTCAGCCCCAGGGCAAGAACAACTTCGCCTGGGAGGCATTCAATGATGAGATCCGCGGATTTGTGGATGCCGCAGAAGGCAAGGCTCCCTGCCGTGCAACCGGTGAGGATGGCGTAGCGCTGATGAAGATTCTGGATGCAATTTATGAATCTGCTCAGACCGGTAAGTCTGTGGATATCAAGTAATTGACAAAAATATATACCGGGAACATCGCACAGGTGTTCCCGGTGTTTTTCATGGGAAACAATACAGCGAATACGGAAAGTGAGGAGATAAGTTGAAATTTTTTGATTCTTCGTTTTCACGTCTCGATCTGCATAATGTGCTTTACGTCCCGAAATCGGCGGATCAGATACACCAGAATTATGGCGGAAGGCGCAGGTATTTTGAGATTTTCTATAAATATCCCGGGCATAATGTGATTCATTTCGACCGGGATGTTTCGACGCTGTCTCAGGCGACCGTAGGATTTTATCCCATTCATAATCAGAACAATTTGTATGCAATCGACGTACACAAAGCCAGCGACAGCATCAATATTTTCTTTGAATGTGATTCTGCTCTGCCGGATCAGCCTCAATACATTGACTGCAGCCGAACGCCGGAAATTCATAAGCTGTTTCTGAAAATCAACAGTATATGGAGTCACCGGGACAAAAGTGCTTACGTGGAATCCATGTCTTATTTTTATAAAATCATCGCCACGCTGAGCAAAGCGAATTCGCAGTGTTATCTGCCCGAAAACAAATACCGCCTGATCAGTGACTCCATCACCTATCTGCAGGAGCATTATCTGGATCCGGATTTTGACTGCGGAATTCTGGCGGAGATGTCCGGAATCAGTTTTTCCTATTATAAGAAGCTGTTTCAGCAGCGGTTCAGTACCACGCCCAAGCAGTATCTGATCGCTCATCGGCTTCAATATGCGCGCAGTCTGCTGATGAACAGCAGTTTTACCGTCACGGAAATTGCGGACATCTGCGGATACAGCAATATCTATTATTTCTCCCAGGCATTCAAGAACGAATTCGGACTTTCCCCAACCGCCTACATGGAGCAGAACAGATTTAATTGATTTTTGCTGCAATCGCAATATCTGTGTCAGTTTTCATAAATGGGTCGGAAATCATATTTACAAAAACTGCTCCTGCATGTATAATCTAAACAGAATATTGAATACATACAGGAGAATTTGTATGAAACGCTTAATCAGTCTGCTTCTGCTTCTTTCGCTGAGTCTGTCCGCAGCTGCCTGCTCGCAGGTACCGGATGATACTTCCGATGATACATCCGCTCCCGCCGCTGAGACAACCCAGACGCCGGAAACAGAGCCACCGATTGTATATCCTGTCGATGCATGCGATTATGAAGGCGCTGTTTTCAATGTGCTGGCTCCCAAATGGGGCATGTATGAAAAATACTTCTTTGCAGACGCCCAGAACGGCGAAACTGTAAACGATGCCATCTATGACCGTGAACAGTTTGTAGAAAAGCATCTGGGGATTTCCTATACCTACAAGCTGGACGGCGCTATCGCTGATATCCGTCCCGCACTGCAGACGTCAGCCATGGCTGGGGATCATCCCTATCAGCTGGTGCTGACCCACTGCATGAAGGATATCGGTACGATGGTTACGGAGAATCTGCTTTTCAACTGGAAGAAGCTTCCCGCCATTCATCTGGATGCAGAATACTGGAACCAGAGCAGTAATGAAAACCATACCGTTGCCGGTAAGCAGTTCTATGCGATTTCCGATTATATGATCACGGATCCCTGTGCGATTCTGTTCAATAAAGACCTGATCAAAAATTTCAATTTGGATAATCCCTACGATCTGGTCCGTTCCGGCAAATGGACTCTGGATACGATGATCAATATGGGGCAGAAAGTTACCAGTGATGTGGACGGCAGCGGTGCGATGGATCTGAATGACCGTTACGGCATCAGCTCCGGTGATAACTGGACATGGAGCAGTTTTTTCTATTCCAGTGAGATTTCCATGGTGGAAATTGCGGAAGACAGCAGCATGAAACTGACACTGAATAATGACAGAACCATCCGCCTGATTGAAAAGCTTCATACTCTGATCAACGGCTCAGACGATATCTATATTTATTCTTATAAAGCTGCAGCAGATAAGCAGCTGCGTATCGATTCCGGTCGGGTGTTGTTCCATATCGAAGCGCTGAATGCCATGGATCTCTACCGGGAAACCGAAGTGGAATACGGTATTCTTCCTCTGCCGAAATTTGATGAGAATCAGAAAGAATACCACTCTCTGGACTGGAGTGGTCTGATGTGCATTCCCTTTACGGTGAAAGATCCGGAAATGGTGGGTAAAACCTGCGAAATGCTGGCATATATCAGCGGCGAAACCACGATTCCCGCGTATTACGATAAACTGCTCGGCAATAAACTGGCACGCGATAAAGACTCCCAGGAAATGCTGAACGTCATCTTCGATAATATCGTCTATGACGCCGGCATGAGCTATT
Source organism: Oscillospiraceae bacterium (assembly GCA_015063645.1). Taxonomy (GTDB): domain Bacteria; phylum Bacillota; class Clostridia; order Oscillospirales; family CAG-272; genus SIG701. Next base: position 5,497 of record SVTS01000087.1, on the reverse strand, counting down.
TCGGTCTGAACTGGAACTCCGGTTTCCAGAGTCTGTTCTATACGCTTTCCAATCTGGTGGTCGGAAAGAAGAGCGCGGATTTCGCCTCTTTCTATGCATCCAATGCTACCAAGGCACAGGCTGCCATCGATGATTTCTATAAAACCGTATCGGATGCAAAAATCGGATAAATAACCAAAACAGGGTGACACCAGCGTGTCACCCTGTTTTTTACGGCTCAGAGATCGAATCTTTCCATCCATTCTTTATATTTGCTGAAGGAATACGGCGGATAGCCGGTGAGATAGTGGCTTCTGCCCTCGCCGAGTTCCGTCTCCCAGTGGATGATGAACATGGTATGCTGATAATACCCAACGGGAATACTGCCGATCACGGTGGTTGCGTTTTTCGGCACGCGGATGTTTTGTCGGAAAACTTCCTGACCGCTTTCCGCATCCGTGATTGTCACAGTGCCGCTGATCTCACGCAGCGTATCGTTGCAGGCACATACCTTCTGGCAATTGTCGTACAGTTCATCCAGAACCACCGCAAAAGGAGTCTGCGAACGCTTCAGATACCGGTAGGCGAGCTTCTTTGTAAAATAGTAGTCCACAATGGCATCCGACATCTGCGGCCATCCGTCCAGCAGATTCCACCAGATAACGCCGGACTTGTACGGACGCCCCGCGCGGATACGTTCGAGAAAATATTTTTTCGCTTCCGCCTGGCTGATCTGGGAGGCAAGGATATACTCCTCCGGTTCCGCAGGTACTTCACCGAAGAATTGACGGACCTGCTTTTCCATCAGCATCACACGGTGACTGCGTCCCCGCTGATCGCTGGAGTGGAGCGTCCATTCCGCATTGTCCGTATAGGGCCATACCTTGTCCGGAGAGATGAATTTCTTTATGGATTCCAGCGACGGACAGCCGTGATAGCCGGTTTCGCTGACGAAATGCGCTTTGTTCTGCTTGTAGAAATCGCTCTTGTACCAGTCGCGTGCACCCCAGAGATGCTCCTCCGCAGGATACTTGTCCCATTTGTGCGGCGGGAGATTCTGCTTTTTCGCCATCTCATCCGCAATATAAGGGGATGACGCCAGATACGGTCTGCCGATATCGTTGCGGCGAACCGCATCGGGCAATACCTTGCGTGTCAGAATATTCTGGGAAGGTTCCGCGCCGGCGCGGCTCATCATGGAGTCGATCTCATTATCACCGCTCCACAGAATAATGGAGGGATGATGCCGGTATTCTCGCACAAGGGAGGTCGCTTCCTTGTGCAGTTCTTCTGCAAAGTTATCGTTCTGGGGATAATTGTTGCATGCCATGGCGAAATCCTGCCAGACCATGATGCCGTTCCGATCGCAGAAATCAAAGAAAGCGTGATCTTCATATACATTGCCGCCCCAACAGCGGAGAATGTTGCATCCGATATCCCTGACCAGTGCCAGTGCTTCCTCATAGCGGGAGGCATCGCGGCAGTGGAACGCATCCAGCGGCACCCAGTTGGAGCCGCGGCACATGATTTCCTCTCCGTTGATCACAAAGCGGAAATATCCGTTTACACCGTCGGTGGTATCCGTTCTCTGCAATTCCACCGTCCGGATACCGAACTGTGTTTTCGTCTCATGGACTGCTTCTCCATCCAGAATCAGACGCAGAGTCGCATCGTATACGTTGGGTTCTCCATAACCGTGGGGCCACCAGAGTTTCCGGTTCGGGATCCATATGTTCTGCCGTCCGGCTTTGCCGAACGTGGAAAAACGGGTCTGCATGCGGCTGTCACCGCAGGCGGCTTCAATTTCAATTTCCACATCTCGGCAGTCTTCCCACGATCCGTCCAGCACATAGCAGAACTGGGAACGTCCGAAGGAAAAATCAAAGAAATGCTGTGCAAAGCGCACACTGTCGCGTACTTCCAGCTGAACCTCACGCCACAGACCGGATGTCACCGCCCGGGGCATGATATCCCAGCCGTATGTGTGCGGCGCACGGCGGATGGCGGTGTTCAGCGGGGTGTCCCGCCAGGATATGCCGATGTTGGCAATGTCATAATCCTTTTCGTGTACATAGCGTACCGGGGATTTGATGTGTACCGTAAGCGTATTCTCGCCGTCCCGCAGGAATTTGCTGACATCGGCTTCAAAGGGGATGAACATGTTGCAGCTTTCTCCGAATTTTTCACCGTTCAGAAAATATTCGGCAACGCAGTCCACGCCGCGGAATACGAGAAATACGTTCTCACGTTCATCCGGCGCGGAGAAGGTGCGTTCGTACCACCATTCCCAATCCTCATATTTTTCCGTTTCCAGAATATTCATACCCATGAAAAGATCGTCGGGCAGGATGCCGGCGCGGGACATGTCCAGCTGTACACAGCCGGGAACCTGTGCTTCCAGAGTGAGCGGCGTGCAGGCACAGTCACCCTCTTTTCGCCCGCTCAGCTTCCATGTACCGTTCAGAGATATTGTTTTCATACATTTCTCCTTTTTCTGTAGGGATTCTGCTATCATTATAATCTTTTAATATATTGTTTTCAAGTATAATTTTCAGCATAATCCGCAAAATATTCTGAAATTCTTGACATTCTGAATTTTAAGGTGTAACATGTACAGAGAGGGGGTGAGTATATGCCCGCGCGTGAAGAAAACAGCCGCCTGTCGCTCCGCACAGATCGCGGTAATCCACATCTGAGTGTGGAGAAGCGGATGGTCCGCGGAGAATTTCCCGTGCACTGGCACAGTTATTTTGAAATTGAACTTATTACCGAAGGATCCGGAACACATATCTGCAACGGAGAAGCCTATAGGATTTCTCCCGGATCCGTGTATATTCTCAATCCTACGGATTTTCACAGTATTATCCCGGATGCCGGACAGGTACTTCATCTGTGGAATATTTCTTTCGATGAAGAGATGATCTCGGAGAGGAGACTGTGTGAGCTTTCCTGCGTCGAATCGGAAAAGTGTTTTCATCTCCCGACGAAAGCTGCTGCCCGGCTGTGTGCGGTGGCAGATCTTCTTGCAGCGGAAACGATGCAGAAGGACGGCGGATGCACAAAAGAACTGTGTGAGAGCTTCCTCTGTATGTTGATGCGGCACAGTATGCCGCGTCCCGCCGCAGCGCAAAGTCACATCAGCGGTATACGTCGTGCACTGCTGTACATGGAGGTGCATTTCCGGGAAAATCCGTCGCTTACGCAGACAGCGGCGCAGGCTGGGTTCCATCCGCATTATTTTAGTCAGATGTTTCGGAAGGTGACCGGCGAGACGTATACCGTGCGGCTGAATTCTCTTCGGGTGGGATACGCGAAAATGCTGCTGTCCAAGGGTTTCTCCGTAACGGAGACCTGTTATAATTCCGGTTTCGGATCGCTGTCCAATTTTTTGACGGTTTTCAAAAAACTGACCGGATTTACCCCGGAGGAATATAGAAAAGGAAAAAGATGAAACCTCCGGAAGCGGGACTTCCGGAGGTTGTCAAGTCAGACAGCAGCTTTCTGTGTTTGCTGTTCCGCATAAAGTTTTCTCGCACGGAAAAGAGCCAGAGTAACACAGATAAACGAATATACAGAGAAAATCAGATAGGGAATCTGTTCCGGTGCATCAGCGGACATGACTGCATACAGAACAATATTGACGATACCGCTGGGAATAGCAAGATAGGTATATTCAATATACGCCAGCATGGTAAGAATCGTCACCAGAACTCCGAACAGAGTCAGCGTGTTGTCCAGCAGCAGATAGCTTGCGCCTGCGGCGGACATCACCGCATACAGGATCAGCCAGCCCGCTGCACAGACGGCGGCAGTCAGAATCCGGGTTTTTGTGTTCATCACTTTGAAGATTACCGAGTGACCGTAGGCGCGCTTTTTCCATCGAGCAAATGTGATCAGCTGCAGGGGACAGGAAATCACGACGGCATACAGGGCGGAAGAATACAGCCCGTAGTAGAAATACACAAGCGAGTAGAGCAGGGAATTGATGCCGCCCATCAGGGGCGCGATCCGGTTCACCCGCGACTGCAGAAATCCGATGATCAGGGATACATATAAAGGAAGAATACGAAAAAAGGATTGCTTGAACAAAATGCCGGTGACGGTGATCAGAACACAGGTGATTCCCATCAGGATCAGCGTGAACTGTGATTCACGGGAAAGGGGGGATTTATCTTTTTTCATACAGATACCCGGAAAAAAGTATTCCGCTGCAGGAAAATTGCGGTATGGACTATATTATAGCACAGATTCTTTCAACGGTAAAGATATAGTCGGAATATTTGCGGAAAAACTTATTTCTGCCCGCTCATCCAGCACCCTATTTTTTGATGAATTCAGCAGATCAGCGGAAAAATCTGCTCCGGCTGTGTTTTGGGATTGACATGTACGTCTGAAAGATTTATAATATAGAAAACAAATATTTCTATATGCGATATGCGGAGACAAGAAAAATGACACGTTCTGAAATCAAGAAAGCTATATGTGATGCCGTTGACAGTGCGGCTGAGGATATTATTGCGCTGGGTGAGGAAGCACTTGCCGCACCGGAGTTGGGATACAGAGAGACAGGCGCATCCGCGCGTCTGGAAGCAAAACTGAAAGAGATGGGGCTGACTGCGGAGCATTATGCCCGCACGGGCCTGAAAGCGACGCTTGCAGGCGGCGGAAGCGCTGCTAACGTGGCGCTGATCGGTGAGCTGGACGCAGTGACCTGTTTCGGACATCCTCATGCGAATCCTGAAACCGGTGCCGCTCATGCATGCGGGCACCATGTGCAGCAGGCGATCGCTTACGGTGCCTTTCTGGCACTGCAGAAGAGCGGCGTGATGCCCCATCTGGGCGGAAATGTGACATTCATGGCAACGCCGGCGGAGGAATTTCTGGAAATGGAATTCCGCGCATCTCTCCGTGAACGGGGAGAGATCGAGTGGTTCGGCGGCAAACAGCAGATGATTCTGGAAGGTGCCTTTGACGACGTGGATATGGCAATGATGCTCCACGCCCATCCGGATACCCCCGAAGCGGTACTGAATCTGGACGGTGACAGTCTCGGTTTTGTGGCGAAGACCATTGATTTTTACGGCAAAGCCGCACACGGAAGCAAACCTTTTGAGGGGATCAACGCGCTGAACGCAGCGATGATGGGTCTGATGGGCGTACATGCCAACCGGGAAATTTTCCGTGATGAGGATCATATCCGTATTCATCCCATTATCACCAACGGCGGTTCGATCGTGAACAGCGTTCCGGATCATGTGCGTATCGAGACCTACATCCGCGGCTCCAATGCCCAGGCGATTGCGGATGCCTGTGAAGTCGTGGAGCGCTGCATGAAGGGGGCGGCGATGAGTATCGGCGCACACGTGGAAATCGAAACGCTGCCTGGTTATCTGCCCCTGCAGCAGTCGGAGTCCATGGGTAAAGTGATGGAAGCGAATGCTGTGGCGCTTTGGGGAGAGGGAAGTACCCATCGCGGTGTTCCCACCACCGGTTCCACCGATATTGGCGATCTGAGCCA
>SVTS01000086.1 GCA_015063645.1 Oscillospiraceae bacterium | reverse complement strand
GGCAATCGCAGCCGTGTCGGAAAGTACGCCCTCATAGGTAGGCGAGGTCAGAATCACCAGCCGCACCTCCGGATGCGCATCCAAAGCCGCCCGCACTTCCTCCGGCGGCAGGGACAGAAACATCCCACGCGCACAGTCATACGGCGGCATGAGGAACACCGGTTTCAGACCGCATAATTCGATGGCATGATACACGGATTTATGAGCGTTCCGTGACAGAAGCACCGTATCGCCCCGCTTTGTCAGTGCACGGATGCCGGCAAGAATACCGCAGGAGGATCCGTTCACAAGGAAATACGCGTGTTCGCTGTGCCAGAGTGCCGCCGCGCGCGACATGGCATCCGCCAGAATCTCCTGTGCACCGTGGAGATTGTCGAATCCGTCGATTTCCGTAATATCCTCCGCCGCAGACAGATTCTGCAGATAGGGAAAGCGCGCCGTATTGCGCTTATGCCCCGGCATATGGAACGGAATACGCCCGTCCGTGCTGTTTTGGCGCAGGCGTTCAAGCAGTGACAGATCTTTCATTCGATATCCTCCTTCCGCCATGCGGCGCGGATGATGAATTCCTTATCGCCGCACCGCAGTGTACGGCACGGACTGATGACTCCCCGGAAATCCAGTGCGGAAAATCCGCTGCCGAATCCTTCGCCCGTCATTTTTACATAACTCTCGCACAGCGTCCAGGCGCGGGCGAATTCCCGCGGAATTTCGCAGTCGGGCAAATCCGCCAGCCGCCGTGCCTCATCCTGCGGGAAGAACCGCTCCGCCAGACGCCGCAGACGGGATGCCTGATCAGTCGGGCGGATGAGTTCCGCATCCGCACCCGTCTCCGGAGCGGATTCCGTATCACAGAGGACCTCGTATCCACCGGCATCCCCCCGTCCGGGAAAACTGAGCACGCACACCGCCAGAGAATCAGTATGCGAAACGGAGAAGAAAACATCTGACCGATCGGCAAGATACGGCTTTCCGCATGCACCTCGCGCAATCTGCGGCGAACCAATCCCGCAGAGCGAGGACAGCATACGATCCCGCAAAGCGGCTGCCTCGCGGCGCATATCCGTCCCCGGTGATGCATACGAATATCCAAGCACAATCATGTACGTACTCCTTCCCCGACATTCTTTGGTGTGAATGCACAAATTTTACACAAAAAGCTCTTTACAAATGGACATTTTGCGTGTATAATATAGACAGAAGCGAACCGTGCCGCGGCACGGTATCGCCCAAGTCACAGGAGGTAGCCTATGAATACAATTATTACCATTGCACGTCAGTACGGAAGCGGCGGACGGGAGGTCGGCATCAAGCTCGCCGAATTCCTCGGCATCAAATGCTATGACCGCGATCTGATCACCATGGCGGCAGAAAAGAGCGGCATGAGCGAAGAGGCCCTGGGACATGTGGATGAGAAGGCGGCAAGCAGCCTTCTGTATACGCTGGTCATGGGCTCCAATATGTACCACAGCAATGTGGATCAGTTCAACGTACCGATCAACGACAAGCTTTTCTGCATCCAGTCGGAAATCATCCGGGAGATTGCCGAAAAAGAGAGCTGTGTGATCGTGGGACGCTGTGCCGACTATGTTCTGGCGGAGCATCCGGCGTGTGTACGTGCGTTCGTCTATTCCGACTTCGATGCCCGCGTGAAGACGGTCTGCGCAAGACAGAACGTAAGCGAGGGCGAAGCACGGGATCTGATCATCAAGAACGACAAGCGCCGCTCCAATTATTACAACTATTACACCGGTCACAAATGGGGTCGGCTGGAAAACTACGATCTCTCCGTCTCCACGGAAAAGATCGGCATTGACGGCGCGGCTCAGCTGATCGCGGATTACGCGAAGCTGGCACACAAAATCTGATATACATATATGCGGGAAAACTTTTCACAAAGCTTTCCCGCATGTTTTTATTTTTTTCCCGCCAGCTTATACCGCCAGGTTCCGAAATAGAACTTCGGCAGACTCATCATACGGCCGATGCGGCGAGGCTCCTTCAGAAGCCGGTACAGCCACTCAAGCCCCAGTTTGATGAAGATCTTCGGCGCACGCTTCACTGTGCCGGCATATACATCCAGCGATCCGCCCAGTCCCATCAGAATCTGCACACCGGGCAGACGGTCTTTGTTCTGCGCAATCCACTTTTCCTGTGCGGGTGCGCCCAGACATACAAAGAGGATCTTCGCGCCGCTTTCGTTGATCAGATTCAGAACGGCATCGTTCTCCTCGCCGGATTTTTGGAAGTATCCGTCGTGCATACCGCATATCTGCAGTGCGGGATATGCCTCGCGCATTTTTTCGGCGGCAGCTTCCGCCACGCCGGGCTTTCCGCCCAGGAAATACACGGGCAGACCGTCCTCAGCCGCGAAAGCGAGCACTTCTCTGCCCAGCTCCACCCCGGCAACTTTGCCTTTCAGGGGCGTGCCCAGAATCCGCGCGGCTTTCACAACGCCGATTCCGTCGGGGATCACCAGTGCGGCGGAATTGACCGTTGCGCACAGCGCCGCATCTTCGATGCACATCTGCACGATTTCGGAATTGGGTGTAAAAACAGCGGAACCGCACACACCTTCCCCGGCGCGTCGGCGAAGGAAATCCGCCGCTTCGGCAAGAGTGACATTGTCAAAGCCGACGCCGCGGATATTGATTCTTGTATCAGACATCAGAGATCGGACTTGGCAGAAAGATATTCCACAACATCACCGATGGTGACAAACTTATGGATATCGTCATCGCTGATCTCAATATCAAACTTTTCTTCGCACAGCAGAACCAGGTCAGCCAGTTCCAGAGAGTTGATGCCCAGATCGTTGACAAGTTCAGCGTTCATGGTAACATCGTCGGGATTTACGGAAAGTTCCTCAACCAGAAGTTCCTTTACTTTTTCAAACATACATATCTCCTTCCGCCGCCCGCAGGCGGCACCAAATTAGCCGGGAGCACAATGCCCCGTGTTTTCATAACAATATCATTATAAAGTGGAAGGATGATTTTGTCAAGAGGAATTTTCAAATTCTGCAGCATACACTGTGCTTTGCCTTATTTTCCGCGGCAAACCTGTCATTTTACCGTTTTCGAAGCGTCTTGACAAGGGCACACCTGCGTGTTACAATATAGATATTCCACAGTAAACATATATCGGAGGAATCTGTTATGGACAATAATCAGCTGTTCACCGAACACAACGTATACAGGGACGATTTGTACTGCCGCGGCATTTATCCCGCTGCCCGCAGCGCAAAGGATGTTTTTGTCAAGCGGGACGATCCCGCTGTATCGGATTTATATTCCATCGTACTGCCGATGCGGTTCGGCAGTGTATATGTGATCCGTTTCCCCGAAAAAACGGCACGTCTCCGTGCCGCCGTGGTGCAGGAAGATCCCCGCAGTCTGCCAGTGGGAGGATGCACCGCGGACGCGCGCAATGACAAGTTCCCTTACTTCGAGGGCAAAGCAGATGCGCATGAGGATTTCATGCACATATGCAACAGAGAAAACGAATATCTCGTTCTCTTCACCGGAGGTGAAGAGAAGACACCGGTATACATCGGTGAAAGCCATGTTCTTCTGTGGCATGACACCGACGATGACTGGTATCATCCGCCCATGGCGGGGGATCTGATGGGTCAGGAAGGCAGCTGGGGCAACTGGGCATGGACCTCCGATGAAGTATTTGAGAACATCTATGAACCGCTGCGCGCCGCCTATCCGGAATACATCACCCGGCAGTGGATCGGCAAAGAGCAGGCAGGCATCTACGATATGTACGCCTATATCCTTCAGCCCGCAGATTATGAGCAGACGCTCTTCATCACCGGCGGTCTGCATGCCGCCGAGATGGACGGCTATCTGGGACTTGCCCGTTTCATTGAGCTTCTGTGCAGCGAGGACGGCAGTCACGCAGGTCTGCATTATCTGCGCACAAAAGTAAAAATTGTTCTCATCCCCATCGTGAATGTCTGGGGCGCATCCGTCACCCACGAACGGTACAACAGTACCGGCATGGATCTGAACCGCGATTACGCCGAACACACCCAGGCGGAGACAATCAACGTGCTCTGGCTGCTGCATCAGTACAAAAACGAAGCTGCCGCGCTGATCGACTGCCACACCTCCAACAGCACGTATCTGGATCTGTATTATCAGTTCAGCATTCAGGCGCCCAATGCGCCGCTGTGTCTGAAAGTGACCAATCATATTTATGAGGATCTGAAGCGCCGCGGCTATGCCAATCCGCCGGACATTCACATGATTCCCGGCGCGTATAACAAAAGCGACATGTATCTGCAGGGGTACACGTGGAATCATATGGGCATTCCCACGCTGGTGATCGAGCACGAGCACCTGCGCTACGGTCCCATGCATTCCGCGCAGAATCTCCAGCTTGCCGCGGAGTATTACGGCAATTTCATTATTCAGACCGCGCTGGCACAACTGAAGCTGCTCGGGTAATTTTTCGCGGATACATTCCACGACGGACACATTTCCCTGTCAGGATGTGTTCGTTTCACGCCATCTGTTTATCAGCATTTTCTTTGGACAAGACATAAAAGAAGCGGAGGTTTTCATCTCCGCTTCTTTCGTCTGATATTTTTTTCATTCGACGGGTATCGGGACGGGCGGATCTGTCGGATTGGTTACGGAGAACCAATTGCCCTCCGATTGGATATAACAATCATCCGGTCCGACAATAACGTAGGAGAACCCCGGCCATTCTCCTCCGGTTAGAACAAATGTATACATGCCTATGTAAGCATGCTTTTCCAAAGACGGTCCTTCTGTCTCTGCAAGATGTTTGTAATCAATTTTGCCCAGCCATTCTCTCAGAAGTGCGATTTCATCTCCTTCCACACTCCAGGTTCTTGCATCAGCACCATTACGGTGTGTAATGTCTATTTTTGTTACTTTTTCGCTGATTACTGCAGCGACAGCCTTTTGGGAGTTATAGCCACAGCCGATCAGTAAAAACACTGAAACCATCACCAGAGCAAATGCTGTAAATCTTTTCATATCGATCTCCTCCTGCGTTTTATTCGGACTATTCGGGTTGTTTTTATATTTTAATTATAACACAGGTATGTCTGTTTTTCCATCTTTTTTGTACATATCAGACGAAAGTTTTTTCTGAAAGTTCCGTATGCCAGGTTAAAAGGGATTTCCCCGCTTTTCCCCTTGACAGAATACTGATTCTGTGATATAATAACTGTAATCATTTCCAAAGGCAATGAAGGGAAGGAGTAGCGTCAGCGACAGTCCCAAGAGAGCGGCGGATGCTGGAATCGCCGCGGCAGGTCAGACGTGAAGTAGTCCCGGAGCCGCAGTCCGACGCGGAGTTTTTCGTTCTGCGAAGGCGCTGCCGTATTCCCTCGTTACGGGATAACGGATTTTTTGTCCGTGAGTGCGCCAAAACGGCGAAATCGGGTGGTACCGCGCATCTGCGTCCTGATCCTCAGTCGAGGATCAGGACTTTTTTATTTTTTGCAAATCATCAGTACAAAAAGGAGTACGTTATGAGAAAAGAACTGCCGAAGACCTATGATCCCGCGTCGTTTGAGAAGCGGATCTACCAGGCTTGGTGCAAGGACGGCTGCTTTACGCCCGTCATTGACAAATCCAAGCCCCACTATTCCATCGTTATGCCCCCGCCGAACATCACCGGTCAGCTGCATATGGGTCACGCACTGGACAACACCCTGCAGGACATTCTGACCCGCTACAAGAGAATGAGCGGCTTCTGCACGCTGTGGCTGCCCGGCACCGACCACGCATCCATCGCCACCGAGGCGAAAATCGTGGAAGCCATGCGCAAAGAAGGCCTCACCAAGGACGATCTGGGACGCGACAAGTTCCTGGAGCGTGCATGGGCATGGAAAGAGCAGTACGGCGGACGCATTGTGGAACAGTTGAAGATTCTCGGCTCCTCCTGCGACTGGAACCGCGAGCGCTTCACCATGGACGAGGGCTGCTCCGAGGCGGTACAGGATGTATTCCTGCGCCTGTACAAGAAGGGTCTGATCTACCGCGGCAACCGCATGGTCAACTGGTGCACCACCTGTAAGACCTCCATCTCCGACGCGGAAGTGGAATACGAAGATCAGAACGGCAACTTCTACCACATTCTCTACCCCGTCAAGGAAACTGGCGAGATGCTGGAACTGGCCACCACCCGTCCCGAGACGATGCTGGGCGATACCGCCGTGGCTATCAATGCCGAGGATCCCCGCTACGCTCACCTCCACGGCTGCCATGTGGTTCTGCCGCTCATCAATAAGGAAATTCCGATCGTATGCGACGAGCATGCCGACATGACCAAGGGTACCGGCGTCGTAAAGATTACCCCCGCTCATGACCCCAACGACTACGAAGTCGGTCAGCGTCACAATCTGCCGATGGTACGCGTATTCACCTATGACGGCAAGATGACCGGTGCACAGGACCGCGCCGATTGGGCTGATTCCGTCTCCCGCGGCACCGCTGCTGTAGGCGAGCCCGAGGTTCTGGACTGCGGCAAATACGCCGGCATGACCACCGTGGATGCCCGCAAGGCGATTCTGGCTGATCTGAAGGAAGCCGGTCTTCTGAAGAACGTGGAGCCTTTGGCGCACAACGTAGGCACCTGCTACCGCTGCCATCACGTTATCGAGCCGATGGTATCCAAGCAGTGGTTCGTCAAGATGGAGCCGCTGGCAAAGCCCGCCATCGAAGCTGTCCGCGACGGACGGATCAAATTCGTTCCCGAGCGCTTCTCCAAGAACTATTTCCACTGGATGGAAAATATCCGCGACTGGTGTATCTCCCGTCAGCTGTGGTGGGGTCACCGCATCCCCGCATACTACTGCGATGAGTGCGGTGAGATGGTCGTATCCCGTGAATCCGTGGACGTCTGCCCCAAGTGCGGCGGCGTGATGACGCAGGATCCCGATACGCTGGACACCTGGTTCTCCTCCGCTCTGTGGCCCTTCTCCACCATGGGATGGCCCACCGAAACCGAGGATCTGAAGTATTTCTATCCCACCAACACCCTCGTTACCGGTTACGATATCATCACCTTCTGGGTATCCCGTATGATCTTCTCCGCGCTGGAGTACACGGGTGAGATTCCCTTTGATACCGTTCTGATCCACGGTCTGGTTCGCGACGCACAGGGCCGCAAGATGTCCAAATCCCTGGGCAACGGCATCGATCCGCTGGAGATCGTTGACAAGTACGGCGCAGACGCACTCCGTTTCGCCCTGGCAACGGGCAACAGCCCCGGAAATGACATGCGCTTCTCCGACGAGAAGATCGAGGCTGCCCGCAACTTCGCCAACAAACTGTGGAACGCTGCACGCTTCGTCATGATGAATCTGGAAATCGAGAAGATCGAGCTGCCGGAGCTGTCCCGCCTTGCTGCCGAGGACAAGTGGATCCTCGCACGTCTGAACGAAACCATCGAGGGAGTTCGCTCCAACCTGGACAACTATGAAATCGGCATCGCGCTGGGCGCTCTGTACGATTTCGTATGGGATGTCTACTGTGACTGGTATATCGAGCTGTCCAAGGCTTCCGTTGCCATGAAGGGAACCCAGCGTTCTCTGGATGCACAGAATGTACTTGCTTACGTTCTCTGCCAGATTCTCAAGCTGCTCCATCCCTTCATGCCCTTCATCACCGAAGAGATCTACCGCAGCCTGCCCGGCATTGACGAGACCATCATGCTGGAGGACTATCCCGCAGTCCGCGATGACTTCCGCTTCCCGGAGGATGAAGCCAAGATCGAGCGCGTCCGCGATGCGATCACCCAGATCCGCGCACGCCGCGCCGAGATGAATGTACCGCCGTCCCGCAAGGCAAAGCTGTACATCGTCACCCGTTATCCCGCTTCCTTTGACGAGAGCACCCACGCATTCTTCGCCCGCATGGCTTCCGCTTCCGCTGTGGAAGTTGTGGACAGTTATACCGAGGAAGGCGCCGTTCAGCTGATCACCGATGCCGCTACCATCTATATTCCGATGGCAGACATGGTGGACTTTGAAGCCGAGCGCAAGCGTCTGGAAGGCGAACTTGCCGCCGCTGAGGGTGAAATCGCCCGTGCAAACGCCAAGCTGGCAAATGAGAATTTCGTATCCCGCGCACCTGCCGCAGTAGTAGATGCGGAACGCGCCAAGGTAGAGAAATACGAAGCACAACGCCAGGGTATTCTGGATGCACTGAAAGCGCTGAAATAATCCGTTCTCTGAAGTTGTGCAGAGTTTGTCAACTCTGCACAACTTTTTCGTCTCTTTTTCATCACAATAAACAATTGACTAAACTGTGAACAAATAGTATAATATATTATGTTAAATACTATTTTCACCCTTACAAGGAGAGCATTATCATGAAAAAAATCCTCGCACTCGCACTGTGCGCACTGATGATGGCTTCCGCAGTCATTTCCATCAGCGCAGCCGAAAAGACCCCTTTCCTGTATGACTTTGAGAAAGACCCCACCGGCGATTTCATCACTGTAGACAAGACCATCCAGAAGGTCAACAAGGGCTTCCCGATGGAAGTTACCAAGGTTGGCGACACCAACGCTCTGAAGTTCGACCGTATGAATTACGACAAGAACAAGCACAGCGGTGCTGACCCGTACATCGGCATTTTCGAAGGCGGCATCAAGAGCTACGGCGTTAAGGACAGATTCGTTCTCGCTTATGACTTCTATCTGGAGAAGGAAGACAGCGTAAAGAACGCTGACGGCACCTATGCATCCCAGGCAATGTTCCAGCTCGGTATGCTGCGTATGACTCCTGCCGGCGCTTCCACTCAGTTCCTGCATCCTTTCCGTCTGGTCGGCAAGGATATCCGCAAGGGCGGCTCTGAGACCGGTGACGTTCTGGCTACTCTGAAGCTGAAGACCTGGTACAACCTCGCAATCGTTTACGATTTCAACGCAAAGACCTGCAGCGCTTACCTGAACGGCGACACTCTCTATGAGAACGCCAAGTGGGAAGATCTCGGTATCTCCGTTACCACCGCTACTGACGCTACTCAGCTTCGTCTCGGCTGGAACGGCTCCGGCGACAACACCTACAACGCTGTTGCATACGTAGACAACATCCGCGTTTACAACGCTGATAAGCCCGACAACGCTACCGGTAAGGTTTACGGCGCTGCTGCTCCCGAGACCAAGCCCGCAGCTCCCGCTACCCCTGCAACTCCCGCTGCTCCCACCGCTGATATCGCTGTAGTTCTGGCTGCTGTTTCCGCAGTTGCCGCTTCCGGCGCAATCGTATTCAAGAAGAGAAAGTAATATCTCTGCAGACAGCCATCCTTCACGGATGGCTGTTTTTTTATTCTGTACCCTTGCACCAGGGGGATTTTTGTGCTACAATATCTGTATCATCCCATCTCAGGAGGCCATTATGTGCCCTGCACTTTCCCCTGCGTCCCCCATCGCACTCTTCGACTCCGGAGTCGGCGGCATCAGCGTCCTCGCAGAGATGCTGCGCCGGCTTCCCGGGGAATCCTTTATATATTTCGGCGATTCCGCCAATGCGCCTTACGGCAGCCGTTCCGCCGAGGAAGTCTGCGCACTCACCGACATGCACGTCGCCCGTCTGCTCGGCATGGACGCCAAAGCGGTTGTTATTGCCTGCAATACCGCCACAGGTGCCGCTATTGCCTATCTGCGCCGCAGGTATCCGCACATTCCCATTATCGGCATGGAGCCGGCGGTACGTCCTGCCGCCCTTGCGCATCCCGGCGGACGGATTCTGGTTATGGCTACCCCCGGCACACTGGCATCCGAAAAATTCCGCACTCTGATGAGCAAATATGCGGATACAGCGCAGATTATCCCTGTTCCCTGCCCACGGCTTGCACGGATGATTGAAAATGGAATTCTGCAGGGTTCCGAACTGCAGTCCTATCTCACCGAAGTGCTCACGCCCCATCTTCCGGCTGATGCGGTTGTGCTCGGGTGCACGCATTATCCCTTTGTACGGGAAGCTATCGCCGCCGCCGCAGGAACGCACCGGATTTACGACGGAGGAGAAGGCACTGCCCGGGAAACCGCACGGCGGCTGGCAGAGAGCAGCATGCTGCAGAACGGAACCGCGCGGGGCTCCGTGCAGATTCTGAACAGCGATCCCTCTGCGGAACGCATGGAATTCTGCCGTCGTCTGCTCCTCTCCGCATCAGAGAATCCGCCTGTTTTTTCATGAACGGGATGTAAATATCCGTCGAATCGATGCAAGCCTATTGAAATTATTCGAAAATTATGGTATCATATACTATATGCCATAGTGCAAATTGACGATCTGCGAAAGGACGCGCTCCGTCGGAGTGCGATTGTATCATGAAACGTTCTTTCACCGCATGGATGCTGGCGCTCTGCCTTATCCTGACCATTTGTCCGATTTTCACCGTTCCCGCCGATGCAGCGGCCAAAATTACCGAAACCGTAAATCTCTCCCGCCCCGAAAAGAACATGTCCGGCAGCGGATATTACTGGAACAACCGTGAAGACACTCTGACGCTGGACGGTCTGTACATTGACACGGACAGTGAATTCGGTCTTCGCATTCCCAAAGATGCCACGGTCATTCTGAAAGGCAAGAACTATATCTCCGCCTCCCGTGCCGCACTGACCATCCCCGGCAATGTTATCTTCAAAGGAAACGGCTCTCTGACCCTTGTTTCCGATGATATGGGTATGTATTTCTACTCCACCGATGACACCACTGTCGCGCGTTTTCTGGAGGGTACTTATTCCATTACCGCCGGCAAAACCGGTATCTACAGCACTTCCACCTCCGTTTCTCTGGTAAACGGCAGTTATGATATTTCCGCCGCCGATCCGGCATCCTTTGCCATTGACGGTCGTGAACTGAAGCTGTACGGCGGAAAAGTGAGCATGAACAATTCCGTACATGCTACCGTTTCTCTGGAAATCCGCGCTGTGGATCTGACGATTACATCCGCGAAGGCGGCACTGTCCTCCGACAAAACGCTGAAATTGGAAGATGTTGCGCTGAAGACCGGTGCGGATGCAGGCTCCCTGGCAAAAGCCGATGAATACAACGGCGAGAATTGCCTCACAGCAAAATCCACCGCAAAGAACCTCGGTTCCAGCATTATTTTCGGTGAAAGCGTACCCAAATTTGTGGACATCATCATTGTCATCCTGCTTCTGCTTCTGATCACCGCGGGTATTGCTGTGCCGTTCATCCGCTCTTATAAGAAGAGCAAGCAGGCTCGTGCT
The DNA here is from genome assembly GCA_015063645.1 of Oscillospiraceae bacterium. Classification (GTDB taxonomy): domain Bacteria; phylum Bacillota; class Clostridia; order Oscillospirales; family CAG-272; genus SIG701. The sequence goes on along the minus strand of SVTS01000086.1, from coordinate 1,583 downwards.
GCGCTGGAAGCTGTCCTCGCGGACAACAAGCCTGCCAAGAAAAACTGACATCACTGTACTCTGCTCGGGGGAAGCCGTTTGGCTCCCCCTTTTCACTGTGTGTTTTCATCTATCAACAATCGGGGGTTATTATGAATCAATCCTCCCTCCCACCGCGGCGTCCGCCAAACAGGCAGGGACAGCCATCCGGCACACGTCCTGCTTCTTACGCGGCGCATCCGTCAGCCGGACAGACGCAGCGCCGGATACAGAATCCCGCACCGCAGGGACGCCCGGCACCACGGGCTATCCCCACTCAGCGACCTCCGTCAACGGCGCAGACACGTCCGCCTCAGACGCCGCACCGGCAGCCGACACGGGAAGAAATCATCCGCCGCAAGCGATATCTGGAACGAAAACGTGCCGAGGAACGCCGCCGCAGACAGCTGCACGGGACGGCAGCCGCGCTTATCGCGTTTCTGCTGCTTGCCGTCATCATCGCTGTGATCCGTTCCTGCACGGACAAACCGGAAACACCCGCATCCGCCGATACGGTAATCACAGACACACCCACCACTACGCTGAGCACGCCGCCGGAAACTGCATCACAACCCGAATCCACGGCTTCTCCGGAGACGGAACCGCCCGCCTCGTCAATCACCCCTGCAACAGTTTCCCGCCCTGCAGCGGACGCCTCAACGGTCACAGTGAGCGATGAGATTGACAGCGGATACGCGGTGCTGATCGCCCCCGAAAGCGGGCGGATTCTCGCAGCAAAGAACGCTGACACCCGCATGTATCCGGCATCCATGACGAAGGTTATGACGCTGCTGACCGCATACGAGCACATCGATAATCTGGAAGAGACGTTTACCGTTACCAGTGCGATTATCGATCCGCTGTACCGATCCAATGCCTCTCTGGCAGGCTTTTCTCCCGGGGAAACTGTCACCCTGCGGGATCTGCTGTACGGCACGATCCTGCCCTCCGGCGCTGAAGCTGCCGTCTCTCTGGCGATCCACATTGCCGGCAGTGAGGAGGAATTCGTCAAGCTGATGAACGAAAAAGCGAAGGAAATCGGACTTACGGACACCCACTTCACCAACTGTACGGGACTGCACAACAAGGATCACTATTCCACAGCAGTGGAGATCGCGATGATCATGGACTGCGCCATGCAGCACGAAGCCTGCCGCGAGATTCTCTCGACGTATCAGTACACCACACCGCCCACGGACAAGCATCCGGAAGGTGTGGCGATGACCTCCACCATGCTCTCCCGGATGTACGGAGATGAACCGGACGGAGTCACGATCACCGCCGGGAAAACCGGCTACACGCCTGAAGCCGGTCAGTGCCTCGTCAGTTACGGGACGGATGATGTGAGCTGTGAGCAGTACATTCTGGTCACCTCGAAAGCGGAAGGCAAATTTGAGCCGGTATTTGATGCGATAGAGATGTATTCGGAGTACACATAAATGTAAAAGAACCGTTGCCCTGAGGCACAATGTCATTAACTTAAGGATGAAGATACATCAAAATAAACAAATTCAGCCTTTTCCGCGGCGAATGCCGCGGGCAGGGGAAAGGACCATCTCAAACGC
>SVTS01000085.1:1955-13092 GCA_015063645.1 Oscillospiraceae bacterium | reverse complement strand
AGCGACTCGCCTATTGTAAACGATTTGCCCTAAGAAATTGCTTCCAGTTCACGGAAGCGGAATTTAATGATGATTTGTTTGTCCTCGGTCAGTTCTACTCGCTCGATGAGACTGACCAGTAACTCTCGACTGGTGTAGGCTGAATCCAGAAACTGTTGCACCAGTTCTCTGGCTCGGTCTTCTGTGCTGACCGGGCTTTCCTTTTGTGCGTCCAACTCCTTCAGCTTTTCTTCCAGAGAAGTGCGATCCATTTTGACCCGCTGATAGATGCGCTCAAAGTCGGCTTCTGCCAGTAGTCCGGTAAGACGATCCATATACATCTTATCCAGGTTGGCTGTCAGACTGTCGATCTTACCCTGGATCGACTGAATCTCGGCTTCGTGGTTTTCTGCTTTGCGGGCTTTCTCTACGGCATCAGCAGCGATAGGCTGCAACTTTTTGGGATCAAGATAGGCTTCACAGACCTCTCTCACTTTTGCCAGAACAGCCTCCGTAACAACCTGCTCTTTGATGGAGTGGCAGGAACAGACACCTGCTTTCGTGAAGCGCTGATAGGTTCGGCACACGAAGAACAGTCGATCCTCACCGGAGACCGGTGGTCGATTCAGAACCGCCATGGGATAGCCGCACTCATGACAGAAAATCAAGCCTTTTAATAGGAAGTCGTATGTTCTGCTGCGAGTGTGCTTTCGGCTATTGACCAACATTCGTACCTTCTGGAAGGTTTCTTTGTCGATCAGCGGTTCATGGGTGTTTTCAACCACTACCCAATTTTCACGATCCTGTTTCAGACACTTCTTGGACTTGTAGCTGATCTTGACTGTTTGTTCTTGAACCATATTGCCCAGATACGTTTCATATTGCCCAGATACGTTTCGTTCTGCAGCATCTCAGAGATACGCTCACTGGACCACAGACCGGCGTAAGGACCTTTGCGCCCCATATTCCAGCCACAGTAGGTAGCCGGTGTTGGAACACCTTCTTCATTAAGAGTTGCCGCAATCTTTCGGCAGCTCATGCCGTCCAGTGTCATAGCGAAGATCCGCCTCACAATGGGAGCCATTTCTTCGTCGATGACGATCTTGTTTTTCTCCGTTGGGTGCATCTTATAGCCATACATGGGCTTTCTGCCGATGAACTGACCCTTCCGCTGCTTATCCCGCTTGACGGACTTGATCTTCTTTGAAATGTCCTTAGCGTACATGTCATTCATAATCGCACGGAACGGGGTAATGTCATTGGCTGTTGATTCAACTCCAGTGTCGATTCCGTCCAAAAGCGAAATATAGCGCACTCTCTTTTCAGGGAAGTATCGCTCCATATAGTGGCCAGTCATGATATAGTCACGTCCCAGACGGGACAAGTCTTTGGTGATGACCATGTTGACCTTCTTGGCTTCGATATCACCGATCATGCGCTGGAAGTCCGGGCGGTCAAAACTGGTGCCGCTCCAGCTGTCATCGATATAGGTATCGTAGACGGAAAGCCGATGCTGCTGAATAAACTCATTGAGCAAAGATTTCTGGTTGGTTACGCTTTGGGATGGTCCTTCATTCTCATCCTCCTTTGATAAACGGATGTACAATGCCACATGGTAATCCATTGGGTTGCTTATCTCAAGATACATAGTTTCCTCCTCGAAATAAGCGACCATTCATCGTGGACATTATATCGCACCGCTGGATTGCTCCGCAAGGATGCGGCTATAATATGAGTGTAATATTCACATTGAAAGCATCCGAGAAAAAAGTTTCATTGTTGCGCATATGAAAATGAAATTACATCAGGAGGAATAGAAGTGAGCACAGAAATAGGAACAGCACTTATAGGTGTGATTGGCACTCTTGCAGGTACTGTTTTGGGATGGTTATTAACTAGTCTATCTCAAAGTGGAAAAAAAATATATATATATCGTCTTTTACAGAATATTTTGAGTATAATGAAAGAGGAACAATGGTTGCAAGTACGAGTATCGACCAAACACATAGTTACTCATATAAACTTAGATTGGATATATAATTCTACATTGATATTCTGTACTGCGACATTCTGGACTCCGTCGATGCGTACAATAACGTGAAGAACAAGAGTACGGTATCCGAGGACGTCAAGCGCTTCCAGATGTTCAATATCTATTTCATGAAAGTATCCGGTCTGGAATTCGCCCGGAAAATTGACAAGGGGTGGTTCGAGAAGGACGGTCCTCTGCAGGAAATGGTTGACAGATGCAAGACAAGGTATGAAGGATATTTCGCATACCTGATCGACTGAACGGCTGCACGGCATCTGTGAATACACCGTCACAGCGTGCATCGCACGAAAAAACGGCTTTTCTCCCGCTGAAACTGGGAGAAAAGCCGTTTTCTTATGTAATTTTTTACGGATTCTGAATAACGACCGTATAGGTACGGGTGACGTGCTTCGGTTTGGAAATGCGCAGTGTATATGTACCGGCAGGTACATCCGCTATTGTATACGTATCGCTTCCCGCAGGAACCGTAACCGTGCGGATCACGGCATCACCCTGCAGCAGTTCAACGGTTATATCCGCAAGCGTGCCGAAGGAGGTGATCCTGCCGCTGACGGTGTACACAGAGGAGATTTCCTCCCCGGGGACAAATGTCGCTGTTGGATATCCTTTCCATGTGGGGGAAGACCATTGGGCACCCTCCCAGCGTACGCCCTCCCTATAATAAACCGTAAATCCGGAAGCGGTTCCGCTGAAGACATCAGTTCCGAAAGTGGCAGGCGGAGTTCCGTAGAAATACGCCGCTTTCAGATTACTGCAGTTTTTGAAGCAGCTGTCGGCAATACTGCTCACACCGGTGGGAAGAACGATGGAATGCAGACCGGTGCATCCCTCAAAGGCACCTTTACCGAGAGTTTTCACCGTACCGGGAATTACTACCTCTCTGAGATTGGGACAGGAGGCGAAGGCGTACCGGCCGATCTGTGTGATGCCCTCGCTTACAACGACTTTTTTGATATCGTTTTTATACGCTGCCCAGGGCTGGTTGCCCGTATCGCCGGAGTTTGTGCCGTAATTGGGAAATGATCCGGACACCGTCAGTGTTCCGTCGCTCATCAGCACCCAGGAGCCGCTTCTGCCGATCGTACCCTGCGCAGCAATACGGGATTCCTCCTCCATTGTCACCGTTCCCAGAGAAACCGTATCCGCATTAATGATCAGAGACGCCGCTGTAACAGTTTTGTAGCCGGTTTTCGTAAATACGCATTTGTATGTGCCGGTCTGTGCAAAGCTGAAGCTGTACACGCCCGCAGCATCGGTAACCGCAGTACCAATACTTGTTCCGTTGCTGCTGAAAAATTCAACCGTAACGCCGCTGATCGCCTTGCCGCTGTTTGCTCCTTCGGCAGTGCCGTCCTTTACGGTACCGCTCAGAATAACGGGGGGATATACAGTCTCGGTCTTTTCCGCGCCGCAGACGGTACAGGTATATGTTCTGATGCCTGTTTCACTTTCCGTTGCCGGTTTGGTCACAACGCCGGTATCCCAGATGTGATCTGCCTCATCGCTGATGTCATCACAGCCGGAGCAGGTATGCCAGTGTTTGTCGGCATTCTTACTCCATGCCGTCAGCCAGGTATGGACATGATCCAAGGTGGGAATGGTGCCGTTTTTGGTACCGGAGCAGACCGTACAGGTATACTTCATGATTCCGGGCACATTTTCGGTTGCGGGAATCATGACAACACAGCTGTCTTCCCATGCGCCCTCTCCGCTGGCTTTCTCCGCTGCTTTTTCTCGAGCGTTTTTTTGTCCAAGTTCATTGACAAACCTACAGTCTGGCAGGATATGCCATTGGTGTCATTCCTGTATTCGTTGTTTTGGGTGTTCTGGAATGGGTGGCTTCCTGGCTCAGACTGATCGGATTTGTGATAAGTCTGCTCAATATTGTTTTTACCATTGCCGCGGCCGTCGGTATCATACTGTGTATCGTTGCAATGAAGAGCGAAATTGACTACAAAAAACACTGCTGAACGATGAAAAAACTTCTGCAGAAGATGAATACTATCGGCCAAAACTAAACATTTGGTCAAACTTACATAATTTTTGCGGGTATACATTTTACGGAACATTCGGTTATAAACATAAGCGGGAGACATATGTCTCCCGCATTTTCAATCACTGTCCGGTCACCGGAATGCGGTAAATCAGGCACACCGCCCTATCCGGTATTCGGGATAATCTCCTTCGCGCAGGCTCATCCCGAATTCTTACACAAGATGCAAGTCTCTGCTGTGTGAATGGGCTGTAAACTGTTTCTGGGGTTATAAGACAATTTTTTTTGTACCTGCGGAATTGCCCTACCCTCGTTATGCAAATTCATCTGTACTTCGATACACGCTGAGCAAACGCGATGTGTTCATAAAAAGATTTACGAGCGGCGCAAAGGACATACAGTACCTCCGCCAACGGCATTTTGTGCAGATGATAGTCCAGTGTCATTGGATGTGCAGCGATCTCAGAACCATCGTTCAGTGTGCCGTCGTGCTTACAGTAGATGATGTATGCTCCGCATCACTGTTTTGCAGCAGCATCCTGCTTCTGATATTTCTCCACGAGATCGCGGATATTCTTATTACCCGTATCCAGGACAGCGGCATAATCGGAGGCGAGCTGGTTGGAACCGTTGGCAACCTGCTTTGCGATCAGGAAACCGCTCTGGGATGCCAGTTTATTATGCTCGGCGAGGAAATACTTTCTGGATGTGGCACGGATGATATCGATGCACTGTCCAGACTGGGAATCAGAAGCATATTTGGTTTTCAGTGCCGTTTCGAAATAGATATCGATCACGGAGCGGTACGTTTCGGCACACAGGGCTTCCAGAACAGCACCGGCAGCGTCAACGTCTTTACAGGTGATCGGCACAGCATAGTAAGCTGCGGAGTCGTGGATAAAGTTTGTGTATTCCGTCTGTCTGTCATCCAGCATCGGAAACGGAATCACACCGTACGGATCTTCCATGGAACGCAGGGAAGCAAAGGTAGACGCACCAAGGAACGATCCGATAAACACTGTTTTACCGCCGGTAAAAATACTGAAATCCCGGGATTTGGTATTCAGATACCGTGCGCCTGTGGTTTCATTCAGCAGTATGAGGATCTTTGTTACCGCTGTATCCGCACGTTCCAGATCATAGTCGATCACGACGGTTCCGTCACTGCCGCGGGAATAGCGGCGGACATCCGCACCGTATTCCAGATATTTTACGTCTTCGGTGGTGAAAATCGTAAAGCCATAAACGTCGTTTTCATCTGCCGCGCCGTCACCGTTTACATCCTTATACATGCCCGCGGAAATCTCGCGCAGTTTATCATAGGTCCATTTGCGGTCGATAACAGTCTGATAGAGATCGCTCTGATCCCCGCCGTAATCCACAAACAGACGCTTATTGAAGAACATAGCTCCGCTGTAATGATGCATGGACAGGGAAATATCACCCACCAGATACCGGATCTGTTTACCGTCAATGGAAATCTCATCCATAGCGGCGCCGTTCCACCAGGGCTGATCAAGATCCAGATATTTGTTATCCTGCAGCTGCTGGAAGAGATAGTCGCGCTGTGCGGTCAGCGATGCGTTTCCGGGCGTGTTGACAATCTGCCATATGTCATCACCCGCCAGAATATTCTGCTCCATGGTGCTGCCGAAGGTGGTGAAATTGCCGGGGATCGCTGTAACTTCGATATCGCACACCAGCCGTTCCTCAACGGAACGGGTACGGGCGTAAACCGCATCGTAGACGACCTCGCCAAGCTCTTCTCCGCCGCCGTCCACGTCCATCTGACGGAGTTCGTTGTCGCGGGTCAGGATGCCGATCTTTCTGCCGTTCAGTTTATAGTCGGCAGGCAGATTGTCCTTTGCTTCGGAGCGTTTTGTTTCTGCGGAAGGAGTGCTTTCGAGAACGGCAGAATCAGCATCTGTCGTTGTCTCGCCGCTGTCCTCGACAACGGGGGCCTCGCCACAGGCTGCTGCAGAAAGCAACATCAGCAGGGCCAGAAGCAGGGGAAGAATTCTTTTCATGTATATGTGTTCCTCTTTTCTTTCAGATAGTCCGTTATCCGGTTTTTAACCGGATAACGGACTGCTTTCATGTGCATTATTTCTTTTTGCGAAAAATTACTGTACCTGTACCTGCTGCTGCAGCGGCAACGGCAAGAAGTACGGAAGCATCGAATGTAGCAGGAGAAGCGGGCGTCTCCGGTTTCTTTACGGTTTCAGCCGCCTTGGTGGTCTCGGCAGCCTTCAGGTCGGCAACCTTGGTGGAGGACAGCAGGCACTGACCCATCTTGGAAGCATCGGAAAAGGCTTTGTTTTCCTTATCACCCCAGCCGAGGCAAACCTGACGCTTCTTATCGCCGAGAATGGCATCATTGTACTGGAATTCAATGCCCAGATACTGACCGGCACCGCCGACAGCACTTACGTCATAGGCAAATTCACCGATCCAGCCATCCGCGGTTTTGGCTGCGGCAGAGGAGAGGAAAGGAGACTTGGTCGAGCCGGACTGCTTTCCGTCCGCACCGAGGCGGTGCTGGGTGGGCTTCTTGGAAGAATCGTTGGCATTGTTCAGCTCAAGGAACATTTCAACAGAGTCATTCAGCCACTGAGAGGTGGAATTGTTGTGGATCTTCGGATCCTTGACAACAGCGAGAACATACAGGGTATTCTTGCCGTTCCACAGAACCTTTACATCCATATCGGCGTAATCCACACCGGCTTTCATGGTGTCCTTGTAATAGGATGCCTCAAAAGCTTTGACAAAGTTGGCATCATAGTTGGGAGCGTACTTCCATACATCGTCGATCTTACCGTCAACGGTAACATCAGCGATATAGGCTTCACAGGTGGCGCGTCCGTCTACCTTGGCGGCAGCGGAAACGGCGGCGGTGCCGGAGACTGCGAGAAGTCCGGCGAGAATGGCGGTTACGATTCTTTTCATGGTTTTTATCCTTTCTTTTTTACCGCTGTATCAGCGGTTATTAACTTTTTTACGGCAGCTTTCTCTCCGATATCACCGATCCGACACGTCTATGCGGACGTTCCGGAACATGAATGGATTCGTACTGACGATCCACTCCCTGCCGGAAACGATCGTCAGTCCCCGGATCGTCACCTTTTCCGTGACGGTATACGGATACGCGGCGGAAGCCTCATAGGCTTCGCTTGTCCGGTTCGGATTCAGATCGGCAAAAAGTGCGATGCCCTTGTATGCCGTGGTGGCTTTGGAATCGTCGATGCGCAGATTTTCCAGCGTAATGGAATGCGGCATGACGGAGGGATACCCGAAATCATGCTGCTGCAGATTGGTGCCGCCGATGATGGAATAATACGGTTCGCTCAGCCATTTTCCGCGGTTCGGCGCCCATGTGCAGTTTTTGACGATCACGTCGCCGTCCCAGGTGGAGCCGTAGTCATCCCGCAGCTTCAGCATGGTTGTCCCGTGCATGGTGGAATTCTCCACATACAGTGTGCCCGCGCCTGTCATGTCCATTCCCAGCCATCCCAGCTCGGAGTTCAGCACCGTGGCGGTATACACGCCCTGATGGGCGTCGATTCGGGAAAGGGAACAGCCGTCCAGCGTCAGGTTCTTACAGAAGTTGGTGCAGATGATCCCCCAGTATTTCTGATCCAGAATATCAATTGTCTGCGTACAGTTTTTCAGCGTCAGATTTGCCACGCGGACCGGGGATAGATCGTATGTGCCGACGGAGGTGCGCACGCCGTTTTTCATCCAGTAATACACCAGATGCGGCGTGAAAATGCAGTCCTTCAGCGTTACGTCCGCGCAGTCCTGCATGTCCATGAAGGACTGATACGGCGCGCCGTTCTTTCCCTCGTTTTCAATCAGGTGGGTAATCCCCTCCACGGTGACGTTGGAGCGTCTGATCAGAAAGCCCCGCTTGTAATATCCCGTTACGGGAATGTCATTGCTGACGATGGTGGTAAATGTACCGCCCCGGATCGTCAGCGGCGTCTCATCAATCGGTATCGCCTGCGCGCCGGTGATGTTTGTATAGTCCCAGATCACGGGAGTGCTGCTGTCAATATCGCCGTTTTTGCGGACGATCAGCACCTCATTCTGATCCACGCCGTCATTATCGGCGTTGTAGCCCCTGCGGATATACCGTTTCGTCCCCGCTTCCGTGACAATGACGACCGCATCCTCCGGCAGCGTCATGCCGATATTGGTCTGTCCTTTTTTCAGCGTTTTCAGTGCGGAAATCTCATATGTCTCTTTTGAAGCTGCAACGGTGAATATCGCTACCTTCCTGCGGTTCATCGGTACCTCGCGGTCATCGATGATGATATGGGCACCGGTGAAATCGGTACTCGTACCGATCACCGCACCGGCATCGGCAAGCCCGATGTAGAATGTCTTTCCCTCGCCTGCCCTGACCGGAAGACCGTGTTTGTTGGCATAAGCATGGGCGGCAATAATTGCCGCAAGATCGTCGGTAACACCGTCACCTTTGGCACCAAAATCCGCATAGGACACGCTTTCTGTTTCCATCAGATTCACCTCAAAATTCAGGGAGTTGTCCAAATGAATCTCGCCGCCTCCGGCAAGAAAGGCATCCCTGAAGCGATTCCAACCCATAATAAATCCGTCCGGCGTATCCGTGGAGAGCACCAGATTGCCATTCTGCACGGATGCGGAAAACGTGCCTTTTCTGCCGCTCGTTTTTCCTGACAGAATGACTGCGGGCATTTCCCCTCCGCCTGACTTGTCATACTCCGGGCGGAAGCCGGCATTTTCGTGCAGATAATCGCCGATCTGCTGCGCGAGGATATCCGCCGTTTCCTGATCCAGAAAAGTATCCCGCACAAGGCAGAATTCCTGCAGGGATCTGCCGTTTACCGTAAGTGCCTTGATCGGATATTCTTTCCTTTTAATGAAGCTGTAATCACGGGGAATAGAGACTTTTCCGGCTCCGGGATCGGAGAAGAATCCGCTCAGAAAGTGTTCCGCCGCCTGCAGAAGCGCTTCATCCGAACCGCCCGCAATATAGATCCGGCTGCCGCATACGCGGACAAGATATTCCTCACTGCACAGTGAAAGCATATCCGCGTGAACGGTTTCGTCCGTTTCACCTTCATCCCGCAGCGTATCGCCTATGACAATTTCATACGCGGATACCGGATTTCCTTCCCAGTCGGTGGAGATTTTCATCTCCATACCGCATTCCCTCAGACGGTCCCGCACCAGCCGCACGGCGTTCAGCTCGCTTTTCCGTGCGTTATCCCCGCGGATGATCGTGTATGCAGGCGCATTCCCGCCGTTGAGAAGTATTTCTGCCGCGGTTGTCTCCTCCGTATCAGCCATCCCCTCCGGAACTGCGGCGGATCCGCACCCGCTCAGCAGCAGCATCGCTGCAGTGACCAGAGCTGCAGCAATTTTTATCCGCATTTTTGTTCTCCTATTGTATTTATTTTCAAAATATGGTATAATTCAGTAATAGTACTTAATTTTAGTTTAGTTGGAGGTACTGCAGTGAACACAAAAACCGAGCTGTACTCCTACAATCATCTTTGTCACAGAGTACCGAGCACACATCCCCAGACATTCATGATGCATTCTCACAATAACTGTGAATTCATTTTCTTTGAAAAAGGAGAGGCGAACTACATCATCGAAGGACGGCGCTACAGGCTCAACAAAAATGATCTCGTTTTTATCCGTCCGCTGAAGTATCACTATATTGAATTTCTGCAGGATACGGAATACTCCCGCTATAACGTAGGCTTCAATCCCTCTCTCATAAACAGCAAGCTGATTGACAGCATTCCGGAACACCTGGAAGTGATCAACTGCCCGCCCGAAAGCATCATTGCCGGTCTGTTCAAGCGTATGGATTATTACTGTCCCCGCTTTGACAAGGAGGCGTTTACGGAAATTCTGTCCGCGCTTATGACAGAGCTGCTGTATAATCTTTCCATCGCCGATACAAGCCTTACCACGATTCCGTCAGAAACAACGCCTCTGCTGACGGAGATACTGGATTATATCAACGCAAATCTGTTTACTGTACGGGAAGTCAAGGAAATCAGTGCTCATTTCTATATCAGTGAGCAATATCTGTACCGTCTGTTCAAAACGCAGATCCGCATAACGCCGCTGAAATATATCAATACCAAGCGCCTTCTGTATGCCCAGAATATGCTCCACCAGGGGAAGAAACCGACCGACATCTATCACCTGTGCGGCTTTGACAGCTATACGGGATTTTACAAGCAATATGTAAACACATTCGGCTATGCCCCGTCTGTGGATACAGAAACAGAATCCCTGTAAAACCGTATATCTGTATTCATTATAATTATAAATGAAATATCAGAAAAAGAAAATCAACATATCTAACCAAACACATTAACAAAACTAAACAGAAGCATCAATTGCACTATCAGAAAAAGGAAAGCGGGAGGGGTTGCATTTAACAAATGCAGCCCCTCCCGCGAGTTTTTTATGCACTGTCCGCCCTGCCGAATCTTTCGCTGCAGCAAAAAATGAGCGAGAACCGTCGGCGTTCCATTTTTCTCAACTTCCAGGATGAGATTCCGCTCCCCGGCGGGTAAACCACCGGTGTATTGACACCGTACAGGCGGGATGCTACAATGAATACAGATATATTTATATAAATGAAAAGGATACGGTTATGCAGGCTAAAGATCTTACGCTGGAGCAGAAAATTCTGCAGACAATGGTTATCCGGATCACAGATCACGATTTTATTCCCGACAAAGTGGGCGGCGTCTTCTTCGGCGGACAGATTATCACCGAGCCGGATGAACGCGGCGTCGAGGGCGCGCGGAAGCTGATCAGGCAGTACATCGACAACGCGGATATCCCCGTACTGATCACTTCCGATTTTGAAAACGGATGCGGCGGCATGTTCAAGGGGCTGACCCCCTTCCCCTACCTGATGAGTCTCGGAGCGGCGAACGATACGGAGCTGGCTTACGAATACGGCAGAGCCACCGCCATGGAAGCCCGTTCCGTGGGCGCAAACTGGTCTCTTTCTCCCGTATCCGATCTCAATATCAATCCCTGGAATCCGCTGGTCTGTGAGCGCGGCACCGGCGATGATCCCGACAGGGCGATCCCTC
>SVTS01000085.1:0-1945 GCA_015063645.1 Oscillospiraceae bacterium | reverse complement strand
CCCGGTGCTGATCCCGGTAATCCAATTCTGAAAGCCGTGGTGCGCGGCATGCAGGACGGCGGCATCGCCGCATGCGCCAAGCATTTCCCCGGCGACGGTCTGGATTACCGGGATCAGCACCGGGTCACCACCACCAATTCCCTCTCCGTGGAGGAGTGGAAGCGCCTCTCCGGCCGGGTCTTCCGGGAGATGATTGAGGACGGCGTGTACACGATCATGGCGGGTCATATCAATTTCCCCGCGTATCAGAAAGAACTGCTGGACGGATTTCCGCCGCCGGCTACCCTTTCCCGGGAACTGATCACCGATCTTTTGAAAGGTGAGTTGGGCTTCGAGGGCGTTGTCGTCACCGATGCTCTGGGCATGGGCGGTTTCCTCGGCTATTATGAGGACGACTGTCAGGCGCTGATCGAATGCTTCCGTGCCGGATGCGATATGATGCTCTGGCCGAAGAAGGGCTATTTCGAGGCGATGAAAGCAGCCGTGGAGAGCGGATATATCCCCATGGAACGGCTGGACGATGCCGTGAACCGCATCCTCGCTCTCAAGGAAAAGCTGGGGCTTTTCCAAAGTGACAATGCACCGGTGATCCTCTCCGATGAGGAAAAAGCATATGTCCGGGACGTTGCCCGTCGGGTGGGTGAAAAATCCATCACCCTTCTGCGGGACACGGCAGGAAATTTCCCCCTGACCCCCGAGCGGTGTCCGAAAATCGCCGTTGTCGCCGCCTCCCACTGGCCTGCCGCCTACGCGGAAGCGGAGCTTCTCTGCGAGGAACTCCGCGCCCGCGGATTTGACGTGGATTATTATGACCGCCCCACCGTTTTTGCGAAGAACAGAGCGGTATCCTGCGCCAAAATGGACAGCTACGACCGGATCATCTACGCCATTTTCTCCCGGGTATTCCGTCCCTCCGGTCCGGAGGATTTCTACGGGGAAGAGTGCGCCAAGATCAAAGTCGCCCTGAGCCACGCTGTGGACAAGACCATAGCCGTGTCCTTCGGTTCCCCCTATTATATGGACGAATACTTTGCCCGGGGAAAAACCTGCGTCAATGCCTATTCCTTCGTGTCCGCCAGCGTGAAAGCCTTCGTGCGTGCTGCCTGCGGCGAAACGGAATTCACCGGAACATCCCCTGTCAATATCATCCGTCCGTATTTCAAAGTATAAAGGCTTTGGAAAGGGGAGGGGAGAGGGAAACCTTCCTCGCTCAGATCATCCGAAGTAAGCGCAGTTCAGTTACGGTTATTCCCGTGCTGTATTGGTACGGATAACAAAATATTATTTTTCAAAGGAGAATCCCCATGAAAAGACTCGCAGTCATTGCCATGGCAGTCGTAATGCTCGTCTGCGCACTGGCACTCCCCGCATCCGCTCTGACCGCCAACGGTTATCCCGGCGACGCCAAGGTTCCGCTCTACAAGGGCGCAATCACTGTAGACGGCAAGGTTGATGAGGCCTACAAGCTCGGTCTGAAGCTCGACTTCAACAAGAGCCACAATGATAAGTTCAAGACCGAAACCACCGCAGTTGCTTATCTGCTCCACGATGCCAAGTATCTCTACGTTGTTTTCGATGTCAAGAGCGCCTATCCGCTCGCTGAGTACAACCCCAAGTATGACGGTGAGAATTCCTGGAACACCACCTGCCTGGAAATCTCTTTCGACTGGAACAATGACGGCGCTGACGGTTACAAGTACTATGGCCGTATCGACAACAAGATCATCGGCGTAAAGGATTCCAAGGCTGAATTCGTTACCTATGCTTCCAAAGTAAACGGTCAGAATTTCGTTCTTGAGATGAAGTTTGAGATGCAGGAAGGTGCAACTACCGGTAAGGAAGTCGGTCTCGGTACATTCCTGAACTCCGACAAGACCATGGGTAAGGATAAGACCGCTACCCGTTCCATCGCTGCTGTTGTTGAGGCTTACAACACCAATGATGC
>SVTS01000084.1 GCA_015063645.1 Oscillospiraceae bacterium | reverse complement strand
CGCTCAGCAGGGAGAGACGGACATCCGCCGCCGTAAAAGCAGCAATCCAGCCGTCCCGCACTGCATCGTCATAGGAATAGGAAAATGCCGCCTGTCCGGGGGTGGTATTCAACAGATCACACAGAAGCGGGTCCGTCATGCCGCCCGGCGCGGAAGAGAGCGCCAGAACAGGCGCGTCAAATGTGTGGAAGGCATCCTGACACTGCAGTACCGTGCGGCGGTCTGTTTCGTCACAGATAATCAGATCAAATCTGCCTGCGGTGAGCAGAGACATGCCGTTTTTGTCCGTCAGTTCATCCGCTTCAACCGGGAGATTTTCAAACGTGGCAAAAATGATTTCCGCCTCTGCCGCATCGGCGTGATCCGTGATCGCTGCCGTGCGCCAGCCGGGAAACGCTGAGGTAAATTCATGCTGTGCCTGACGGCAGAGAAGATCGTTTTCACACAAAAACAGCACATGTTCCGCCCAGCTGCACCGACGCAGAAGATCCGCCGCTGCCAGCGCTGTACGCGTCTTGCCTGTGCCGGGTGCCATGGAGAGAAATACGGTCCGCTCTTTCCGGCGGCAGAATGCATCCGCCGCCGCGCGGATCGCCTGAAGCTGATAGGGGCGGCGGACTTTGGAGGCTTCGTAATCCGCATCTTCCGGCAGGCGGCGCTTGTGCCGCAGGGAACGTATACGGATTAGATCGCTTGGGGAATAGAATCCGCCGATGGGTCTTTCCGGGGATTCGCTGTCAAACCATACTCTGGTTTCCAGCCCGTTTGTGAGGAATATCACCGGGCGGATGCCGGTCTTTTTCTCCAGTGCGTCCGCATACAGCTTTGCCTGTTGTCTGCCCAGCGCCACATCCTCATCCACCGCTTGAGATTCGATCAGCGCCACAGGCGTTCCGTCCGGATTGCAGAGCACATAATCTGCATATCCGACACCGTTCTGTGTGGGCAGCCCGCGGAGGGGATATTCGGCAAAACAGTTGACGCCGATGCGCCATCCGGCATGTGCCAGCGCCGTTTCGGTGTACAACCGGCGTGTGTCAGCCTCGGAGAGGGATGTGCGCGCGGCGGGTATTTCCTCGTCTTTCTCTCGCCGGAGATTGGCGAGCATGCGCTTCATGGCGCGGTTTTCCGCCAGAAGCTCTCGGATATCCTGCTGGGAAAAAGCTTCTGTGACAAGTTCCGCTTCCGGATCGAGCAGGGATTTGTCATACGCGCCGATGGGACGGACTTTGCTGTATTTTTTCGCCATGAAAAAGGTGAAATCGTAGAGGTTTTTCAGAGACAGCTCCGCCTGTTCCTTCGTCACCATGTCGGGATTGTGGGCGGCATTGTTGCCCACACGGCGGATATAATCCAGCGCACGGACATTGGCGGCACCGGCAACCTGACGAAATTCCGATGCACCGGTAAGGGCGGCGAGCTGATCCCGTTTTGTTTTGGGTAGAGCGCGGTCATTTTCATACATCCATTTGACCGCCAGCTCCGCGGCACGGCGGGCATTGACGGCGCAGGCGGCGGCATCAATGCCGCATATTTTCTCAGCGGCAGCTGCCGCTCCGGAAAAACAGGAGAATTTCTTCTCACCGAAAAGAAAATCAAAGTTTGTCACGGTACCGCTCCTTCCCATAGATCTGTATTCATTATAAACTATTCCGGAAAGAAAATCTACAGGATTTTTTGAACGAATGTGAAATCAAGATGAACTGCCGGGATTCTCTCCGTTTTGCCTTGCAATATCCGCGGAAGTGTGATATAATAATTATATGTATCGCAAGCGAGGTGACTTCTGTGCTGTGTGACAGCCATACTCATTCCATCTATTCTTTTGACGGACACAATACGCCGGCGGAGTTGTGTGCTGCGGCGGAAAAAGCCGGTGTGCGTTCTTTTGTGATCACGGATCATTATGATATTGACGGGATTCTCGACGGCTTCTATCCGGATTACGATGTTCCCGCCGCAAAAGCGGCGATTGAGGAAGCACAGGCGGCATATGACGGACGGGTGCGTGTGTACCGCGGCATTGAACTGGGACAGGCGGCAAATCGCCCTGAGGAAGCGAAGGCGTTCCTTGCGAAGAATCAGTTTGATTTTGTCATCTGCTCCTGCCACAACCTGAAGAATGTGCCGGATTTTTCCTTCTTCGACTGTACATATATGAGCCAGCCTCTGATGGAGAATCTGTATCACCGGATGCTGGACGAGCTTTGTCTCCATGCGGCGATTCCCGGGCAGGATACGGTGGGACATCTTTCCTATCCCCTGCGTTATATGGCGAAGTCCGGCAAGGCGATCGATGTGGCGCATTTTGAAGCGGACTTCCGCCGTCTGTTCCATATTCTGCGGGAAAACGGCATGGCGATAGAGCTGAATACAAAGGCGCTCCGCCTGAAGCTGATCCCGGATGAGACGGAACTCTGCATTTTGCGCCTGTGGCGCGACTGCGGCGGCACGGACGTGACCGTCGGATCCGATTCCCACCGGGCATCGGAAATGGGGATTGGACTGGAGCTGGGCACCGCGCTGCTTCGTCAGGCGGGCTTTGAATATGTGAGAATGCCGGGCGGCAGTGTTCCCCTTGCGGAGCTTGACTGACACTTTTATGTATCATAAAAATATATAAAATTTCTTGAAAACGTAACAGAAAGAGGTACCCTATGTCTGTAACCATAGATACCACGGATATCAGCCTGCTGTATCCGGATACCGAATCCATTCGCCGGCAGAGCATCGGCGAAGGCGGCGCGAAACTGAGCGAAGTGACCGCCGAACAGCTGGAACTGTATTATCTGATTGACCTGAAAAGCAGTGATATCGGCAGTTTCATGACCGCGGATGCGGAAGTGATTCGCTACAGACAGGAGACGTTCGCCGACATGGCGGCAAATCCTGAAATTGCGCGGGTTCTTCTGAAGATGCTGCCCCTGCTGGGCGATATCACCGAGCTGCGCCGTATGGGCAGCGACAGCGCCGGTTCTACGGAATCCTATCTGTACAGCATCACCGAGGTGGAGCTGTACACCTCCCTGATGGAGCATCTGAAAAACGGTCTTCTTCCTATCGCGGATAAGCTGCAGAGCCGTGCTTTCAAGCGCCTTGCGGAGCGTATCAGTCTGCTGACCGAGAGCGAGTATTACAAAGAACTGAATGAGAAACTGAATGAGCTGACCAAACGTGTACGCGAGATCAAGAGCATCACCGTAGGCGTGAATCTGGATGCACAGCTCCGTCCCGAGCACGCGGGTGTTCTGTCCATCAATAATGAGTATTTCAAATCCGGCGAAATTCTGGATAAGATTCTCCGCCTGGATTTCAAGGAAGACGAGTATACCTGCATCGCGTCCCTGGTTCCGTTCCGGAAGAATCAGAGCGAGAATCAGCAGATGGCGCTGTCCTTTGCGTTCAATTCCGCCATCAATGAAGTCTTCAAGACCTCCATCCGTTCCTGGAAAAAGGTTGTTCAGATGTATGTGCTGGAGAACACGGATTTCCTCATCCGTATGATGCCGGAGATTGAATTCGTCGTGAAGGCGGCTGAACTGATGACCCGGCTGGAAGAGAAGGGATGCCATCTCTGCCGTCCGGAGATTCTGCCCATGGCAGAGAAGAAATTCTCCGCGAAGAATCTGTGCAACCCGGTTGTCAGCCTGAAGATTGACGGACCGGTCGTGCCCAACGATTTCACCTTTGATGAGGACGGCATGATCTTCGTGATCACCGGTCCGAACCGCGGCGGTAAATCCGTTACCACCTGTGCGGTAGGACTGGCGTTTGTGATGGCGCAGCTGGGACTGTATGTGTGCGCGGATGAAGCGGTGCTCAGTCCCTGCGATAATATCTTCACCCATTTCCCCACCGGCTCCGAGGACACCATCGACAAGGGACGTCTGGGCGAGGAATGCGCCCGTCTGGATGCGATTTTCGATACGCTGACGGAGAATTCTCTGGCTCTGCTGGACGAATCCCTGTCCTCCACGGGATCCTATGAGGCATCCTACATTGCAAGCGAAGTGCTGTCCGGCTTTTCCATGGCGCGCTGCCGCTGCATTTTCTCCACCCATCTGCATGATCTGGCTGCATCCGTGGACCGCATCAATGACGAGTGCATTCCCAAGGGCGGCGTGAAGATCGACAACATGGTTGCCGCCATTGACGAAGGCAGCCGTTCCTTCAAGGTTCGCCGTGCGAAACCGGACGGCAAGAGCTACGCCCGGGATATTGCGGAGAAGTACGGTCTTTCCATTGAAAAGATTATGGCGAAAGTGGAGAAGAACCGGTAATTGGCAAAAGAGAAACGCGGCTTTTTTAGGAAAAAGCCTGGCAAAAAGCTTTATATAAATAAAGGAAGTCATAGAACATGAATGAACTTTTGAAACTTCTTGAAGATAACTCCCGCCTGACTGACGAGCAGCTGGCAAAGATGCTCGGCAAGGAAGAGGGCGAGATCCGTGATATGATTGAACGCTATGAGCGCGACCGCGTTGTGCTCGGTTACAAGGCGATCATTGACTGGGACAAAACCGATAAGGAATCCGTCAGCGCACTGATCGAAGTGAAGATCACGCCGCAGCGCGACCGCGGTTTTGACCGTGTGGCGGAAAAGATTTACAACTATCCCGAAGTGGAGAGCCTCTATCTGATGTCCGGCGGGTTTGACCTTGCCGTGATGATCGAGGGAAAGACCATGAAGGAAGTTGCGTATTTTGTCGCCATGAAGCTGGCTCCCATTGAGGATGTCATTTCTACCTCTACCCATTTTGTTCTCCGCAAGTATAAGGATAAAGGCGTGGTTTACGGTGCTGAGACAGTGGATGAGAGAGGGCAGGTTCTCTGATGATCGACTACGAATCCTGTGTCCCCTCCCATGTGCGGGATATAAAACCCTCCGGTATCCGGAAATTCTTTGATCTGGTGGGCAGCCGACCCAACGCCATCTCCCTGACTGTCGGCGAACCGGATTTTGTCACGCCCTGGCATATCCGCATGGCGGGTATCGAGAGTCTGGAAAAAGGTAAGACCTATTATACCGCCAACGCGGGTCTTCTGGAGTTGAGACAGGAGATCAGCCGCTATCTGGCGCGCCGCTTCGATGTGCATTACGATCCGCAGAAGGAAGTGATCGTCACAGTCGGCGGAAGCGAAGCGATCGATATTACGTTCCGTGCACTGCTTGAGCCAGGGGATGAAGTGATCATTCCTCTGCCGGCATTCGTCTGCTATGAGCCTCTGGCGCGACTGGCAGGCGGTACGCCCGTGATCATCGAAACGAAAGAGGAAAACAAATTCAAACTCACGGCGGACGAACTGCGTGCGGCAATTACGCCGAAGACAAAACTTCTCGTTCTGCCCTATCCGAATAATCCCACCGGTGCGATCATGACACGTGAGGAGCTGGAATCGCTGGAAGAAGTGCTCCGCGGCACCAATATCCTGATTCTCTCCGATGAAATCTACGCCGAGCTGACTTACGGCAGAGAGCATTACTCCTGCGCTGCTGTTCCGGGACTGACGGAGCGGACGATTCTGGCAAGCGGATTCTCCAAAGCTTTCGCCATGACGGGCTGGCGCATGGGATATCTCTGTGCACCCGAGCCGATCGCGAGACAGATGCTGAAACTGCATCAGTACGGCATCATGAGCGCACCCACCACCGCTCAGTTTGCCGCCATCGAGGCGATGAAGAACGGCGACGAGGACGTGCAGATGATGCGCTCCGAGTACAACCGCCGCCGCCGTTATCTGACCGCCGGTCTGCGGGGCATCGGTCTTGACTGCTTTGAGCCGGAAGGCGCGTTCTACGCATTCCCCTATATCGGCGGATGCGGGCTGAGCAGTGAGGAATTCTGCCGCCGTCTGCTGGAAGAATATGACGTTGCCATCGTGCCCGGCACGGCATTCGGTGCATGTGGAGAGGGATTTGCGCGGATTTCCTACGCATATTCCGTGCAGCATATCTCAAAAGCACTGGACAGAATGGAATCTTTCGTAAAAACTCTTCGGAAATAAAATAAAAATCAAAAAAAGACTTGCATTACAGCGGAAAATATGATATAATAATATCCGCTGATTTTGGATTAAGATAATCAATCATATACACGGAGGTGCATAGACATGGCTAAGTGCAGTATTTGCGGTAAGGGCGTTGTTTTCGGCGCTCAGGTTTCCCACTCCCACCGTTCTACCAACAGAATGTGGAAGCCGAACATCAGAAAAGTCAAGGCTGTTGTTGATGGCACGCACAAGACGGTTGCTGTTTGCTCCCGCTGCCTGCGTTCCGGCAAGGTAACCCGCGCTTAATTTGCGTATATCCGCAGCTTCAAATCCCGCCTATGGTGGGATTTTTTGCTTTTTATAAGAAAAATTCAGGAGTGAATGATGAAAATCTGGGGCGAATATCTTGCGCTGATCTCCGCCGATGCTGCGGGATATGCCGACGCACTGGCGGCACACTGTGCCGACGTGATTCTGCTCCCGCCCTGCAGTGCGGCAGATCGGCGGATCGCGGCACATCCGGATACACTGTTTGCGCAGATCGGCGATATGCTGATCACCTCAGCTGC
The DNA here is from genome assembly GCA_015063645.1 of Oscillospiraceae bacterium. Taxonomy (GTDB): domain Bacteria; phylum Bacillota; class Clostridia; order Oscillospirales; family CAG-272; genus SIG701. The sequence continues at coordinate 6,545 of SVTS01000084.1, read as the reverse complement.
CTATGCCCGGGAATTTCCGGATACGGCGGATACGCTGTGCCGACGAATGGCGGGACGGCTGATTCTCTCGAAGACATCCATCGGCGCGCAGTATCCTGTGGATGTTCCGTTCAATATTTTCCCGTGGCGGGAATATATCTACGGTTTTCTGCCACATCTCTCTCCGGATGTGATCCGAGAGGCCGAATCGCAGGGGAAGTTTCTCCGCGCAGTAAAGCAGGGGTATGCGGGATGCGCCGCACTTGCGTGCGGGGATGCGGTGATCACTGCGGATCCGACGATTGCCCGCGCTGCTGCCGCGGACGGAGCCGATGTGCTGCCGGCAGATGGAGAAAAAATCCTGCTGCCCGGCTATAGTTGCGGATTCATCGGCGGAGCCGGAGGCACGGCGGAGGGCGCGGCAGCGTTTTTCGGCACGCCGTCTCACGCACTGCGGGAGAGGATGGAATCCCGTGGGATCACTGTTCTTCCACTTGCGGATACACCGCTGACGGATTTCGGCGGGATCCGTCTGGTACGGCTGGCGTGCCGGTAAGTTTGTGCGCGATATTGGCGTTTTTGTCTTGTAATTTCTATATGGCTGTGCTACAATATACCTGACAGACAGATCGGAGGATTTGCGATGAAATTCAAATTTGATGTACAAGGCCGCGATCAGGCGGATCCGTTTATTTTTGCTGACGGAGGTATGTATTATCTGTACGTGACCGGCGGGGATGGCGTGGAAGCATATGAATGCGAATCGCTGGACGGCGTGTGGCGCTACAAGGGCGCGGTATGCTCCTTTGAGGGGTGCAGGAATTTCTGGGCACCCAGCATTATCAAATATGAAGAGATGTATTACATATACGTTTCCTGCGACGAAGGGGACAAATTTGAGCACATGATGGTCATGTCCTCCCGCAGTCCGCTGGGTCCCTTTGAAAACCGTAAGGAACTCTACGACCGCTTCTCCATTGATTCCCATATCGTGCAGACGTCTGCGGGACTGTTCCTCTTCTATGCTGAGGATAATAAGGAGGGAGAGCGGATCGGTACGCGGATTTATGTGGATAAAATGCTGGATCCCTATACACCCGCCGGCATCTGCCGCGAGATCCTCACCCCGAGTTTTGATGAGGAGATTTTCCAGCGCAACCGTTTCGGCGACGGCAGAGACTGGCATACGCTGGAAGGCGCATTCTGGTTCCGTGAGGGCGAATATCAGTATCTGATGTACAGCGCGGGCTGCTATATGAACGATACCTATCATCTGGGCTATGCGGTAGCTAAGAGCGATGAAGAGGATCTGACCAAAGTAGCGTGGACAAAGCATACCGCGGACGGCAAATTTGATCCTGTGATGATCAAAAACGAGTACGAAGAGGGAACCGGTCATAACAGTGTTATCAAGATCGACGGAAAGTATTACGTGATCTATCATGCGCGCGATTATGAAAAGGACGGTAATCCGTACTGGCAGTGCCGTTCCGGACGCTGGTGTCCCATGCAGGTGAAGGACGGCGTTCTGACGCTGACTCATCCTTGAAGCGTTTTCCGTTACATATAATCCGAAAAGGAGATACAATATGCTGATCGAAACCTTTCATCTGCGTCCCGAAAATTCCGACGTGACGCTGACATCCTATATCGCCGACAGCGCCCCGGAGCTGAATTACACGCGCCGTCCCGCTATCGTGGTGTTCCCCGGCGGCGGTTATACCCATCTCTCCCCCCGTGAGGCAGAGCCGGTTGCCATGCAGTTTTTTGCAGCAGGCTTTCAGGCGTTTGTCCTCCGCTATTCCATAGGGGAGCATGCGAAATTCCCCAATGCTCTGGTGGACGCCTCCATGGCGGTTGCCCATGTGCGTGAGAATGCGGATCGCTATAATGTGGATCCGGAGCGCGTCTTTGTCGTCGGCTTTTCCGCCGGCGGTCATCTCGCCGCTACGCTGGGCACTATGTACGATACCCTCCATGCTGCTTTCCCGGGCATGAAGCCGGGCAGCAACCGCCCCTCCGGCATGATCCTTTCCTATGCCCCCACATCCGTGCGTACGGAAAAAATCGCCAATTCCTTCAAGCGTACCCTGCAGGTATCCGAAGAAGAACTGGCGCAGTATTCTCCGGAGAATCTGGTGAACGCGCAGACGCCGCCTGCTTATATCTGGCATACCGCCACAGATCCGGTTGTGCCCGTAGAGCATGCTATCTATATGGCAAGCTCCCTTGCCGCGGCAGGTGTTCCCTTTGAGGTGCATGTTTTCCCCAAGGGACCGCACGGTATTGCGCTGGCAACAGCGCAGACCTGTAACGGAAGAGACGATATGATTGTTCCCGATGCCGCGCAGTGGATCAGCGAAGCGATCGATTGGGCAAACCGTCTGTGAAGGAGGATGAATTATGAAAATGGAAACTGTTTACCTCCGTCCGGAGGATGAATCGATTACGCTTACCGCGTATATCGCCGATACGATTCCCGATATGAAGATCGGTCGCCGTCCCGCTATGCTGGTGATCCCCGGCGGTGCTTACAGCAATGTGGCAGCCCGCGAGAACGATCCTATCGCCAGAATTTTTTCCGCGGCAGGATTCCAGGCGTTTGTCCTGCGGTATTCCGTGGGTGAGAAGGCGCTGTTCCCCCGTCCTCTGGTGGAAGCATCCCGTGCGATCGTGCACATCCGTGAGAACGCAGAGGCGTATAATGTGGACCCGGAGCGCGTCTTTGTGGTGGGCTTCTCCGCCGGCGGTCATCTGGCGGCTTCCACCGCTACGCTCTGGCATGAGGATTACGCCAAGGCGTCGCCCGATATGCCCTACGGACTGAACCGCCCCACCGGTGCGATTCTCTCTTATCCCGTAATCACATCCGGTCCGTATGCGCACCGCGGTTCCTTCAACCGGATTCTCGGTACAACAGAACCGACACAAGAGCAGAACCTTGCGTATTCTCTGGAGCATCACGTGGATGAAAAGACCGCTCCGGTCTACATCTGGCATACCGCCGAGGATAAGGGCGTTCCCGTACAGAATACGCTGCTCTTCGGCGCTGCGCTGGCGAAGCATAAGATTCCCTTTGAGATGCGCATCTTCCCCCGCGGTCCTCACGGTCTGGCACGGTCCGATGAGGAGACCGAGAAGATCGGCTGTGTATCCTATCCGGAAGTGCAGCAGTGGCTGACTGAAGCCATCGAATGGACGAAAAAAGTCTGATATACGGCAAGAGGAACTCCGCAGGGAGTAAATTATACGTATAGATATTTTTGGAGCCTATAACAGAAAGCAGATCCTCATTATTTGAGAATCTGCTTTCTGTTATTTGATTTGACAGCTGAATCCTGCTGTTTTATACCCAAATATTGAAGAATCGAACGTACCGCTTTTACTGTTTTCTTTTGTAAACGGCGTCTGAATATCATCAAAAGGCAATGCCCCTTTTTCAAGAGCTGCATTTGTAACATACTTGAACACATATTGATACAGTTCTTCGTTTTCGTGTTCATTAAGCAAGGTGGTGGTTACACAATTGTTGATCACAAATCCGTGCACACGCTGGAGTCCGCCGAGGCTGATACCTACCATTTCGTCTCCATAAAAGATTGCGAATCCGAAAACAGAATGCTCTTCATTTCCAAGAATATCTCTTTGATGGAGTTCCTGTTTCATATGAGGAATATAATGGGTAAAGCATCCATTGCGATCGCAGAATGTCCGTACTGTATCGTAGTTTTCGTATTCAATCAAGCGCACTGTATATCCGTCGGGCGGTGTAATAGTATACGGTTCTCCGGTATAATACCGCCCTTCGTGGCGTTCGATTTCGGATACTTTCATACCAAAATTTGCGAGCGAATCTATAATAACCTTGTTATCATCCATCGTAGTGATAACCATATCAAACCGATCATCCGAGAAAGTTTTCAAGTATTCTGCAATCTTTTCATAGTCTTCACAGATAATATCCCCCATAAATCTGCCGTTCCACTCTGAAAACCAGATAAATCCATCCCGGAATCCCTCACCATTGTACAATGCAACGCCTCCGTTGACCCGACAGCATATTGCCGCATATCCGTATTTCAGTGCGTTGCTTTCAAGCATAAAATCAATTACTTCATCTGTATCGGCGGTTTTATAACCTTTGAATTCGTGAGTCAGACGCGCTCCTACCGTATCGTTGAAAAAGTCTCCGTAGAATGCTTCCGTTTTATAGGTTTGTCTGCGGTATTCCACAGGTCTGACTCCGTACTGTTTTTTGAATGCCCGTGAAAAACTTTCATGTGCTTCATAACCGCAGTCAAGGGCAATGTCAAGGATATCTTTATCCGTAGTTCGAAGTAGCTTCGCTGCTTTTTTCATACGGCTGAACCGCACATATTCCATTACATTAAATCCTGTATGTGCCAAAAACACGCGATTGAAATAATCTGTGGAAAAGCCTGCGTGATTTGCAACATCTTCGATGGTGATCTCGCTGTTTTTGTTTTCTGCTCGTATATACTCCAGTGCTTTGGTGATCAGTTCGCTGTTTTCCATGCTGTTATTCTCCTGGTCGTATTTCAAACATCGGCTGTTTGTTTGTAAATATATTATAGCATAAAAACGATATACTGTCTTGACAGAAAGCGCTGTGTTCATTTTTTTGTTTTCAATGACATACTTAATTTTTTCTGAACTCATGGCAGCTTGTCTAAATAGAATTACCGCAGGGAGTTCCTCTATTTTCGGAACAGCGGTTTCGTCGACGGGGGATGACAAAATGCATCATGAAGTAGATTTTTTGCAATGTGAATTCTATATAGAATTCACATTGTAAAAAAAGACAAAATATGATATAATATTTCCGTTTGTGAAACAACTGTCTTCCCTGATCGGAAGTATATTTCTTATAGCGGCACAGTCCGCAGAAAGGCTCCTGCCATGAAAATGACTCTGCGTTATTTCGGTCCCACAGATCCGATTCCGCTGCAGCATATCCGTCAGATCGCCGGTGTAAAGGGCGTCGTCTCCACACTGTACGATACTACTCCCGGTGAGGTCTGGGAACGCAGTGCGATCCGTACGCTCAAGAATTCCATTGAGGAAGCGGGACTGGAACTCTCCGGTATCGAGAGCGTCAATGTTCACGATACTATTAAGATCGGCTGCCCCGGTCACCGTGATATGTACATCGAAAACTACATCAAGTCCCTGGAAGCACTGGGTGAGGAAGGTGTGCAGCTGGTCTGCTATAACTTCATGCCCGTGTTTGACTGGACCCGTTCCGACCTCGCCAAGATGCGTGAGGACGGCGCAACCGTTCTCTCCTATGAGCAGGCGAAGATCGACGCCGTTGATCCGGAAAAACTCTTTGAGAGCATCAATGAGAATTCAAACGGTCTGGTTCTGCCCGGCTGGGAGCCGGAGAGAATGGAGCAGATCAAGCAGCTCTTCCTGATGTATCAGGGCGTGGATAACGAAAAGCTGTTCCAGAATCTGGTGTACTTCCTCAAGGCGATCATGCCTGTCTGCAACAAGTACGATATCAAGATGGCAATCCATCAGGATGACCCTTCCTGGTCCGTGTTCGGTTTGCCGCGCATTATCTCAAGCGGTGATAATCTGGTTCGTATGCTGGAAGCAGTGGATGATCCGCACAACGGCGTAACCCTCTGCACCGGTTCTCTCTCCTCCAATCCGAACAACGACGTATGCGAGATCATTCCCCGCCTGAAGGGACGTATCTACTTTGCCCATGTCCGCAACATCCGTCAGTACGGCAACGGCAACTTCGACGAAGCGGCTCATCTCTCCGCCGACGGTTCTCTGGATATGTTCAAGATCATGAAGACGCTGTATGACAGCGGCTTCGACGGCGTTATCCGTCCCGATCACGGACGTGCTGTGTGGGGTGAGGGCGGTATGCCCGGTTACGGTCTGTATGACCGTGCTATGGGTGCCAGCTACCTGAACGGTATATGGGAATCCCTTGAAAAGATTTTCCCGAGAAAGTAATATGGAAAAATCCTCCGTCATTTAGCCTCGGGTGCTAAAGGACAGTTTTAATATAATACAGCCTCGGCAGGGAGTTTCCTTGCCGAGGCTTTTAGTACACACAACCAAAAGTTGTAAAATCCGCCCGTGAATAAACTTTGCGGTTCTTGAAATGGCAAAAAATATTTGCTATAATATAGTCAAGATAAGCGCTTATCAATCTAAATAAAGGTGGATTGAATTTATGGAAATTAACTTGAAAGAAAAATTACGTGCATTGAGACAGCAGAAAAGCATTACCCAAGAAGCCCTCGCCAACCATCTTGGAATTACTCCTCAATCAGTCGGGAAGTGGGAACGTGGAGAAGGTTTTCCGGATATTACTTTGCTACCCAAAATCGCGTTTTACTTTGATGTGACTGTTGATGAGTTGCTTTGCGTAGATCAAGTAAAAGTAGAAGAAGCAATTTGTGAATATCAGCGACAAAGTAAAATTTGCTGTCAAAACGGTGAAAATCAGAAAAATCTTGAAATCTGGGAAAAGGCATATTCTGAATTTCCGAAGGATTGCCGCGTTATCGAAGGTCTTATGC
>SVTS01000083.1 GCA_015063645.1 Oscillospiraceae bacterium | reverse complement strand
TCCAGTCCAGCGTGGTGTGGTAGAACATGGGCATGATGTCGTGGCGGTTGCAGGCATCTACATATTCACGGACCAGATCCCGCTTTGCGGCGGAGTGCGGTGCATCGTATTTGTTCAGTCCGCAGGTGTCATAAAGAGAGAATCCGTCATGATGACGGGTGGTCAGCGTGATATACTTCGCACCGGCATTCTTTGCGGCAAGAACAAACTGATCCGCATCGAAATCCTCCGCGGTGAAGGTATCCATCAGCTTCAGATACTCAGCTTTGTCCAGCTGATGAATGCGGTACGCCCATTCGCCGATACCCAGCTGGGAATACAGTCCCCAGTGTGCGAACATACCGAAGCCCATCTTTTCAAAGCGGGCAATATAAGGAGCAGGAGTCGGAATAGCCATAACAATAAGTCCTTTCTGTTCTTCAACACTTTATTTTCGTTTATGAATGAGGATCACGGCAATCACTGCGCCAATGATCATGGCGACTGTCAGAATAGCCGCGGCGATCAGCGCAGGGCTCATAACGGCGGATGCGACGAAAATCGCCGTGGGACCGTCCGCACCGCCGATGATGCCGATGGACGCCTCTTCCTCCGGCGTCATGCAGCCGAAAAGAAGAAACGGCAGAAGGGCAAAAATCAACTTTTTCATAAAAATCTCCTTGTTTAACCAAAGGATGATTAACGTATAACTTTTCTCCTGTTGAGTAAAGCATACAGTGCTGCACAGTGCGAGATTGTCCGTGCGGCAAGCCCGACCGAGTTGGCAAAGTCAACTCGCCTTATCTCCGTCCGGCACCGCCGCCTCGGGAAAATCCGCCGCCGGAACGGGAACCTCCGCCAAATGATCCGCCTGAGCGGGAGCTGCCGCCAAACGATCCGCCCGGTCGATAACTGCCGGGGCGATAACCGCCGCCGATCGTACCGCCGTAAGAGCCACGGGATCTGCCGATGGTTCCGCCATAGGAGCCGGGACGGTGCATCGTCGGGCGCTGTGTGCGGCGCGGCATTCTCGTACCGTAGGGATAACTCGTCCTCCGCGGACGCGGTGAGGAATGGGTCACATGCCGCCTGCGGCGATGGTTTCCGCCTCCGCCGCTGCTGAAGCTGATGATCAGCAGAATCACAATCACAATGATAATCGCCCAGCCGATGATGGAGATATCGCTGGACTCGCGGTAGGGCACTTCCTCCCCACCGTCCCCGCTTTCCGCAGGATCGGACACGGAGAAATCGGGTCTCACCGTAACGGAATACATCGTTTCCAGATGCTCCACCACCGCGTCGAAAGTTTTTCGCACGCCGGCGTCATAATCGCCGACGGCAAAATCCGGCTCCAGATACCGATCCAGCATCAGCTTGATAACACCAGAGGACAGGCTGTCCTCCAGCCCCTTGCCCGGCATCATCCAGTAATCCACCTCACCGACTGTCAGCAGAAGCAGAACGCCGTTGTTTTTCTTTTTGTCGCCGATTTTCCATTTATTGAACAGCTCATACGCATATTCGTCCGTGGAAGCAAGACCGGTGGTCTGTACGCATACCACGACCACCTGCGCGCCGGTCTGGGCATTGAGCGAATCGTTCACGGAGACGATATATTCCTCCGTTGCCTGATCCAGTACGCCCGGCTCATCCAGCACGTAAAACTGTGTCCCGGCGTCGGGGAGATCTTCCCTCTTTCCGCCGCAGCCGCTGAGGAGCAGCACCGCGCCCATCAGGCAGAGCAGCACTGTCCGGATTGATTTTTTCACTGTATTTTCCTCTTGTTTTCTCTTATCCCCTCAGAAGCTTTACATACTCCTCCAGACAGAGCCCCGCATCGTACATCGCCTTGGCGTGGTAACGTCCCACAAAGCGGTAATGCCACGGCTCAAAGGAGATCTTCGTGATATCCTGCTTATCCTCCGGGAAACGGATGATGAAGCCGAATTTCCAAGCATTGTCCTTCAGCCATTTGTAGGCATCCTTATTCGCAAACGCCACATCGGCGGAGGAGAGATTGTGCATATCACAGCAGAGACCGGTCTGATGCTCGGACGTGCCCGGGCGGGCGGAATAGGTCTCCGTGATCGCCTCTGCCTGTGCACGGGTCAGGGAGGGGTTCTTTTTCATCTCGTTGTCCGTATACATATTGAACAGCGATTTCTGATAGCTGTAGGAGCGGTACGCGCTGGTGACCGACACGTCCGTATATCCGTTGGCGCGCAGTTCGATGAACATCGCTTCCAGCGCCATGGCGGCTGTTTTCACCATCTTCTGGGTATTGCGTCCGTCCTTGCGGGTGTCCGCCAGATTCGTCAGATCCGCCGGAAGATACTTCTCATCCAGCAGATTCTCATAATTGACCAGAATCAGATACTCATCCCGGTTTTCCGGATTCATATACTTCTCATAGGCGGAAAGATCACTCTTGAAAACCACGGTGATATCCGGCTCGGGCAGTTTGTTTCCGTCGGGCGTGGTGGTTACGCCGGGAACCATGGAGGTATCCTCCGGGATCGGCTCCACAGGTTTTTCCCGTTTCAGTGTGAAGCCCAGCGCATCGGGAATCTCATCCGTGAACGTCCGGGAAACAGCAACCGATCTGCCGTTTTCCGATACGACCGCGGAAGCGCCCTGCACATATTCGGCAAAGAAGCTGAGAGGCACATAGAAATGCTCGCCTTTCAGGGATGCCGCGCCGTCCATGCGCACGTTCTGCCCGTTCACATGGGCGAGATCACTGTTTTCATAGAGGATCACTTCCTCCTCCGTGCCCTCTCCGGCACTGTCCGCCGTATCTGAGACGGGAATAATGAAGCGCATGCCGTCCGCGCCGCCTACCTGGCTCATGCCCAGATATTCCGCCGCGGCGGTAAAATCCATATAGAGCACACCGTCCCGGTACGCTTCCTCGGTACTCAGAGAGCCTCCGTCGGCGCCGCCGTAGGTATAGCGCACCGTCAGCGGTTCACTCGGCTCGTTTGTTCTGTTGAAATGGATCCAGAATCCCACCGCGGCGATCACGGCGAGAATGCCCAGAATAATCAGAAACAGCACAAACCGTCTGGCGAAAACCTCGCGGGCACGTTTGCGCTCTGCCTTGCGGCGGCGCTCCATTTCCGCCTCATATGCTTTGCGGCGCTCATACGCCGCACGGCGGCGGGCATAGTCCGCCGTATTGTTTGCGCCGCGAGGCGCATTCGGATTCTGAGGAGGCCGCTGTGTGCCCTGTCTCTGCGGCCGGGGACGCTGATTGTTATTCTGCATGTGTACCTCTTATTTTGTCTCCACGATCATGAAGAAAGGCGATGTGGGGGAATTGAGCAGGCGGAACTGCGCCACGGTCATCTTGTAGCGGGAGAGCGTGGACAGATATTTCTGCAGCTCCTCTCCCTCCAGCGCCCCCTCCTCGTGGCCGGGATAGACAGCCACCAGAAGGATCGCATCCTTTCCCAGCATGCCGACGGCGTTTTCCACCGCGGGAAGAGTGGTTTTCCGCATGGTGGTCAGCGCTTTATTGCCGCTGCCGGGCATATAACCCAGATTGAACATCCCCGCCTTGATGGGCATATGTACAAATTCCGGTGCGCGGTCATGGGACGCACGGATCAGCCGCCAGTTGGGCGGACAGCCCTGAGCGATGAGATTCTTCTCCGTATTGATCAGCGCCAGCGGCTGGATATCAAACGCGGTAACGGATCCGGACGCACCCACCGTGCGGGAAAGAAACGCCGTATCATGTCCGTTTCCCATTGTAAAATCCACTGCAGTATCCCCCTCATGCAGATGAGAGAGAATAAAATGCTTCTGCAAATCCAGTAAATCTACCATTGTTCTATAGTCCTTTGTTTGAAATTTGACTGTCCCCGTATAAAAAGTTTCGCCCGCCTTTTCAAAGGCGGCAGAGTCCAGAGACAGCGTCTCTGGTCGCCCGCCGCAGCGGGCGAAACTTTAATGGCGTGTCAGATCGGCATACTTCGCGCCGATGAATTCCACCAGCTGATCGGGGTTCAGTTTCAGCTGCAGTCCCCGCTGTCCCGCACTGACGTAAATCTCGTCGTACAGAATCGCTGTTTCGTCCACATAGGTGGGGAACGCCTTCTTCATGCCGATGGGCGAGCATCCGCCCCGGATGTAGCCCGTCAGCGGCAGCATCTCTTTCACGTGGATCATCTCCACACTCTTCTCTCCTGCCGCCGAGGCACATTTCTTCAGATCGAGTTCCTGTGCCACCGGAATGCAGAATACAAAATATCCGCCCTTCCCGCGGGTCACCAGCGTCTTGAACATGCATCCCGGATCCTCTATGTGCAGAATCTCCGCCGTGTGTACGCCGCTGAGATCCTCCTCGTCCACCGGATAGGATTCCACCGAAAAGGGTATACCGGCTTCCTCCAGCCGGCGCATGGCATTCGTCTTGGTCATCTCTGTCTCCTTTTTCTGCCGTGCAGACATTCACTATTTATTATACATCATTTTTGATTCGGTTACAAGAGGAATTGTGGAACTGTCCGTGGACGATTTTTTAATTCTTTCTTAATTTTACCATTTACGCATTGCATACGTATCTCTTCTGTGATATAATCAAAATGGTATAATTTTCCCTGTAAAATATTCAGAAAATAATTGCAGTTTACTGAAACAAATTCCCTCCGATTCCGTCATATATAAAAGAAGTTTTATCCGCGTTCCGCGGAGAAAGTGTGCACTATGCAAAATACCGTAAAACCTGTAAAAAAACGGACGCCGCGTCCCCATCCGCCGGAAAAGAATAAAGCGGAACAGTGCCGCGACCGGGCAAGACTGCGGGAGCTCCGCCGCACGCGCTGGTTCATCCTGCCCAGCTTCCTCGGCGTGGCTGTCTTCTTCCTCCTCCCGTTCTTTGTTGTCTTCTATTACAGCCTGATCGACAACCCTGTGACCGCTAACTTTGTCGGGCTGGATAATTTCTTTGCTCTTCTCAAAAATATCGCGTTCCGCCGTGCCGCATCCAATACGGCAATGTTCTCCGCAATCGCGGTGCCGCTGGCAGTGGTGCTTCCCCTGCTCTTCGCCATTCTGCTGATGCAGAAACTGCCGCTGAAGAGCTTCTTCCGCACTGTGCTCATCAGCCCGTACATGGTGCCCATCGCCTCCGTTGTGCTGATCTGGGAAGTGCTCTTCCATTACAACGGCATGGTCAACGAGTGGATCATGGCACTGGGCGGCGAGGCGATCGACTGGTTCAAGAGCGACTACAGCCAGATCACCATCGTTCTTCTATACTTATGGAAAAATATCGGCTATAACATGATCCTCTTCATGGCGGCGTTGGCGGGTATCCCCCGGGATATCATCGAAGCCGCTCAGCTGGACGGCGCAGGTGCGCTGCGTACCTTCTTCCGGATCAAGCTGCCGTATCTTTCCTCCACGATCCTGTTTGTCACGATTCTGTCGCTGATCAACTCCTTCAAGGTATTCCGTGAGGTCTACCTCCTCACCGGAGAATATCCATACGATTCCCTCTACATGCTCCAGCATTTCATGAACAACACCTTCGTCTCGCTGGACTATCAGAAACTCTCCAGTGCGGCGATCCTCATGGCTATCGTCATGGTGATCATCATCGGTCTTCTGTTCCTTGCCGACGCCCGGCTGGGCAGGGACATTGAGGAATAAGGAGGCTGCCATGACAAAACAGGAAATGAAGCGGGCAGCATCCGCCCGCCGCAGAAAAAGGCTCAGCGGCGTCTCCCGCACGCTGATGACCGCCATCTCCGTGCTCTTCCTTATGACGGTCGCGATTATATTCGTTCTGCCCATCGTTCTGACAATGACCAATTCCTTCATGGCAGAAAGCGAAATCGCCGCCAACTACGGCAAAATCTTCACCAGTGTCACCACAGCCGGCACATACGTTGCCGAAAAGGTGAATCTCAAGCTGATCCCCGATATGGTTTCCTTCAGCCAGTACGAAACCGTGCTGCTGAAGACCCCCGATTATCTCTTCAAATTCTGGAATTCCGTGATTCTGGTGGTGCCCATCGTGCTCTTCCAGACAACGGTGGCTCTGATCGCAGCCTACGGATTCGCCCGTTTTGAGACGAAAGCCCGCAGCCTGATCTTCTTTCTCTACATCATCCTCATGCTGATGCCCTATCAGGTCACGCTGGTGCCCAACTACTTCGTCTCGGAGCTGCTGGGTCTGCTCAACACCCGCTGGGCGATCATCCTGCCGGGTATCTTTTCCCCCTTCGCCGTGTTCATTCTGACGAAATTCATGCGCCGCATTCCCTCCTCCGTAATCGAAGCGGCAAAGCTGGACGGCGCGGGTGAGTGGAAAATCTTCACGAAAATCTGTGCGCCGATGTCCAAAAGCATCGTCGCATCCGTGGCGATTCTGGTCTATATCGACTACTGGAACATGGTCGAACAGCCGCTGGTGCTGATGACCAAGGAGGCGGTGGATCTGCATCCGCTGTCCGTGTTCCTCTCGGAGATCAATACCGGCGACGCGGGACTGGCTTTCGCCGTCGCGTCCATCTATATGGTCATCCCCCTGCTGATTTTCCTCTACTGTGAGGATTACCTCGTCGAGGGCGTCGCCTATTCCGGCGGCCTCAAAGGCTGAGAGGTCTGTCCCGAATACCCGAATATATGTCCGGAAGCTATCCCCGGTGTGCCGGGGGCACAGCCCCGACACACCTCTAATTTCCCGAAAGGATTTATAAAACATGAACGAAACAAAACGCCGCGGCTGGATCAAGAACACCGTCATCATCTTTCTGGCGATTCTTCTTATCCTGACCCTGTTTTCCAATACGATTCTGAATCACTCCCTGCCGGAGGTAGCGGTGCAGTATCCCCAGTACGCCACCATCGCCTCCCGCATCCGCCAGACCGGTACCGTCACAGCCAACCAGAGCTATGACGTGTCCATCGAGCAGACACGCACCGTCGCCTCCGTGGAAGTGCGCGTCGGCGCGTCCGTCAAAAAGGGCGACGTGATCTTCAAGCTGGAGGAAGGCGATTCCACCGAGCTGGATCAGGCAAACAAGGAGCTCGCGAATCTCAATATCCAGCTCATCCAGAAGATGAAGCAGGATCCCTCCCTGAATATCGGCAAAACATCCTCCACGGCGGACAGTCTGAAAAAGCAGCTGAACACCGCCTATACCACGCTGAATACTGCCAAGAGCAATCTGGAAACCGCCAAAGAAGAGCTGGCACTGGCAGAAAAGGAGCTTGTCAAGGTCGAGGAGATGCAGGGCAAGATTCCCTCCTATGACGAAGTGATGAGCGCCAAGAACCTGCTCTCCCAGATCGACGTCAACATCGAATTCCTGGAAGAGGAAATTGCCCGTCTGAAAGGCAAACAGGGGCAGATCGGCGGCGACGGCTTCTTCACCCCGGATGAGATTGAGAATCTGATTGCCGAAGCGGAGAAAAAAGTGAAGGAAAAGGAGCAGGCATACGCCTACGCCGCCCTTGCCTATGACCGTGCCGCATCCAGTCAGAAAAAGCTGGAGACCGAGCTGAAATCCGCCAACGAGGCACTGGAAAACGCCAAGGATGCCGTTGCGGAGCAGAATAACAATGTGGGCGGAAGCGTCTCTTATAAGGATCTCGCAGCAAAACAGGAAGCGATCAACAAGCTGAAAAACCAGATCGCCGACAAAAAAATGTACTTTACCGAAGCGGAATACAATGCCGCACGGAATCGCTATATCACCGCAAAAAACCAGTTTGACAACGCTTACGGCAAAGTTTCCGATGCTGAGCTGAAGGTGTATCGGGATGAAATGAATGCGGCAGCCGCAATTCTGCAGCCGCTGGAAGCCAAAAACGCTGAAATCGCCGCACTGGAACAGCAGATGACAACCGCCACGCAGGAATACTGGCAGCTCTACATGCAGTTCTCCCAGTCCTCCCAGCAGAATTCCATCCTCGAAAAGCTGACCACCGCGCAGAAAAACGCAGAGGAGTATGTGGAGCAGGTAACGGAATCTGTGGAAGCCGCCAAGACTGCCGCATCTGAGAAAAAGACCGCCTACGAAACTGCGGAAAAGGATCTGGAAAATGCCAAATCGGAGCTGACCAAGACCCAGGGATACCGGGAATACGACACCCTCGGCACTTCCATCAAGGAGATGCAGAAGCAGGCGGACGCCCTGAAACTGCAGAAAACCGAAGCGGAAACCGTCGTGCAGAACGCCTCCGACGACAGCAAATCCAAGCTGGAATCCACCATTCTCGACAAGAAGAAGCTGGTGAAAGCCGCGGAAAAAGCCGTAACCACTGCCCAGAACAGCGTTACCGATGCGCAGAACAACATCGCCGACATTCAGAAGCAGATCAAGGATGAAGAAGCAAAGGCGGAGATCAACGATCAGAACGCCAAGCTGGATCTCAAGCAGTATGAAATCGAGCTGAAGCAGATCCAGGATCAGATCACCGCCAAGCAGGAACAGATCACCCGTCTGGAAGAAAACCGCATCGCCGGCACCGTTGTTTCTCCCGTGAGCGGCGTTGTGGAATCCCTCGCCGTATCCGCCGGTCAGGAAGCCAAGGCGAACACGCCCATCGCGTCCATCATCCTCTCCGATATGGGCTACACCATGCAGTGCACGGTCACAGCCGAGCAGGCTGCCAAGGTCACCGTCGGTGAAACCGCGGAGATCCAGTGGTACTACTACGGCAAGACCCCCACCGCCCGTGTGGTCTCCATCAAAAACGATCCCTCCAGCCAGGGACAGAACAAGATCATCGTTCTCGACGTCACCGGCGATATCAATCCCGGCACTTCCCTGACGTTCACGCTGGGATCCAAGAATTCCTCCTATGAATGCGTTGTGCCCAACAGCGCCGTCCGCGAGGATGCAAACGGCAAATTCGTGCTGGTAGTCACTGCCAAGAGCACGCCGCTGGGCAACCGGTATTCCGCCAAGCGGGTGGATGTGGATGTACTTGCCTCCGACGAGACCAACTCCGCCATTTCCGGTCCGGTCTCCGGCGAATATGTCATCACCAATTCCAACTCCCCCATTTCCAGCGGCATGAACGTCCGCCTCAGCGAGGATTGAGTACATAATCATGAAAAGCAGTAAATTACGCATTGCACTGACCGTCTCGGCGATCCTTCTTGCCGCGCTGCTGATCGCCGCAGGCGTGCTGGAAATCGTCCGGCGCGAAACCGCCTCCTCCCTGCAGGATCAATTGGCGGCAGAGCGCTGGGGCGGCGAAAGCGCCCAGCTCAGCTGTTTCTTCGCCGCAGGCGAAGGATACGACGCATCCCGGATTCTGTCCGTGGAGCAGACCGTTGATGCCTCACTGACGGAAGCATCCCTGGCGGCGGAGGACGGAGCACGGCTGTGGTATCACGTCTACAGCACGGAAACATCCCTGTACGGTGCCGCCGCACAGGGCGGTGCATCGCTTCAGGTAACCGTATTCGGCGGAGAGTATTTCTACCTCCACCAGATGCCGCTGATCAGCGGCTCCTATCTGGCACCCGGCGGTGCCAACGCAGGCTACATTTTCCTCGATGAAAATGCCGCATGGCAGCTGTTCGGCGCGCTTAACATCAGCGGCATGTCCATGACGCTGGGCGGCGAGGAATACATCGTCTGCGGCGTCGGTCGGATTCCCAAGGGGACGCTGTACGACGAAGCCTACGGCGGGAAGCCCCGGGCGTGGGTTCTGTATGAATCCAAAGCCGGCAAAACCGTCCGTGAAATCACCGCTTATGAAGCCGTACTGCCCAATCCCATCGACGGATTCGCCAAGGGCGTTCTGGAAAAGATTTTCCCCGCAGATGAGGGAGCGGTCACGGTGGAAAATTCCGCCCGGTTTGATCTGCTGCCGCTCTTTGCGCATCTGAAAGAACGCAGCACGCTGGGCGTACGCACCTCCTCCGTCACCTATCCCTGGTGGGAAAACATCGCCCGGGTCACGGAATACCGCTGTGCGACCCTTCTCTGTGTCGAAACGGTGCTTCTGGCTTGTGCACTGCTTTTGTGCCTCGTCTGGATCGGCATTGCGTGGAATCCCACGGGACGCGCGCTGAAAAGCGGCGCAGTCCGCCTCCGTGATGCCGCCGAGGAAAAATACAACGATCTCACCCGTCCGAAGCCGAAAAAAGATTAAACGGATGTGCAGGACAGCGATCCTGCACCTGCCGAAAGGAGTTTCCATGAAATTTACCCGAATTCTCTCCGCCGCGCTGGTCGGCGTGATGCTTCTCTCCTGCACTGCCGTGCTCGGCGGATGCCGGAAAAAGCAGGTGCCTGTCAAATCCACTGTGGATCACGTATACCGCGTGACCAAGCTGGAAAAGCCGGAGGGCATGAACTATGCCCAGCAGTTTTTTGCCGCAAATGACCGCATCTATATGAGCTACCGCTACGTCGATTCCGAAGCAGGTGTGCGGGAAAACCGCACCTACTCCATGGCACTCGACGGAACCGATCTGAAGCAGGAGGAACTTTCCGTTCTGACGGCACCCACCTCTGAGGATGAAAACACCCATATCAATGTGCAGAATTTCGCCGCTGCCGGGGACGGCAGCATCTGGCGCGTGCTGTACACATCCACCTACAACATGAAAACGGGCGAAGCGTCCGAGAAGCATTATCTGCAGAAAATGACGATGGACGGCAAAGAACTGCTCAACATCGATGCGGAGACGCTCTGGGGACCGCCCTCCGACGATCCGAACAACCGCGTCTGGCACTACATTGATTTCCTGGTTCCCGTAGCGGACGGTGTCATGTTCACCGACAATCAGACGCTGTACTTCATCGGAGATGACGGTTCAGTCAAGGCACGCATTGACATGACGGAGATGGGCGGCAACGGCTGGATGAATTCCATCTTCTCCACGGAAAACGGTCCCGTGCTCCTCTACTCCGATTACTCCACAAACAAGCAGAAGCTGTCCCTGATTCCCGTGAATGCAGCGGCAGGTCAGCTGGGCACACCGGTGGAACTGGATTCCACTGTATTCCAGAACGTATACAACTTCTATTCCGGTCCCGGCTACACCTTCTATTACGGCACAGATGAAGCGCTCTACGGCTACGATATGGCAAGCGGTACCTCCACAATGCTGATGAATTATCTGAACTCGGATATCACTGCCAACACCGTCAGCCGTCTGATCGTGATCTCGCCCGATCTGTTCATTTCCAACGGATATGATGAAGTGACCAGTCAGCAGGAGCTGATGCTGATGAAGCGCGTTCCCGAGGAAGAACTGGTTCCTCAGTACATTCTGACCCTCGCCACGCTGGGCGACGTTTGGAGCGCACAGAGCGACGTAATCCGATTCAACCGTCTCGGCACCGAATACCGCATCACGGTGAAGAACTACGATCCGCAGGACTACTACGTGGACACCACTGCTGAGTACGATTATCAGGCGATGGTACAGCAGGCGCTGACCGCCCTGAACAACGATATTATCGCAGGCAAGATCCCCGATATTCTGATGGTCAATGAGTACATTCAGATGGACAACTACATCTCCAAGGGTATCTTCGCCGATCTGAACAAATACATCGAAAACGACGAACGCTTCAAGCGCGAGGACTTCCTCACCAACGTACTGGATGCATTCTCCATCGACGGCAAGCTGTATGAGCTTGCGCCCGCGTTCAATGTACAGACGCTGGTGGGCAAGAAATCCATGATCGGCGACCGCACCGGCTGGACGATGAAGGAATTCGTGGAATGGACCAAAACGATTCCCGAGGACGCGAAAGTCTTCTATGATATCACCCGGGATCAGCTGCTGGAGATGTTCTGCATCAACGCCTATGAAGAATTCGTGGACACCGATACGGGCAAATGCTATTTTGACACCGAAGATTTCAAGCTTGTGCTGGAATATGTGAAAACGCTCTCCACCAAATCCGTCTGGGAGGAGATGGAGGAAAGCGGCGGAAACAACAATGCCTTCTGGCAGGAGTACGAATACCGCTTCCGCGATAACAAAGCCATGCTGGAACAGCTGTATCTGAGCAATTTCACCGCACTTGCCAGTGCCATGAGCCACACGTTCTATTCTGAGGAAGAACTGGTTCTGGTCGGTCTGCCGTCCATGGACCGGAGCGGATCGGTCATCACCGCCTCCCCCTCCTATGCGATCAGCGCACAGTCCGTACTGGCAGACGGCGCATGGCAATTCGTCAGCATGTTCCTCACAAAGGAATATCAGGACGATCTCACCTATCAGTTCCCCATCCGCATTGATTCTCTGGAGAAGATGGCGGCAAAACAGGTGGAAGAACAGCAGAAGCAGAAGAAACAGTACGAAGAACGCATGGCGAATCAGAACGGCGGCAATTACTACGGCGGTGCCGTGACGATGCCCGCGATTCCCGAGACAGTTGCCCCTGCCGTTCAGTCTGCCCCCGCAATTCTCATCGAAACGGCATCCGTTACGGAAATCGCCGTGGAAACCACCGCAGCTGCAGAAACAACAACCGCTGATACAAAGCCTGCCGATGAGAAAGAAACTGCGGAAACCACCGGTCCCGTCGATGCCAACGGTGACGGCATTATGGATGACGATATCGCCGTCATTGATCCGGTCATACCTGTGCAGAACAGACAGGTGCGTATATTCCTCGATCAGGAGATGGCGGACGAAATGATCGCCTTCCTGAAAACGGTCAATCACGCACGCCGCAACAACACCAAGGTAAACAACATCATCAAGGAAGAGGCATCCGCCTACTTTGCAGGCGACAAGCCCCTTGAGGAGACTGTCAAGCTGATCCAGAACCGCGTCAGCATTCTGGTAGCGGAAAGCAGATAACGCGAGTTTGCCTGCGGCAAACTCGGTCGAGCCTGGCGCGATGACTTTGTCATCATTCCGCCTGCGGCGGAATACCGCCAATCTCGCACGAACGCCGGGGGAATCCTTTTGTTAAAGGGTTCCCCCGTTCTCCTTTCCGAATCTTTTCTATTATGGGGCAGAACGGGGAGGGACGTAAGCAATGTCATTAACTTAAGCACATACTGTATACAATATGCACAAGTGCAGCTTTTTTCGCCGCTAACGCGGCGAGGCGGGGGGAGGAACCATCTCACACGGCGAAGTTTCCTCCCCCGCCACCCCTGTCTCCTTGCCTCTGACAAATTGTGTAGACATTTTCAACAAAAAAGATGCCCGGAACTTCACCATAGGTGA
>SVTS01000082.1 GCA_015063645.1 Oscillospiraceae bacterium | reverse complement strand
GATCCCACTTATCTGGCATGGTTCAGGAAGGCGGTTGAGGAAAACGGCAAACAGGTTTCCACCGTAGTACCCGACACGTATATTGATCCCAAACTCAAGGACGGTATGCTCATGGCACGCGACCCGGGTATGAGACGCGAGAGTGTAGAGCTTATCAAGTACACGATGGACATCTGCGCCGAGCTGAAGGGGGCGGATATTCTGCTCTGGCAGGCGCATGACGGGTATTCCTATCCCTTTGAGGACGATTACATGCAGAGATGGGAGTGGCTGCTGGAAACCCTTGACGAGATCTGTGCGTACCGCGATGACGTAAAGGTTACCATCGAATACAAATGCAAGGAGCCCAAGACCCGGCAGTATATCTCCGATGTCGGCAAGAGCCTGCTCATCTGCGAGCAGCTGAAAGCACGCAGGAATCTCGGTGTTGTAGTGGATATCGGTCATTCTCTGATCGTTGACGAAAATCCTGCGGAAGCACTGGCACTGGCGGCACACTACGGCAAGCTGTTCCATGTACACCTCAACGACAACTACAGAAGTGTTGACGATGATCTGATGGTCGGCTCCGTCCACTTCTGGGAGACGCTCGAATTCTTCTATCAGATGGATAGGGTGGGGTATGACGGCTGGCTCAATCTCGATATCTGGCCGTCCTACATTGACGGTCCCGGTGCGCTGCGTGAAAGCATTCGCCGCGTAAGGATGTTTGAAAATCTGGTTGAGGCTCTGCCGCGTGAGGAGATCCGCTCGCTGCAGAGAAAGGGCGATCTCATTCAGATCATGGAGATTCTCAGAAAGACCTGTATCAGGGATTACGAATCGGGGACGGGATATGATTATTGATGCACACGCACATTTTGCCGAACAGAGTGTAGCTGTTTTGGATCCGTCGCTGGAGCGTTGTCTTGCAACGATGGATCGGTTGGGGATCGACTGCATGATACAGTCCTTCGGAAAGGCGATCGGTCACGGGAAATATTCCGATTTTGAGAGATATATAGAGGAGTCATGCGAGCTTTATGAAAAATCCGGGAAGCGGATATACAGCTATTTCTTCTACAATCCCCATATGTCCGACTTCTGTGTCAGAATGATTGAGGAAAATACAGATCTCCCCGCGTTTGTGGGGATCAAGCTCCATCCGGCGATCAACAATGTCTTTGCCGATGATGAAGCGTACCGGCCGGCGTATGAGAGTGCCCGGAAGTTCGGTTTGCCGGTATTGTCCCACACATGGGCACTGACCAGCAATCCCAATCAGAAATACGCTGTCCCGGAACTCTTTGAAAAGTACATCCGCGAATTCCCCGATGTCAGCTTCATCTTCGGACATTCCGGCGGCAGAGTGAACGGCATAAGGGAAGCTGTTGCAATCGGAAAACGGTACAAAAATGCATTCTACGATCTGGCAGGCGATATTTTCGACCGTGGACTGGTGGAGTATATTGCAGGCGGCGTGGGTGCTGAGCGGCTGCTGTTCGGCAGTGATCTCTGCTGGTTTGATCCTGCCACTCAGTTGGGGATGATTCTCGGAGCAAGTCTTACCACGGAGGAGAAAGCTCTGATCCTCGGCGGCAATGCCGCACGGCTGTTCAGGATTCCGTAAAAGAGAAAGGAGAAACGCATGAGGTTCACGCACACGAACCAACCGATCAACGAGCAGAAATTTTCCTGTGATGCGCTGCGGGAGCCGCGCACCGAATTTTATCCCGCATTCAGTTGGGTATGGAACGCTCCGCTGTCCAGGGAAGAGATTAGAAGACAGCTTGATCTGTATGTTGCCAACGATGTCCGCATGCTCTACATTTTGCCGGAGCCGAAAGGATTTCGTCCGACAACGATGCCCACAAACATGGAGCCGGATTATCTGACGGAAGAATATTTTGCGATGTACCGCTTCGCCGCTGAGTACGCTTATGAAAAAGGAATGCAGTTATGGCTGTACGATGAGGGCGGCTGGCCCTCGGGCAGTGCCTGCGGACAGGTGCTGAAAAACAAACCACATCTTTTCTGCAGACTGATGCAGACCAGAGAAGTCCCGTCTCCCTACACGCCGGGGGAGGGTGCTCTGGCAGCATTCTGCGGCGGAAAGCGCATCCGGGCGGGTTTTGAGAGCGATGCGCCCATCACCGAGTTCTATCATACGCCCGCACTGACGCCCGCGCTGATCAACTACCCGAACATCAGCGATGCGGAAGCGGTGGATGAATTCATCCGTCTGACGCATGAGCAGTACAAAAAGCACATCGGTCATATGTTCGGCAAGAGCATAACGGCGGTATTCACGGATGAGCCGAAGACCGGTCTTCTCGGATATCCGCAGGGATTTGAGGAAAAATTCAGGGAGCGTTATGGCTACGATCTGCTGGATCATCTGCCGGAGCTGATCGTGGACACTGCGCTTGACGCAGATGAGGCAGGCGAAAAAGTCCGCATTGACTACACAGATCTGCTCGCCGAAGTTTTTGCCGAA
Source organism: Oscillospiraceae bacterium (assembly GCA_015063645.1). Classification (GTDB taxonomy): domain Bacteria; phylum Bacillota; class Clostridia; order Oscillospirales; family CAG-272; genus SIG701. The sequence goes on along the minus strand of SVTS01000082.1, from coordinate 11,069 downwards.
AATTACTTCTTGAAATGCCGCACATGGTGCCGCGAAAACCGTATGCTCTTTACCGGTCATCTCAACGGTGAGGATGCCACGCTCCGCAAGGGAGCGGGGTATCATCATATCATGCGGCAGATGCGATGCTTTGATATGCCGGGCATTGATACCATCTGGCGGCAGATCTTCCCGGGGCAGAAAAATCACTTCTTTCCGCGCTTTGCCTCCTCGGCGGGCAACCAGACCGGCAATCCCTACACGATGTCCGAATCCTTCTCGATCTACGGCGCAGGACTTACATTCGATCAGATGCGCTATATTATGCTCTATCAGATGTCCCGCGGCATCAGTATGATCAACATCATGCTCATGTCGTTCTCCTTTGACGGGATTTTCCGCAAGGAAGCCCGCCCTGCGTTCATGCCGCTGCTTCCCACGTGGAAACATCTGCGGGATTACTGCGGCTACACGGCACGGATGTCCTGGCTGATGTCCCTCGGCGTGCCGGAAAACCGCTGTGCGGTCTATATGCCCATGCGGGATCTCTGGGCGGGAGGCAGCCATGCCCGGGCGGCGGCAAACTCCTTTGACAGTGCGGTATACGCGCTGGAAGCACAGCATTCTCCCTGCGACATCATCGAGGACGATTTTCTGGAAACCGCCAGGATCGAAAACGGTGCACTTGTCACCGGTACTGCCGCCTACACCGCAGTTGTCATTCCGTCCCATGTAAACGTCACCGGGACGTCGAGGCAGGTACTTGACGCATTCCGGTCGGCGGGCGGACTGGTTGTCGACGCGGAAGAAATTGCCCAGGTTGAGCGCGGTGCGGATATCACGGGCGTTAAGGTCAGTCTTGCCAAACGCCGCCTGGAGAACGGTATGCTCTGTCTCGTCACAAACGAGCATACCGACACGGATACGGTGTGTATTGCATTCCGGGAGCGCGGCAATATCTACGAAATTGACGCCATGCACAGCAGGCTGTATACATATGACGGCAGTCCGCTGATGCTTACCCCGGGAGAGGGCAGGGTATTTTTCATCACCGATGAAGAATACGCAGCGGAGCCGCGCCCCGCGTTCTGCGGCGGGGAGATCATCGTTTCTGATTTTGAGATCCGGCGCGAATCCGCCTTTGTTATCGGTGAATACACATTTGAAAAGCATGAGATCAGCGAGGAGTTCCGGGCGGCAAAGCCCGGCGACTGGTGCGATCTCTACGGTGAATCGTTCTCGGGGACGGTACTGTACCGCATAAAGTTCACGCTGGACGAAATTCCCGACGCGATCGAGATTGATCTCGGCAAAGTGGGGTACTCCTGTGATCTGACGCTCAACGGCAATTTTGTGGACAGTATCTGTTTTTCGCCGTACAGGTGTACAGCCGGGCGCAGCATGCTCCGTGAGGAAAACGAGCTCATCGTCCGCATATGCAACACGCCGGCAAATCAGTACACGGCGGCGGCGTGGCTGGATGAAGTGCCGAGAAACATCCTCGGACAGTATCACGATATTGCCAAAAATTTTGAGCGCGACACGCTGGCAAGCGGACTGATGTCCCCCGTTATAATCCGTTACTGAGGCAGCACCGCACGGCTTACGGCTGCATGCGCGATTGCCTGTATCAAATTCAGGGAGGTATATACCAATGAATAACGAATTCCGTCTATCGCCGCATCTCTTGTGCTGAGTGTCACCGGAATCACGGTTTTTTCTTCGTCTGAGCCGCCGCTGCTTCCGCTGTTCAGTTATCCCGCAGAAAAATGCACGCACAGAATCATGAAAAAGATTAAAATTTTATTTTGAAGGAGAAGACTCATGAAAAACGTAAGACGAACCCTATCCGCACTGCTTGCCCTGCTGACTGTATCCGGGATATTTGCTTCCTGCGCGCAGAATCCGTCCGGTACTGTGCCGTCGGATGATACGACAGCAAGCGAAACAACAACGCAGGCTCCGGAAACTACGGCAAAAACGTACACACCGGATCTGCCGGAAAAGAATTTCAACGGCAAGGAACTGAAAGCCCTGACGTTTCAGAAAAGTTCTGCGGCAATAACCGATCTCTGTGCCTATGAAACAATGGGTGAACCGCTGAACGATGCCATCTACAAGCGTAATTCCACGATAGAAGAACGCTATAAAATAGATCTGGTGATCGACGAACAGGTTAAAAATGACTGCAAGAAAATCGTTGAAAGTGCGCTTTTGGCGCATGAGGACCGCTGGGGATTTCTGGATATAGCTATACGCGAAACGGTACAGTTTGCAAGCGCAGGCTATCTGCACGATTTGGTACCGCTGAACTATATTGATCCGGAAGCCGAATGGTGGGATCAGCGCTGCCGCGAGGAAATGTCCATCCTTGGAAAAGTATTCTTCCTTATCGGTGATATAAATCTCTTTGCCGCCAGTGAAACCTACGGTCTGATCTTCAACAAGGAAGTGGCAGAAGCGTTTGAAGTCGGTGATCTGTATTCCATGGTGCATGAGGGTAAATGGACGATTGATGCCATGTACACCATGATCACCAAGGTAGCGGGTGATGTGGACGGCAACGGCGTCATGGATCAGAATGACCGCTACGGTCTGTACACGCAGAATGATATGATGAACTTCTACAACGGTGCGGGTGTGCGCATCGCGCTTAAGGATAAGGACGATGTCCCCTATCTGGTCGGTATTACGGATCGCGGTATCGGCGCACTTGAAAAGGGACATAAGATCATGAGCGACGCAAATACTGTTTTTGCCGGCGACCAGCGCAATAAGACGATCGGCGCAAAGAGCATTTACACGGAGATTATCATTCCGGCATTCAAGAACAATCTGGGTTTGTTCTACTCAACCGGTATCGGCAACACCTACAAGAATCTTCGTGACATGGAAGCGGAATACGGTATTGTTCCCATTCCGAAGTACGATGAAGCACAGGAAGAGTATTACTGCGGATTGCTGGAAAGCTGGGCAACGGTTGTATCTATTCCGAAAACCGCAAGCGATCCTGACTTCCCGGCATTTATCCTCGAAGCACTTTCTGCTGAATCCGTTCTGACGGTAACAAAAACCTGGAATGAGCAGTGCTTCAACACAAAAGGTGTACGCGATGAGGAATCCATCCATATGGCAGAGCTGATCGCCAAATCCCGCTGCTACGATATCGGCTATTTCTTCGGATGGGGCAATATCGGTAAACAGATCAAAAATCAGGGAAGTGCTGCTACCATGAACTTTGCGTCCAACTATGCTTCCCTGGAGAGCAAGGCACAGCTTGCCCTTGAGGATACACTCAAGCTGTTCAAGAGCAATACGTAATAACCCCGACCACAGCTCAAATACGGGGGGCAAGGGGGGCTGTGCCAGCCTGTGGCTGTCCAGGGGGCGTCGGGGGCAAAGCCCCCGACCACAACTAACCAAACGGGGGATCCAAAGGGGGCAGCGCCCCCTTGAGGAAACGTCCATGACAGCTTCACGTAATAGGTAATAGCCGCACGTTCATCAGCCTTCATTTTAGCTCTCACTTATGGGGATCGCCCCTCGCCCGCGGCGTAAACCGCGGAATTGTGCAAAACTGTACACTGAAGTATGACAACATTGTCTGGAGGTATCAATGATTCAATTTGGATGCGCCATCCCCGGCGGCTCCCTTATGCCGGAGGGAGTTGCGGAAGTCCCGACGGCACCGGACGTGCAGATCTGTGAAAAATGCCGCGCCGTACTGCATGCCGGGTTCGATTTTACGGAATGCGGCGGCGGTATGCTGGCTTGTCTGGATGCCGCACAGAGGGAAAATCTGATGAGGGAAAACGCAAGGGAATCTTTGCGGCTTCTTGCCGTCAACAGTCTCTTTCCCGGACATTACCGTCTGGCAGACCCCTCATGTGATAAGGAAGAATATCTTGAGTACGCTGTCCGTTTGCTTGATACCATGCGGGAGCTCGGTGCAAAGTACGCGGTTCTCGGAAGCGGCAGTGCCCGGAGCATTCAGGGAGACAGATATTCCGCCGATGAGGGTCTGCAGACGCTGAGCGCATTTATTACGGAGCTCGGCAGGGAAGCCGATGCACGCGGCATTACCGTGGTGATCGAACCGCTCAGACGGGCGGAAACCAATATTTTCGTGACAGTACCCGAGTCCGGGGACTATGTCCGGAAGCTGAATCAGCCCGGCGTGAAGCTGCTCTGCGATGCCTTCCACATGGCAGAGGAGGGAACGGATGTATCCTGTGTGGCAGAATATGCCGATCTGCTCCGGCACTGTCACATCGCTGAAGCCCCCCTGCGTACCCGTCCCGGCTCTCCGGACAGCGGCGATCTTTCCTACAATCGCCGTTTTGCAGAAGGGCTGATGAAAGCGGGATACAACGGCGGTGTGTCCGTCGAGTGCGGATTCAGCAATTTTTCAGAGGATATCCGCCTTGCCCATGCATATCTGCATGATATTTTTTACTGAAAAGCAGGTGCTGCCATGAATATAACTTTTGTATATACTGCTCCCCGCAAACTCACAGAGGAACCCGTTTTTCTTGCATCGGATGCCAATCTGAGCGGAGTTACCTCAGTTTCCTGCGGCGGAAAATGTTTTGCTGCTTCGCCGGTGGACGGCGGACTTCTTGCCGTGCTCAGCGCGGATGCCGGCGAAACACTCACGCTGAGCGCGGCATCAGAGGATTGCGGAGGCTGTACGGCTGTGACAGATGCGGACAGCAGGACACTTCATCTGAGCGTGGGCGGAAACGCTTTTGCGGATTATGTGTTTGATCCGGCATTTCCGAAGCCGCATCTCGGTCCTGTCACGGACAACAGCGGCAATTCTTTCACCCGCTGTGAGCTGATGCACAAAGAGCATCCGCATCAGCGTTCCCTCATCATTGCGATCGGTAATGTCAACGGTGTTGACTGCTGGAATGAACGTGCGGACAGATGCGGTTATGTCCGTAATGAAGAAATCTACGATGTGGTTTCCTCGTCTGCTTACGCCGCATTTTCTGCACGCAGCCGCTGGACGGATCATGACGACGGACGGCTTATGACAGAAAATACACGCTTTGTTGTCTACAATCAGACAGAAGCCTGCCGTATGCTGGATCTGCGCATCACCTTTACGGCAGATTCCGGCGATGTTGTCTTCGGTCCCACAAAGGAAGCCGGACCGCTCGGTATCCGTCTGCGTGACGAATTGCGCGCCGATATCGGTCAGGGGATTCTCTGCAACTCCCGCGGCGGCATCGGTGAAAGTGAATGCTGGGGCAAGGAAGCCGAATGGTGCGACTATCACGGTGCGCCTGAGGGAATCGGCGACATGGGCGTCACGGTATTCGACCATCCCTCAAATGAACGCTATCCGACCGCATGGCATATCCGCGCATACGGTCTGTTTGCCGCAAACAATCTCTACTTCAAGGGCGCTTATACCCTGAAAGCCGGCGAAAGCATCACGTATACATACCGCATCCTGTTCCGCAGACAGACGATGTCAGCGGATGAACTCTCCGCACGCTACGAAACCTATCTCGCACACGCGGCACAAAAGTGGTGAAACCGCCTGTGGGAGCAGGGAGAGGGAAGGACCAAGATTTCCAACTTTGATCTATTGACAATCCGCTCAAAATCGCATAAAATACCATCAACAAAACCCGACACGCCTCTCAACGATGCGTACCACGTCGGGTTGTTTGATTTATCGGTGATTTTATTGGTTTGATGGCACATCAAAACTCATGTTAATCCTGTTCGTCAGAATTCAACAAAAATGCAACACCATAATCAAACGATATGCCACGATCTCGGATGATATCCCGAAATACCCCTGTAATACCCACGAAAATGCACGTTTTTGGTAACCACCAAATCCCCACGTCATACCGACACCGCCGTAAACGAAAAACGCAGGTAATTGTTAATATTGTTCAAATGCTGTATAATAGAGCCGACGGCAGCAGCTCGATTTTTATTAGGGCTTCGAGCTCGACAAGTGTGCGTATTTGAAAAAAAGTGACTGCAAATACTATGACGAAAAATGAAAATTTCCGTAGAAGCACGGTGTTCTACGGAAATTCATATGTGTTAGTGTTCAACAGGAGAGTTAGGAGGATCTATAACAGAGCGGGAGACGGGATCAAGACTGTTTCCACGCTTCAAATGTACAGCTGACGTTTTTCTTATAGGGTATTTTGTGTTTATTTTCCGTGGGAATATTATATGACTTCCTTCTTTATTCCGAATGATATCTGTGATAATTTTTTCCACGCTGCTTCGCTTAATGTTTTCAGCGTTATTATACAATCTGAATATATTGCTGTATACTGCCTCAGGATGCTTGGGATTGTCCTTTACCTTTTCTAATTCAAGCGGTTGGAATATTTTGGGAAAACCAAATTCATTATCCAGAAAATGAACTGCTTCATGATAATCTTTTATCGTCCATGATGGCTGTTCCATAAAGGGATAGATCTGTGCAATCATCATCAGAATATCGTTGGCATCATTGTTGAATTCGTTCAGCCATTGTACCATGGAAAGTGAGGCATTATCATCGTATATCAGCATTTTAGTGATATACTCCGAATAATCAAACATAAGATGCGACAGTAGATTACCATTCAGAATATTATAGAATACACCAGCATCCAGAGCCTCGCTAATTTCAGTTTTAATTATCTCTATAGCATTATTGGAGAGATCAACACCATGTTTAACAGATACATATTCATGTTTTAAGGTCTCCGCAAATAATGCGGTATGTGCCATGGATTCTTTCAATGTATCTCCTCCGCTATACAATTTCGATACAATTTCGCTGTTTTGGGATTTTTCAGACATGGTGAGATTCTTTTCTGTTTTCTCTTTTTCCCATTTTATAAGCGCGCTGAGCAAAGTTTGCAGATTAGTTTTAGCCTCACCCTCTGTTTTTGCGATAAGAAGCCGAAGCGTTTCAAAGGGTAAAATATCTGGGTTTTCCCGTAAAATACGATGTTCATCAGGTGACAAAGACTTGAAAAAGCGAATCATATCTTCTTCATCAGGAATATGCGCAGAAGAAGACTCCAACCTTTTATTTTCTACTGTATAGGCAGTGATTGCTTTCTGTATTGGGTAATCAGCAGGAATTTCTTTTTTCACCATCTCTTTGGCCGTCATGCCATAGTATATAAAACGGTAACTGCGTTCAAAGCAAAACAACTGCATACATGCAATAACATATTCGACCGCGTGGCTTGATGATGATCTTTTCATACTGTTAACATTTCTTAGCAGTTTATCGAAACTTTCGTATGCTTGTTGGATTTCTTTAGCAGGAGGATTTTTCCATTCCCCTTAAAATAGAGAGGAGAAAAGAACAGCAATTTCAAAAGACCTCTAATACTCCCGGTATCAGAAGAGAACTCCGCCTCATACATATCCAATAATCGCAGAAACAGATAGCTGTATTGAATCGTTCTGTTTTTAGGTACAGAAGCAGCAGTAGAAGCAGAAAAATCTTCACTCGCGGTATTGGCCTCGATATCAATCCCTAATGCTCTCTTTTGTTGGAGTATTCTCTTCTTTTCTTTAGGACACAGATGAATATATTTACGAGCGGCTCGTTCAATTGTTTTTTCAGAACTGCATCCTCAGGTCTAACAGTGTTTGGGTGGGATGACTCTCAGGAAATAACTTTGTATTTATTTTTCCTGAATTCCACCAATCCCTGTTTTGCCTGCTGATCATTGTCCAGCCATAAAACCAGATATTCCATAATAACACAGTTTATCATTTTATCGAATATCGCAGAATCATATTTTTTATCATATTCCGTGTCTTTTGCATAATTTCTGATTGCAGAAATTATGGAGAAAACATTAGAAGTTAAGGAAGAACGTTTTTCCTGTTTTCTTCCCCGCATAAGTTTCTTTTCGCGGGAACACTTTTTTTTCAAATTAGTTTTCATCAGATTGTACGCAACAGATACGCCAAGTATTTCCCGTGCGGTTTTGTCTACTTTTCTTTTCTTATTGTTGGATGGACTCATTCCCTATATCCTCCCCGTGTCAATGTGTCTGTGTCAGACGGTTTTTCTGTTTTTCCTGCTCTCTCTTATATTATACCACACCAAAACACCCCTGCACAGCCGAAAAAAGAAATTTCCCCGCCGGCACAGACACACCGGCACATGTGTCCCCGGAAGCGAATTTGCTGCTTCCGGGGGCTTTTCCGCGCAGTTTTGTGCCTCACGCCGCGGCGCGGCTCTTTTTCAGTGACACAAACAGGCTCAGCGCCAGAATGATCCCGTGTGCCAATGCTTCAATGATCGCGAAAATCCTTGACATAGTTCATCCTCCAATTTTTAGTCCTTGCCGCCGGTGAACATTTCCGCGAAGCACAGCACCAGCAGCATCACGCCGACTCCGACTATCGTCCAGTCCATTGCATCACCCCCTTTGCTGCTGCCGGACTTTTCGGTAAAACGTACTCGGCTTCATCTCCATCCGGCGCATGGCTTCTGTTGCGGTTATCGCACCGGCGTGCCAGAGTGCGGTGATTTCCGCAAACTGCGGATGTTCTATAGGCTTTCGCCCGGTGTATACACCGTTCTCTTTGGCAATGGCAATACCTTCACGCTGGCGCTGCAGGATATACTCCCGCTCCAGTTCCGCCACGGCGCCGAAGACTGTCAGCATGAATTTTCCCGTCGGTGTGGATGTGTCGATTGCCTCCTTTTTGGATACAAACTCCACATGCTTCTGCGTTAGCTGTTCCACCAGTTCCAGCAGATCCCGGGTATTGCGTGCAAAACGGCTGATGGATTCCACGATCACGGCATCGCCCTCACGGACAAAGTTCATCATACGTTTGAGTTCCGGACGGTCAGTGTTCTTACCGCTCATGCGGTCGATGTAAACTTGATCTACGTCAAGTTCCCGCATCAGTACTTCCTGCCGGGCGGTGTTCTGATCCGCAGAGCTGATTCTTATGTAGCCAATTTTCAGATTTTCTCACCTCGATTCCCAATAGGGTTTCTGCGGAAAGTGGCATATGCCAAAAGGCGGATTCCGACCCTATTGGCATACTTTTTCGCTGTGCCAATAGAGTTTACCCCAACGGGTCACCACACACCACAGTAGTACAACTCCTCGATATCATCCGCTGTCATGCCGTCGGCAACCATGTCATCCACATCGCCCGGTGTAAAGCCGAACATATACGACATAGATTTGAGATCATTGAGATATGCGTTCTCCGTATATGTAGGTTTTTGCCAGAGCCAACTGGGCTTTTCCCACAGAAGATGGTCGTAGTTGAAATGACCGTACTTCCGTTTGCCGTGGGAATCAATATGGAGGATGTCTCCCATCTCGACGGATATCTGCTCATGATTATCCGGCAGATTCATCTGCGCCAGAGCTTTCTTCAATATTGCCTCCGTAGATGCATAGATGTACAAGCCCATCTCTTTCCAGTGATACAGCGTCAGCGGATTGTTGCCCTTGATAAAGTAGATCCCGTTGTGACTATCCATGACGGTGAATGTGAAGCTACCCTCCACTGATTCTGCTATGAGAGCAAGACTGTCAAAACTCAGCTCCCCCATCTTTTCAATCAACTGAACTGCAACATAACTGTCCGTTTCGATCTTCGATTTCGGCAGTTCGTTTTGTTTCCGCAGTTCATAATCGTTGTACAGAATCCCGTTATGCGCCAGCACAAACCGTTCCACTCCTGCATGCCCGAGAAATGGATGATTATTCTGATTAAACTTCTCATCGCCCTGTGTGGTCATGCGTGTGTGTCCCATGATCATATTCGCCTGTGGCGGAAGGCTGTAGCGCATCTTATGAGCAGGGAGAGGGCGCTTATAGATGCAAAGGCGTTGACCGTCATTGTAAGCGATCCCGGTAGCATCTGTTCCACGTACTTCGCACTCGTTTGCGAGGATATGCAGATACTTCACACGCTTTCCGATGGGAAGCGTGTTTTTATAATCCAGAATTCCGAATAAGCAGCACATTATATTTCCTCCTCCGTTTCTACAGGTTCGCTTACATAAAGTCGGCGGTCTTTCAGATACTGAATCAGCTCCGGCTCGGTCACCCCGGCAACAAATGTCGGCCAGGACAGGTTGCGAATTTCGCTGTCCGATAAAAAAATCGCCAGATCACAGATGCGGTTGACCATCTGCAATGTGGCGATAAGCGTGTTGTATTTGAGAGTGCCGCGGAAGATACGGAACTCGATGGTATGATCATTCGTGATGTTCACGCATGTGTAGCGGTCCACACGTCCTTTCTTGGCATGCTCCAGAATTTCGGACGGATTATCCTTGTAACCATACCGCGCTGCCCAGCGTTCCAGCTGTCTCTGTGTACGGCGGGAGAATGTGAGCAGTTCGTTCCAGTTCCGCTCAACGAAGAACAGAATCCGAGCAATGGCGGCATCCTGTTCGGTTTCACTTTCTCCGAACGCTGTGCGGTTCACATGGACATGCAGTCCGCAGGTATGTGCCTGGTGGGAATAGTAGCCCATGGCGCGGGCTTTATCCAGTACTGCTTCCCACGGCATTTCCGTCATGTGATACTCCAATGTCATAGGATGCGTAACGATCTCGAATCCATCATTCAGAGAGCCGTCGTGCTTGCAGTAGATGTTGTTCGCATTCTCGTTTCCGATATCCAGAATCTTTGCCGCATAAGAGTTGCATTCTCCGGCTTCGTCGATTTCAAGCTCAACGCCGAAGAAACGATTGCCATCGCCGTGGAAAATGGGCGTAGGTTTGTAATAGTAGTTGTGGATTTCTTCGCCGGATTCATCATCGTTACAGCCGATACAGTCCTCGCAGTACGGTTCGTCGGACGCATCATGGCGATAGCAGGCATCATCTCGGAAGATCCGATCACCGCAGCGGGTGCAGCAGACGGTGAGGTCATCAAGGCACTCGCTGCAATAAGCGTTACCTGCGAAATAGTGGACATTGGATTCATTCAATGGTGTGCCGCATTCGGCACAGATAAGGTCAGACATAGTTTTCTCCTCCATAAATAAAAAATAGCCTCAGATTTACTCTGAGGTGGTAGGATCATAGGGGATTGCGTGAAGTTTGCCGTTGA
>SVTS01000081.1 GCA_015063645.1 Oscillospiraceae bacterium | reverse complement strand
AAGCGCCTTACCATTAGGCAACACCCCGAAATATTCAGTTTTTTCTGATTTTGGTCAAAGTTGTGTCAATTCAGCGAATTTTCAATGTATTTCTAACTATGGTCAAACCTGTGGTCAAAGCGAATTCTTGAGCACGCTCGAACTCCGTTTTTCACGCTCTTTGGACGTCTTCCATCGCTTTGTGCGCTTTTGAAAAAATGTGTTACATGATCTGCTGGGTGCTCCCAAACCAAGCGCCTTACCATTAGGCAACACCCCGATGTACATACATTCAACACCATATAATCATACCACATTCCGTCTGATTTGTCAAGACCTGCGGGAAATCTTGCCGTTGGGATTGCATTCTGACTGGATTCTTGCTATAATATCCTTGATGTTAATGGAAATCAGGTGTTCAGGATGAAAACAGGATTGATACTGGAGGGCGGCGCCATGCGCGGTATGTTCACTGCCGGCGTAATGGACGTGATGATGGAAAACAGCATTTCTTTTGACGGAATCATCGGAGTTTCCGCGGGGGCTGTGTTTGGATGTAATTTTAAATCCCATCAGATCGGACGTGTGATCCGTTATAATATGAAATACTGCCGTGATCCGCGGTACTGCAGTTACCGTTCCCTAATTTTTACCGGAGATCTGTACGGTGCCGATTTCTGCTATCACAAAATTCCGGATGAACTTGATCTTTTTGATTCGGAAACCTTCAGCAGTTCTCCGGAGGAGTTTTATGTGGTTGCCACGGACGTGGAGAGCGGGGAACCGCTGTATCATCGCTGTACAGACTGCGGTGATAACGATCTTCTTTGGATGCGTGCGTCTGCCTCCATGCCGCTTGTGTCCCGGATCGTGAAAACAGACGGACATAAAATGCTGGACGGTGGGATCGCCGATTCTATTCCGCTCCGCTATTTTGAATCTATTGGATACAGCCGTAATATCGTCGTTCTCACTCAGCCGTGGGATTATGTGAAAGAAAAAAATGAAATGCTGCCGCTGATGAAGGTGATTTTTCACCGGTATCCGCGCCTGCTCGAAACAATGGCACACCGGCATGAGAATTATAACGAAACACGGACGTATATCAGAGAACAGCAGCAGATGGGGAAGGTACTTGTAATCTGCCCGGATGAGAAACTGCCGCTCAGCCGTACAGAGCGTGATCCTGAGAAACTGCATGCTGTCTATGAAATCGGACGCAGCATTGCCTTGCGTGAGGTGGAGAAAATTCGTGCATTTGCCGCAGCAGAGAAAAATTAAAGGATGTGAATCAATGCTTCGCAGACGGGTCGCTTATCTTGCCGCATTTTTTCTGCTTCTGGCGGCAGAGATTCTGATCGCACTGTTTGTGCGTGACCGTTTTATCCGTCCTTACGGCGGTGATATACTGGTCACTGTTCTTTTGTGCTGTTTGGTGCGCATATTTGTTCTGCAAAAATGGAAATCAATGCCCGTATGGGTGTTCCTCTTTTCCGTTGCTGTGGAAGTGGGACAGTATTTTCATTATGCAGAAATTCTCGGTGTTGGGGATAATCCGTTTTTGCGCACCCTTCTCGGAACCTCCTTTTCTTTGGCGGATATAGTCTGCTACGCGGTCGGATGCGCCGTGTTTATGGGATGCGAAACAGCGGTAAATGCTGTGCACAGGCGGAATGCATCCGAAAAAGAATAGCATATTCCGTAAAGCCACAGATGTGCCGGCGGCGAATCTGTGGTTTTATTTTGTGTGGATAATGCGGTGTCACCCATACATTTTTATCCGAACTTGTCCATATATATTGCTTTTTTCCGCGGTGCATGCTATAATCAATGTGGCGGAGGCCCGCCGCTGGCGCGGGACTCGATTAAGAATATTTCTGTAATGAGGGTGAATGTATGAAAGTCAAATCCTTTGGAAAACTGACTCCGCTGCCTCTTGGCTCTGTACGTCCGGAGGGATGGCTGAAAGAACAGCTCTGCCGTAGCCGCGACGGCATGGGCGGACATCTGGATGAGCTGGAACCTGAGATGATCGCTTATCCCTATGTAAATAAAATTACCAATGAAGGCTGGGGGGAAAGCAAAGCCGGCTGGGGGGCGGAGATTTCCGGCAACTACTGGTACGGACTGATGCTGCTCGCTTTCGGCCTCGGGGATGAATCGCTGATGGAGAAAGCCCATAAATGGGTGGACGGTGTACTGGAAAATCAGGATCCGGACGGCTATATGGGTGCCTACAGTGATTCCGATAATAAAATGGATGACTATAATGCCTGGGGAACCAACTGCGGCATGAAAGCCATGCTGGCATATTATGATGCCACGGGCAGGGAAGATGTGCTGGAAGCGGTGCATCGCTGCATGCTCTGGTTCTGCGAGAATTGGGCTGGGGATAAGAAGACCCGCTATGCCGGCATGACGCTGGTGGAATCCATGGCGCTCTGCTATCTGCATACAGGGGATAAGCGCCTGCTGCAGTTTATTGATGAATATATCGATTTCGGCAACCGCAACGATCTGTACAGCTACTCTCAGAACGCTATGCGCAATCAGCCGCTGGTGTATAATTCCCAGCATTCCGCCGGATATGCCTCCGATCTGTGGATCTACGCTACAGCCTATCTGGCAGGCGGCGACGAAAAGAATCTGGATGCCGCCGTCAAAGGCGTTGCCAAACTGTATCCCCGTGCCATGCAGCGCACGGGCGGACTGCCGTGCCATGCGGAATATCTCAGCCCTGTTTCCTCCAGTGTGGAAACAGAGTACTGTGCTTTCGCATTCATGCAGGCATCCCTTGCCCATCTGGAAGCCGCATCAGGCGATCCCCAATATATGGACCTGATCGAGCGGATCGTGTTCAACGGTGCACAGGGCGCACGCAAAAAGGATGAAAAAGCCATCGCCTATATGTCCTCTCCCAATCAGGTGTACGCAACGGACGAATCCTGCTACTATATCAACGATATGCAGATGTATGCGCCTGTATATCCTGTTGCCTGCTGTCCTGTCACATCCTGCTGGGTCATGCCCGGCTTCCTGCGTGATATGGCGTTCCGCGGTGAGGACGGACTGTATGTAGCTGCCTATGCTCCCGCATGTATCCGTTTCGGCGAGCTGTCCCTGCGGCTTGATACCGCGTATCCTTTCCGGGATACTGTCACCTGTACTGTATCCGCCGATGCTCCTGTAAAGACCGCTCTGCATTTCCGTGTCCCCGGATGGTGCAGCAGCGCCCGTTTTTCCGTGAACGGAGAAGTCTGCACAGCCGCTGCCGAAGCCGGAACCTACTATTCCATCGAGAGAGAATGGCATGACGGCGATACAGTTACCGTGGTTCTGCCCATGAAAGCTGAAATTACCCGGGTAGATGACGGTGACGCATACGGCAGATATCCGATGGCAGTGGAATACGGTCCTCTGCTGTTCGCTTTCCCGATTCCCGAAGACTGGCGTGCCGTACCGGGTAATCCCACAACACCCCTGCCGGAGGGATGGAGCTGGTGGGCAGTTCATCCGAAGTTTGACTCTGATCCAAATGCAGATCAGTATGAGGGAAGCGGCAGACGGAAATTTGATATCAGCTGGAACATTGCCGTGGACGAAAATATTCCTGCAGATGCCATTCAGGTGGAAATGTGTGAAGCGGGCGGATATGTCTGGGAGAATCCGCCGCTGAAGATCCGCCTTCCCGGCTACAGAGCTCTGTTCTCCTATCCTCCGTACGGACGGAAAACCATCGATCCTTATACTGCTCCGATTGACGTGCAGATGGAGCAGGAGTTGGAACTCATTCCCTTCGGATGCACCAATCTGCGGATCGCCTATATCCCCCGCGCAAAGCTGCCGATGGCACCTATGCCTTTCGGCTACGATGACTGGAAGAAATGGAAAGGGATTCTTGCATGAAAACGGAAAGAATTGCGCAGCTTGAAAAAGCCTGCGCCGAAAGAGGCAAAGCCAGAATTGCCTCCCATTTTATGGATGACTATCACCGTGCCGGGCTGACTCTTTTTTCCGACTGTCCCCAGTGGGAGAAGACCGCCCGTGCCATGGCATATGCTATGGATCAGCTGGAGATCTACGCAGATGCCGATGACCGCATCGGCGGCAGAATCTATCATATAAATGAGCAGCCCGTCACCAGAACGGATCCGGATCTGGATTACCGGACGGAAGCAGATAAAGCCTTTCTGAAAGAATACCCCGATGGTGCGGAACTGCGCCGCAATCAGCTGATCGGCGGAACCGCCGTCGGTCATATTACCTGGTTTTTCCATCATCTTCTGGAGAAGGGAATAACCGGCTTCCGTAAGATGTACGAAGATGCCCTCGCCCACGCGGCGGATGAAGAAGCGGAGCATTTCTACCGCGGCGTTATCATCATGCTGGATGCAATGCAGAGCTTCAACGATAAGCATATCGCCGCCTATGAGGCTGTCGGAAATCATGAACTTGCCGAACTGATGCGGAGAGTGCCCCGTAATCCCGCACGGACATTCCGTGAAGCGGTGCAGGCATTCTTCATGCAGCATATCGTTGTCATGCGGGAAAATCCTTTCGGCGGAAATGGTCCCGGACGGCTGGACTATTTCCTCTGGCCCTATCTGGAGAGGGATCTCGCCGCAGGCATCTGTACACTTGAGGAAGCGCGTGAGATCATCGATGAGCTGTTTTTGCGTATTGATGAACGAATCTATGCAAGGGATATGTGGGTCGAAGCAATCGTTGTCGGAGGAACGCATCCCGACGGCACATCCGCCGTCAATCCCCTTACATATATGATGGTGGAATCCATCATGGATCTGGATATCACTCACCCGTCCGTCTATGTCCGGCTCCCGGAGAATCCTCCGGAAGATCTGCTCCGCCTGTGTGCCCGCTATATGATGGCGGGACGCAACCGTGCGCAGATCCTGTACGATCCCTCCGTGCTCGGTGCACTCGTGGAGCGGGGAACTCCCTTTGAGGATGCCGTGCATTACGCCTGCGGCGGATGCATGGAAGTCGGCGTGCAGGGAATGACCTCCGATTTCCTTTATATTGGCTGGCATAATACCGCAAAAATGCTGGAGTTGATGATCACAGGCGGTGTCTGCCTGCGTACGGGCAATAAAATCGCTTCCTTCAAAGCAGATAAATCCCTGGCTGCGTACAGTGACTTTGAATCCTTCTACCGGGATTTCATCGAGGAAGCGGATCGGCTGACCACCATTTATCTGCGTGAGCAGGATATCTACAGCGAACACGCAGAGAAAGCGCGTCCCTCATATCTGATTTCCTCTATGATAGACGATTGTCTGGCGCGCGGAAGAAATATGCATGCCGGCGGCGCCCGTTATCACGATTACGGCGGAACCCATCTGGCAATGCCGAACGTGGCAGACGGGCTGTACGCCATCAAACTGGCAGTGTTTGATCGGAAACTGTGTACGGCAGAGGAACTGATTGACGCGCTGAAAGCCAATTTCAGCGGATACGAAAATCTGCAGGCAAAACTGAAAGCTCTGCCGAAATACGGCGTGGATAATGAAGAAGCGGATGCCATGGCGCGCCGCGTCGCCGCAGATTTTTCGGATATGTACCTGCATTATACAACCCGCTGGGGCGGTAAAGGCAAGCCGGTCATCCTGACCTTCGTGTATTCACCCCGTGCGGCGGCAGTCCTCGGCGCAACGCCGGACGGACGCAATGCCGGCAGCAGTATTGCCCATGGCGTTACACCGCATTCCTCCTCCATGAAAGAGGGAATCACCGCCGCGATTCAGTCCTGCGGACGGATGCCCTTTGAGAAATTTGCCGGCGGCGCTTCCACCATGTGGGATTTTGACAGCAGCTGGGCGAACGAGGAGGTCATCACCGCACTGCTGAAGACATTTATCGATAAAAACGGTCAGATCTTCCAGGGAAATACCACACCGCTGGATGAGCTGCTCAAAGCACAGGAAAATCCGGATGAATATGCATCTCTGATCGTCCGTGTCGGCGGATATTCCGCACGTTTTGTGACTCTTCCGCGGGAACTGCAGGATGAAATCATCGGACGCATGCGTCACTGCGGATAAGGAGAACCGAATGGAAAAAGAGCAAAGAATTATTTTTAATATTCAGAAATTTTCTTTGAATGACGGTCCGGGTATCCGCACAACGGTGTTCATGAAAGGCTGTATGCTGCGTTGTATCTGGTGCCATAATCCCGAATCCAAATCTCCGAAACAGCAGCTGATGCTCTATTCTTCCCGCTGCATCGGATGCCGTGCCTGCGAAAAAGCATGTCCGCAGGGACGCCATCACTTTGATGTGGAGGGCGCGCATCTCATCGACCGATCCGACTGTACCGCCTGCGGAATATGTGCTGACGCATGCGTAGGCGCTCTTGAGATTGTAGGCAAGCCCATGACCGCCGAGGAGATCGTGCAGGCTGTCCTGCGGGATAAAGCCTTTTACGATAATTCCGGCGGCGGAATGACGCTGTCCGGCGGTGAACCGCTTCTCACGCCGGATTTTACTCTTGAAGTGCTCCGTCTTGCGAGGGAAAAGGGTCTGCATAACTGTATTGAAACCTGCGGCTATGCCGCCTGGGAGGATATTGAAGCCCTTATCCCCTATGTGGATCTGTTCCTGTGGGATTTCAAGGAAAGCGATGATGCCCGGCATATCGAGTACACCGGGGTGTCCCATAAGCGAATTCTGGAAAACCTCCGCAGACTGAATGCCGCCGGGGCAAAGATCATTCTCCGATGCCCGATCATTCCCGGCTGTAATGACCGAAAAGAGTATCTGCTCGCCATCGCCGCACTGGCGGAGGAGCTGGACGGCGTGCAGAGAGTGGATGTGGAACCGTATCATCCCCTCGGACAGTCCAAGAGCGAAGGAATCGGGGAAGAGTATCTCCTCTCCGATCTCGGTATGACAGATGCGGAAAAGACCGCAGAGTGGATTTCCGTTATTGCTTCCGCGACATCAAAACCTGTGCAGAAAGCGTAACACTTGTGATATTTTTCATTGCAAACATGTTGCTCACGCGCAATCTTAACAGAATATGTAATAAACTATGAAAAATATTGCCGGAAATATTGACAATACACAAAAAAAGTTGTATACTGCATATGTGAATTCAATCAGGAGGTAAATTGATTATGAAACTCACAAAAATTCTCGCACTTGCTCTCTGTGCTGTTATGGCTCTCGGCACTCTCGCCGGCTGCGGCAGCGTAAACTACGCGGAAAATAATACCGAATACGTTATCGGCGTATCCGGTCCCCTTACCGGCAGTGCCGCTATGTACGGTGTAGCCGTTGTCAATGCTGCCCAGATCGCAGTTGACGAAATCAATGCTGCCGGCGGCCTGAACGGCGTTATGTTCAAGCTGGTCTCCACCGACGATATGAATGATGCCACCAAGATCTCTACCAACTACTCCTCCATGTTTGAGGGTGGTATGCAGATCTCCCTCGGCACTGTTACCACCCAGCCCGGTCTGGAGTTCAAGAACCTGTCCGCAGATGACAACGTGTTCTTCCTGACTCCCTCCGCTTCCGGTGATAAGATTCCCGAGAACAAGAACGGCTATCAGATGTGCTTCGCAGACGGCAACCAGGGTAAGGTAGCCGCTGACTTCGTAAATGCCAACTATGCCAACACCACCATCGGTGTATTTTATAAATCCGATGAAGCATACTCCAAGGGTATCTACGATCAGTTCAAGGCAAATCTGGATGCATCCGTAAAGGTTGTTGAAACCACCTTCACCGATGCCAATGCAACCGACTTCTCCACCCAGATCGATACGCTGAAGAGCTGCAGCTTCATCTTCATGCCTATCTACTATACCCCTGCGTCTCTCTTCATGACTCAGGCGAAGGATATCCTCGCGAAAAAGGCTGTATACTATGGCTGCGACGGTTTCGACGGTATCGATAATATTGAAGGCTTTGACATTAAATCTATTCCTCAGGCAGTAACCATGCTGTCTCACTTCAACTCCAAGGCAACCGAAGGACCCGCAAAGGAATTCATCGACAAATACGTTGCCAAGTACGGCAAGGATACTCTGAACCAGTTCGGCGCTTCCGCATATGACTGCGTATATGCGATTTACGGCGCAATGCAGAAGGCGATCTCCGAGGGTAAGGAGATTCCTGTAACCATCAGCGCATCTGATCTCTGCGATATTATGATGGAGCAGTTTGAGGGTGGTTACACCTATGAGAACGGTGTTACCGGCGAGAAGATTGCCTGGGAGAAGAGCGGTTACGTTAATAAGAGCGCTATCCAGTACGTGATCAAGGAAGCAAAGTAATCGAAATTCCAACCAAATAAATCACCAATGCGCCGCGGCAGCCTACAGGCTGCCGCGGCAAATTCCAATTTCAAAGGTAAAAAATGGAACTGATTCTATCAACTCTCATCAACGGCCTGAGCCTCGGCGGGATCTACGCCATGATCGCGCTTGGCTATACGATGGTGTACGGTATCGCCAAGATGCTGAACTTTGCTCATGGCGATATCATCATGGTGGGCGGTTATACAATTTACGTATTTATGGCGTTCGGTAACCCCGTGCTTGCTGTTGCAATGGCGGTTTTTTTCTGCGTCCTTCTCGGGATCACCGTGGAAAAGGTAGCCTACAAGCCCCTGCGCGGCGCCTCCCCTCTTGCCGTTCTTATCACTGCGATCGGTGTCAGTTATCTGCTTCAGAGCCTTGCCCAGATTGTTTTCGGCTCCGCCAATAAAATGGTCATGGTGTATGATTTCGGCTCCGTCAGCTTCCTCGGCGTAACTCTGCAGATGTCTGCGATCGTGACACTCGCCGTTACCGTTGCCGTTATGGCGGCTTTGACCCTGTTTGTCAAATATACCCGCCTCGGTCGTGCCATGGTTGCGGTATCCGAAGATAAAGGCGCAGCACAGCTGATGGGCATTAACGTGAACGGTATCATCACCATCACGTTTGCCATCGGTTCCGCTCTCGCGGCTCTCGCCGGACTCTTCTATCTGCTGAAAGCGCCCAGTATTTCCAGTACCCTCGGTGCAATGCCCGGTATCAAGGCGTTTACCGCTGCGGTTATCGGCGGTATCGGCTCCATCCCCGGCGCCATGCTTGGCGGCATTCTTCTGGGAATGGTGGAGTGCATCTCCTATAAGATCACCGCAATCGCTCCCTATACGGATGCAATCGAATTCTCCATCCTGATTATCATCCTGCTCGTCCGTCCTACCGGCTTCCTGGGCAAGAAACGGAGGGAAAAGGTATGATGAACAAACTGAAAAATTTCCGCTGGAATCACTATATCAATTATATCGTAATCGGTATTTTGACAGCTGTTTTCAGCGTGATTTCGCTCACCGGCGGTCATCTCTCCTCTTCCATGCTGTTTCTGCTGGAGAAAATTGCAATCAGCGTTATTCTGGCAGTTTCCCTCAGCCTCGTTGTAGGCTTCCTTGGTGAACTGTCTCTCGGGCATGCAGGCTTTATGTGTGTCGGCGCTTATCTGGGAGGTAAAGTGTCCGCTCTTCTCGCCGATTCTCTTGGTGACGGCGTGCTGAATCTGATTATTTCTCTGGTTGTCGGCGGCTGCATCGCCGCAGTGTGCGGCGTGATCATCGGTATCCCTGCGCTCCGCCTCCGCGGTGACTATCTTGCCATCGTCACGCTCGCCTTCGGTGAAATCGTGAAGTCTCTCTTCCAGAATACTTCCGATGAATCATTCGGCGGCGCACTTGGTCTGGAAACGCCCCGTTTTGATAAACAGTATCTGTTTATCTGGGCATTCCTGCTCGTTCTGCTTACCCTTGCGGTAATCCAGAACCTGATCCGCAGCAGCCACGGACGTGCCATTACCGCGATCCGCGATAACGAAATCGCAGCCCGCGCCAGCGGTATCAATGTGACCAAGTATAAACTGCTTGCCTTTACCGTGTCCGCATTCTTTGCCGGTATCGCAGGTGTGCTCTATTCTTTCAGCAACTATACCGTGCAGAGCGCCAAGTTCGGCTATAACTATTCCATTGAGATCCTCGTTATGGTCGTTCTGGGCGGCATGGGCAGCATTAACGGCTCCATTATCGCCGCAGCTCTGATCACCTTCCTCAATACCAAGCTGGCGACGATTCTTACCGGTGATCTGGCTGTTCTGCAGAATTTCTTCTACGCGTTGATCCTGATCGTAATCGTTGTTTATAACAACGCTCCCGCGCTGAAGAATTTCCGTGACCGGTATAATATCCAAGTCCTGCTCCATAAGATTTCCGGTCTGCGGAAAGATCCGTCCAGAATCACCGATGACCGCGCCAAGTGGGATGTAGTACCCACCAAGATTGAGATGAACGAAATTCTCTCCATCGATATGAAACCCCAGAATACGAGGGCTGATAAGCCGGATAAAGGAAACGGAGGGAAGCGCTGATGGCAGAATACATCCTTGAAACCAAAAATCTCGGCATTTCCTTCGGCGGTCTGAAAGCAGCACAGAACGTGAATATCCGCATAAAGAAGAATCAGATCTACGGTCTGATCGGTCCGAACGGTGCCGGTAAGACCACGATCTTCAATCTGCTGACAGGCGTATATAAACCTACCACCGGTACGTTTTATCTGGATGGGGAAGAGCTGTGTGGTCTCAGCCAGGATAAAATCAATCATAAAGGCATCGCCCGTACGTTCCAGAATATCCGTCTGTTCAATAATATGACCGTTGTCCGCAACGTTATGGTCGGTCTGCATAATCAGCCTGAATTCGCCTGCTCCGTTCCTGCGTCCCTTTTCCGTCTGCCCCGGCATTTTAAAGCGGAAAAGGCGATGCGTGACCGTGCCAAGGAACTGCTTGCGATCTTCGGTCTGGATGAAGAACGGAATAATCTCGCCTGCAATCTGCCCTACGGTAAGCAGAGAAAACTGGAGATAGCCCGCGCTCTGGCAACCAATCCGAAACTCCTGCTTCTGGATGAGCCGGCAGCCGGTATGAATCCGCACGAAACGGAAGATCTGGTAAATACGATTCGCTTTATCCGTGACCACTTCGATATGACCATCCTGCTCATTGAGCATGATATGAAATTCGTTTCCGGTCTGTGTGATAACGTCACCGTGCTGAATTTCGGCACAGTGCTGGCGGAGGGCGATACCAAAACTGCCCTGAATGACCCCGAAGTCATTAAGGCATACATCGGAGGCTGACAATGGCTTTACTTGAAGTACAGAATCTGGAAGTCTATTACGGCGTGATCTGCGCGCTGAAAGGCATCAGTTTTGAAGTCCGCGAGGGAGAGATTGTCACCCTGATCGGTGCCAACGGCGCCGGTAAAACCACCACAATGCAGAGCACCGTCGGACTGATTCCCATCCGTTCGGGCAGCGTTAAATTCGACGGTCATGATATCACCAGAATGCCCTGTCACAAAATCGTACATCTGGGCATGACCCAGGTTCCTGAGGGACGTCGGATTTTCCAGGAACTGACCGTATATGAAAATCTTCTCATGGGCGCCTATTCCATGAAAGATCAGAGCGGATTCAAACAGGATCTGGAAGCGGTGTATACCCGCTTCAGCCGTCTGGCGGAACGCAGAAATCAGATTGCCGGTACGCTCTCCGGCGGTGAGCAGCAGATGCTCGCCATGGGACGCGCAATTATGAGCCATCCGAAACTGCTGATGCTGGACGAGCCGTCCATGGGTCTTTCTCCGCTTCTGGTTGATCAGGTGTTTGAAATCATTAAAGATATCAATAAGGACGGAACCACCATTCTGCTTGTCGAGCAGAACGCCGGTAAGTCTCTCGCCATCTCCGACCGTGCCTATGTGCTTGAGAACGGTAAAATCGTCCTCACCGGTACAGGCGAAGAACTGGCAAACAGCGAAATGGTCAAAAAAGCCTATCTCGGTGGATAAAACAATGCCGCAGGATAAAATCCTGCGGTGTTTTTTTAGAAACTATTGCATTTAAGAAAAATTATGTGTATAATGGAGAAAAAAGCAGGAGGAGACTGCCATGAAACATATTTATGATCTGATCGTAGTCGGCGGCGGATTTGCCGGCGTATGTACAGCCATTGAAGCCGCATCCGGAGGACTTGATGTACTTCTCGTGGAAAAGAATAACTGCCTCGGCGGCGCAGCAGCAAACTGCCTTGTTATGCCGTTCATGAAATACTGGACAAAAATGCCCGAGACAGATGTTCGGCAGAATCTCGCCGGCGATCTCTTTGCGGAAATTGTCGCGGAAATGCAGAAAATCGAGCCCCAGACAACCATCACCGCCTTTGACGAGGAGATTCTGAAGCTGACTCTGAATCGCATGTGCCGGAAATACGGGGTAAATCTCCTCTTTGATACCGCCGTCACCGATGTTGTCCGGGAAGACGGCAGAATCATATCTCTCCATGCACTGGGTAAATCCAGAAAGCTGGAGCTGTATGCAAACGCTTTTGCAGATGCCACGGGTGATGCGGAACTGTCCATGCTCGCCGGATGTGCCTATAAAGTGGGCAGGGAAGCGGATGGACTCTGCCAGCCGATGACGCTTTGCTTCCGCATGAGCGGAGTCGATAAAGCGAAATTCCAGGAGAACCGTGCGAAGATCAATCCGCTTTATAAGGAATTCCAGTCCAAAGGCCTGATCAAAAATCCAAGAGAAGACGTGCTGATTTTCGGGAATTTCAATGACAGCGTGCTCCATTTCAATACAACCCGTATCGTGAAACTGGATCCCACCGATCCCTTTGCAGTGACGCAGGCGGAAATCGATGCACGGGAGCAGGTGTATGAAATCCGGGATTTCCTGAAAGAGAATATCGAAGGTTTTGAAAACTGCCGCGTCCTCTCCACCGCACTGCAAATCGGTATTCGCGAGAGTCGTAAGGTCATCGGCGAGTATGTCCTCACCGTAGAGGATCTGAAATCCTGCGCACGTTTTGAGGATGCCATCGCCACAGCCAATTATGATATCGACATCCATAACCCCGAAGGTGCCGGAACGAGCCACTATTATTTCCCGGACGGACAGTGGTATGAGATCCCCTACCGCTGCCTCGTGCCCAAGGGAATGAAAAATATGCTGGTCGTCGGCAGATGTATCTCCTCCACCCATGAAGCCCAGGCATCCTACCGGATCATGCCCTACTGCGCCGAGATCGGTCAGGCAGCCGGTGCCGCATTCACCGTGGCAAAGAAAAACGGAAGCGATATGCCCGGCGTAGATGTGGCGGAAGTCCAGAAAATCCTCCAAGCAAAAGGATTTGTCATCTGAATAGAACAGAAAATACCGGGGTAAAACTATGTCTGCAGTAAGCACTAAAATTTTCGGGAGTGATTTGGCTCTCGATGTAAA
The DNA here is from genome assembly GCA_015063645.1 of Oscillospiraceae bacterium. Classification (GTDB taxonomy): domain Bacteria; phylum Bacillota; class Clostridia; order Oscillospirales; family CAG-272; genus SIG701. The sequence goes on along the minus strand of SVTS01000081.1, from coordinate 494 downwards.
AACGGATTTTGCCGCCTTATACGGTGTCGGAAAATCCGTGGATGAAATTAACGCATATATTCTCGGATACTGTCCTGAGGATGACGATGAGGAAGCATGTATATTTTGGAGTGCTCTGGCTCTCATAGCGTGGGAATATGGTGTGCTGACAGAAAAGATAAAGAACAAGGCGCAGTATATCATCGAAAATCATAGTGATGCTCCGCTGTTTCTGCAGAAGAAAGATGAAACTGCAAGAGAAAATGAACTGCGGAAGCTGCTGCATCTGCTGAACACAGAGAATCCGAATCCCAGGAAGAGAAAAAAATCTTTTGTTTACCGAACACTCTGGAAAGCAGGCGATGTGCTTGCCTTGCCGCTGCATGGCAAATATGTGTATTTGCATATATGTGCTGTCGACAGACCTGCAGGAAAGATAAAGGAACTGGAAGAAGACCGCGTGTTTGTCCAAGTCTTTGATGCTGTGACGGATGATTTGCTGTCGGTGCAGGTAT
>SVTS01000080.1 GCA_015063645.1 Oscillospiraceae bacterium | reverse complement strand
CGGAGGAACGGATCAGATAAGCATTGGTGTTGTACGCACAGAACTGGCTCATGATCTCCAGCGCGGCGTGACTGTCGCTCCGCTGATGAGCGCAGGAGATGATCACATCCGGATTGTGCCGCGCGATGTTGGGGAACAGCTCATAGAAATACGCATCGTAGCAAATGAGGAATCCATAGCGGACGCCGTCCACATCCAGAATTGTCGGCTCGGAGAATTCCCAGGTATAATCCTTGTCCAGCTCCTTGCCGTACATCTCGGAGCGCACCAGATGCTGTTTGTAGTAGTGACCGGCTTCTTTACCTGTTTTATCGAACGCCACGGTGGTGTTGCGCAGTCCGCTTTCCGTGGGATAGATGCAGCAGACGAACAGCGTTGCTTCGCAGCGCTTTGCCGTCTCACTGCATTTTGCCAGCAGCGTTTCGGTGTATTTGTGATAGCTCTCCAGCAGTTCTTCCCTGGTGGCAACCAGTGCGGGCGCGTTGGAATACTCCGGCAGGACGATCAGATCCATGGACGGATCACACTTTTCCAGTGCGTCCAACTCCCACTGAAACAGCTCGTCCGAGCGGGAAAAATCAAGTGAATAAGGCGGCTGAATAACACAGACTTTCATAATACTGTACCTTTCTTTATGATCTTTATGAGATTTGCGCGGAGGCGCGCTGTTGTTTCTGGATGCGTCTGTAGAAGACGATCACCACGACAAGCGCGATGAAATCCACAATCGGCTGTACCATAACGCAGCCGTACAGCGGCAGAATTGCGTTCATGAGGAACAGAAGGGGGAAATCCAGCATTCCTTTGCGGATCAGGGAGGCGATCAGTGCCTCCTTCACCTGCCGCATTGCCTGGAACTGGATGATCATCGGATAGCATACCGCTACCATGGGCATGGCGATTACGGCGATCCGCAAAAAATCGGCGGCGTAGCCGACGGTGACCGGATCATCCATGAACAGACCGGTCAGGAAAGGGGCGAACAGCTCATAACAGAGCAGGCAGAGCAAGGAAAAGCTGACCGATATCGTAACGCCGAAGCGGAATGCGTGAGAGCGTCGCTCGTGATTGCCGGCGGCGTGATTGAATGCCAGAAGCGGAAGCAGTCCGCTTGCTACGCCGATGGAGAAGAACAGCGGCACCTGATCCAGCTTTTTCACGATGCCCACAGCTGCCAGCGCTTCGGTGGGATAGGCGGAAACGGTTTTCATCAGCGCGGAATTGGCAACCATCGTCAGTACATACTGGATTGCGGAGGGAAATCCTACTGCAAGCACGGGACGGATGTGTTCACCGATATGCTTCAGATGAAGCGGAGAAAGACTCAGAATTGTATCATGACGGCGTACTGTAAGATAGCCGAGGAAAAACAGTGCTGAGACTAAATTGGAGATGGCGGTTGCCATGCCGGCGCCGCCTGCCCCCAGACCGAGAAACTGCGGCAGAACGAAAAACGGATCCAGAATGATATTCAGAATACAGCCGAAGGAGATGCCGAAGGATGCGGCGGATGCGTTGCCCTCGGAACGAATCAGATTGGCGAGCAGTGTGCTGATGATGGTGAACGGAGCACCCCAGATGAGAAGCCATTGTGCGTATTCCCAGGTGTATACATAGGTGTCTGCTGTGGCACCGCAGAGCATGAGGATCGGTCTTGCCAGTACGGCAAAAAGTACGGCAAAAAACAGCGCACTGCCGATGCCGCACCAGAACGCGATGCCGGCGGTCTGCCGTGCCTTGTGCGGTTCATTCCGCCCAAGGGATGCGGCGATCATGCTGGCGCCGCCGATGCCGAACAGATTGGATATTGCGGTGAGCAGAATTGCCGTGGATCCGACAACGGTGATGGCGGCAGTCTGATTCGGATCGTTCAGCATGCCGACAAAATAGGTGTCCGCCAGATTGTAGATCAGCATGATCATCTGGCTGGCGATAGCGGGAATGATCTGTTTAATGACAGCCCGCCGCACGGGCATGCGGGCAAAGAGTTCGGTTTTATCGGATGAGATGGACATGATACTTCCTTTTTCTGTTGTAGACTTCCTTTATTATACATCCATTTGTCCGTTTTGTCAATGTGCGGACATGTTTGGAGGACCGTTGCCGGGGTATTATAAAACATTTTTCTGAAAAAATGAAAAATCTATTGCACACCCCGTGAATTTGCGCTATAATAATGAAAGCATGGAAAAACATCAAAATTACATAGGATAAGGAGAAGAGTTCCATGGCAAAAAGTTCATTCTGGGCAGATTTCAAAAAGTTTATTTCCAAAGGCAACGTAATTGATCTGGCAGTCGGCGTTGTAGTCGGCGGCGCGTTCGGTAAGATCACCTCCAGCCTCGTGGCAGATATTATCATGCCGCTGGTCGGTCTCGCAGTGGGCGGTCTGAACGTTTCCGAGTGGAAATGGGTGCTGAAGGAAGCGATTCTGGATGCCGAGGGCAAGATTGCTACCGCTGAAGTAGCTATCAAATACGGCAACTTCCTGCAGATGATTCTGGACTTCCTGGTTATCGCATTCTGCGTGTTCTGTTTTGTCCGCGTGATCAATAAGATCCGTGAAAAAGCAAGCGAGGAGGAAAGAGAAGCCGCTGCTGCCGCTAAGGCAAAGGCTGATGCGGAAGCCAAGGAAAAGGCTGATGCCGCTGCCGCTGCTTCTGCTGCCGCACAGAAGAAGATCGATGAAGAGCGTGCCGAAGAGCTTGCTCTGCTGCGTGAGATCCGCGATTCTCTGAAAAAGTAAACTGAAAATGAAAAACGGGAGATGCATCTGCATCTCCCGTTTTTTGATTCAGCGATTACCCAACGCAAAGCGGACAAGGAACTGTTCTTCTTTTTTTGCATCCAGTGCAGTAATTGTAATACGCCCCCAGCCGCCCTCGTCGGTATAGGCTGCGTTGGCGTTGGCGGATCCGTGCAGGCTTTTCGCGTTGCGCGGATGATTGACTCCGTTCAGCGAGAATTCATTGTTCGGACCGCCGATGCATTCAATACGGCAGTTCTGCGGTTCCACTACGGTGCAGAGAATCTTGCCGCCCTCATTCTCAATCATAAACTGACGATCTCCCAGAAGTTTGGGTTCCGTCTGGCAGTGGACGTGGAACTGCTTGATGAAGGAGGCATCCAGCGCGGTCAGCGTATCGTGCACCGTAAATACGCCGGCTTCCCCTGCCTTCGGTTCAAACGTCATGGAGCGGACATAAGATTCACAGCTCTCCCGGTACGGAACGCTCAGATCGCCTGTGATCTCCACCAGATCTTCGCTTTCGGTATGGGACAGAACCACACCGCGGCCGTATTCCTGCTCCATGATTTCTATCGTAGTCGGTTCTCCGCCGTTGCGGATCATGAGCTGACCGCCGTCGTAGAGGGCATCCGGCTTTCCCCAGAAGGAGATCGTCGTGCCGATTTTCGCGGGATCGGAGACGGTCACACAGTTGTGCGCATACGTCCGGTTTACATAGTTGTAATGATGCTCGCATCCGAACCAGTCGTAATATCCGCTGTCGGAGGCGAGGATACCCCGGTGATAGATCTCAAAATGACCGCAGTCATAGTGATCGTGTCCGCCGGTGAACCGCTCGCCGATCTTCATGAGCAGCAGCGTTTCATCCTTCTTGTACAGGGTGATGCCCGCAGGCGTGCCGAAAAAGCGTGCGGCGGGCAGATCCTCGGAGGGCTGTGCCGGTGTGAAGCGGTTGAATACCAGGAACGCAGTGGGCGACAGCAGACCCTCGCCGTAAGCACCGTCGATGTAATAATCTCTGCCGTATTTGTCGGGCACAAGGAACAGCGGATGATAGTGGCTGAAATAGTAGGAGCGGTACATATCCCGTCCGGTAAGTGCGCCGGAGAAGAACAGCGGCACAGTGGCAGGGAAGCGATTCGTGTAGCTGTCCTTGCCCTTGCTTTCGCAGAAATCATCGCCGATGCGCATGTATTCGCCGGTGGGACGGAGCAGATAGAACAGGGACTCACCCATATTGTCGAAATTCTCGTCGAATACTTTTTCTCCGCTCATGGCTGCGAACAGCAGCTGGCACCATGCGGCGAAACAGTACCGATAACCGCCGTATGTGGGACCCTGCAGCTGATAACGTGACTGATAAAACTTTTTGTATGTGGGGACGTATTCATCCAGAATCCGTCCGGCGCAGAAATCGTATACGTCCGGTCGCTCATCATAGATGGCGATGGCAAAACTCAGGCAGTCGCGCAGCAGCTGTGCTTCGGTGCCGTGACCGGCAATAGGCGTCTGTCTGATGGGCGGATAACCCATTTCCAGGGTGGCGGAGAGGATTTTCTCACAGTTTTCGATCAGAGTAAGGCGCTCCTCTTCGGTAAAATACGGATAGAGCCAGTCATAACAGAGGGCGCAGGTATGTACCACATGACCGCCGAAACGGGCTTTCATCAGGTTGTCGCTCATGGGATCGTATACGGATGCGAGGCGGCAGATCGCCGTGACGATCTCCTTTGCCAGCTTTTCATCATCGTTCAGCAGAGCAGCAAGCGCCTTTGCTTCCAGAGTGATGCAGAGAAGGCTGTTGTAGGAGCCGCTCTCAAATACCGCATCAAATTCCGACAGATCTTTGTCGCAGAGCGACTTCCACTGTGCATATTCGCGCTCGCATTCGGGAAGAGTCATGTTGGTTTTTATCCGATCAAAATCCTGCCGCCTGAGCATAACACGCGGATGCTCGGCAGGCGGGGTGATTCTCGGCTTGGTGTAGGGAGACGTGATCATAGGGGAAACCTCCTGAAATAATACTGAATTATGAATCAAAATCTTCGTCGTGCTCCCGGAAGAATGCATGCAGAAGCCGGACGTTTTCCAGCTCCGTCCAACGGCACGGACTTACGGGACGGGCATCCATGTCGTAGATCCGTGCACCCCGCAGGGCAAGCAGGATCGGCGAATGGGTGGCGATTACCAGCTGACATCCGTAAAAACGGACGGAATCTGTGAGAAACTGCACCAACTGTGTCTGATACAGCGGGGAAAGGCTGTTTTCCGGCTCGTCCAGCAGATACAGCGCATTCTCTCCAATGGCACCCGCGAAGAAATCCAGCGCACATTCGCCGTTGGATGCCTCCTGTGTCGGACGGGACAAAAACTCCCTGACGTATTTCGACGGCGTGCCGCGGGTCAGGTTGGATTTTTTCAGCTTGTCCGCGTAGTCCAGGGAGGTCAGACGGTAGCCGGCACCGTTTTCACGCCTGCCGCGCTCCTCCCAGTATTCCCGGAGCAGTGCTTCTCTCTCCGCATCCCGGGCTTCGCTTGCCCGGCGGTTTGCCAGAATCGACTGAAACACATCATCGCTGGTGATGATCCGGCTGGCGCGGGGGACAGGGGCGTGATCCCCGTCATCAACCCGGCAGAGGCGGATATACTCCTCAAAAAACGGCGTTGTGTTGAACGGCGCATCCCGCCCAAGCCGCAGTTTCTCCGCCAGAACATTCAGAATCGTGGATTTTCCGCTTCCATTGCCGCCGGCAAAGATGGTGATGGGAGCGAATTCTACCCTCTCCAGCTCTCTTTTCGGAAATATTCCGAAAGGATACTGGTTCTCATAGCAGGTCATCTGTCCTCTGTAGTCGCCTTTTGCCAGCTGCATGAATTCCGTCTCGCCGTCCGGCAGACGGAGCGAATGCAGATATTGCATGGATACCTCCGTTCGGTATTTTTTATAGTATACCACGGAACGGATGCACCTGTCAAGGGGAATGGAATAATCCCGCAGGGCGGGACATATCCTCTACTGTTATGTTATGACAGGAGGAAATATTATGGACAGAATACGGATACAGCCGCCGGGGACTGCGTGCGGGGATCTGACACCTTTTCTGCCGCCGCAGGCGCTGGAAATTCATGTACAGCTGATCTGCGGACGCCTTGCGGCGGAATTGAATATGCTTCTGGACGGTTACCCGGAGATGCATGGGATGGACGCATCGGAAATATACAGCCACATCGGTATGCTTCCGCGGGTTCTGCGGGAGGATGTGCGTTTTGCCGCCGGCGGCATTGTGAGCCATGAATACTTTTTTCGCTATCTGTCGCAGTCCGGCGGACAGAATATCCCCGATTCCCGGAGTGCCGCCGCTTTGCGCCGTTCTTTCGGATCAAGCGACAGCTTTTTCTATATCTTCCGCGAGGAAGCGCAGCGGATGAAATACGGCGGCTTTCTCTGGCTGTGCCTGGAGCAGCATGCACGGCACCGTTTTCTGCGCCTGATTCCGGCACGTGGGTACGAACTGCCTCTGCCGCTTACGCCGGTTTTCGCGCTGGATCTGTGGGAGCACGCATACATCAGTACATACGGCAGCGACCGGCGTGCCTACGCGGATGCTTTTCTCCGTCAGCTGGACTGGGCGGGAATCGGAGAAAAATTCGGCGATGCAGGGGGCGATAAAACGTAATTTGCCGGAGTGCAGGAAAACGCGGGGACGGTCCGGACGGACGGTTCCCGCGTTTTTCAGTTTTTCGGTTTTCCCCGGAAGATCAGGGCACACAGCAGTCCGAAACATAGCGCCGCGGCAATGCCTGCCGATGAGGCGGTCAGCCCGCCGCTCAGCGCGCCGAGCAATCCGCGTTCATTGACCGCACGCCGTACTCCTTTGGCAATCAGATAGCCGAATCCGGTCAGCGGGGTTGTGGCGCCGCATCCCGCCAGCTCCACCAGCGGCGAATACAGACCGACGGCACCCAAAAAGACGCCCGCCACTACATAAGAAGTCAGAATCCGTGCGGGGGTCAGTGCCGTCTTGTCGATGAGAATCTGGGCGATAACACACAGCCCGCCGCCTACGAGAAAACACCATACATAATCCATCATTGTGCTGTATCCTCCCGGGTTGTGATGCGGAGAAGATGCCCGATGCCGGGGATGGACTGCCCCTGCTGTACGCTCATGGGGCTGAGCAGAGCACCTGTGCCGATGAACAGAATATCCGAAATGACCCCGCGCCGCATCCTGTCCAGAATAAAGCCTCCCAGCGTCACTCCGCTGCATCCGCATCCCGAACCGCCGGAATGCTTGTCGGATGTCTGCGCATCATAGATCAGCATGCCGCAGTCCTGCTGGACTCCGGAGATATCACATCCCGCCGCGGCGGCAAAATCCCGCAGGATCGCCGATCCCTCCGCGCCCAGATCCCCGGTGAGGATCATGTCAAAGGAGTCCGGCTTCCTGCCGCTTTCTCTGAAATACCGCAGAAGCGTATCCAGCGCCGCCGGAGCCATCGCCGCACCCATGTTGTTCGCATCGGTTATGCCGCGGTCCACGGTGATGCCTGGCAGAATCTCAGCGATCCGCGGGGCGGGGGATTCAGTCCGATCCGTCACCAGAAAAGCTGCCGCACCCGTGACTGTCCACTGCGCCGTGGGCGGTCTCTGCCCGCCGTATTCCATGGGATAACGGAACTGCCTTTCCGCGGAACAGAAATGGGAGGAGGAAACCGTCACATACGGACCGCCGTATGCGCCGCAGAGCTGTGCCGCCAGCGCCAGTCCCTCTGCCGCGGTGGAACAGGCACCGTACAGCCCGAAAAACGGGGCATCAAAGGAAAGCAGACCGTAGCCGGAGCCGGTACACTGATTGAGCAGATCCCCCGCGAAAATAGCACGGATGTCCGCCGCATTCAGGGAAGCACGCCCCAGCAGTGTGTTGACCGCCAGCCTCTGCATTTCGCTCTCCGCTTTTTCCCAGGTGTCCATGCCGAAATCATCTTTTTTCGGATCATGCAGATCAAAGAAAGCGCCCAGCGGTCCCGCATGCTCTTCGTGCCCCACTACCGTCGCCGCATCGGCGATGTATACGGGATGTGCCGGTCGCCAGATCGTGTGTGCCATGCCTGCCTCCTCAGAAAACCGTAATGGATATCCAGTAAATCACGCCGTACAGAGCGCCTGCCGCCGTGCCGTACAGAATTACCGGTCCCGCGATGGAGAAAATTTTGGTTCCCACCCCCATAACGAATCCCTCGCCTTTGGTGTCAATGGCGGGGGCTGTTACTGCATTGGCAAAGCCGGTGATGGGGACAAGCGTTCCTGCCCCCGCAAATTTGGCAATGCGGTCGAAAATTCCCAGTCCCGTCAGCAGTGCCGTCAGGAAAATCAGCGTGACCGAAACCAGCGCGGCACTGTTTTCCTCCGACATTCCCTGATTTTCATACAGAGTGTGGAGTGCCTCCGCACCGGTGCAGATGGCACCGCCAACAAGAAACGCCCGCAGGCAATCCAGGGCAAGGGGCGATTTTTTCGCCCGCTTTGCGGCGTATTTTTTATATTGTTCGCTGTCCGTGTTCATAGCTGTTCCTCCACTTGGTCTGTCTGTAGCATTCCCGGAACGGTGTCGGCTTATGCGAAAAAACTTTATGAATTATTCACCGAAAGTTTTTGACTTTTTGCGCCGGGTGTAGTATACTGATACTGTACAGAAATTTCCGTCTGTCAATGGATAGCCGAAAGGAGAATATACATATGGCTTTTCTGGATGATCTGAAAAAAAGTCTGAGCGGTGCAGCCGATTATACCGCCAAGAAGACTACCGAAGTAACCGGCGTGGCAAAAATCCGTCTGGATATCCGCACCGCCAACAGCCGCCTGGCAAAATGCTATGAGAAGATCGGCCGTGCGTACTACAAGAATCTCAAGGAAGCTGCCGAGGATCAAAGCGAAGTGATCGAAGCGGCTGTGAAAGAAGCGGATGCGATCAAAGAGGAAATTGCCGCCCTGCGTCTGCAGCTGGCGAAACTGCAGGCATGCGTGATCTGCCCCGCCTGCGGCGCGCAGATCAGCGATAAATCCGTCTTCTGTCCGCTCTGCGGCATCAAGCTTCCGAAGGAAGAGGCTCCCGCTGAAACCGCTGAGGAAGAGTCTGTCGAGAAAGTGCCCGCGGAGACTGAATCCGCACCGGCAGAATCCGAAGACGCACCGGCTGAGGAGACTGAATCCGCTGAGGAAGAGCAGAAATAAAAATACAGGGTGCTTTGCGGCACCCTGTATTTTTTGGAAAATTTGCGGGGAAATATTGCAGGATTTCTCCCGATGTGGTATACTATACTGTCAGCATCCCGCGGGATGCGGCAATTTACTTACAGGAGCATCCTTATATGAGTATCAGAGTTGGTATTTTCGGTTACGGAAATCTGGGACGGGGCGTGGAGTGCGCTGTCCGGCAGAATCCCGATATGGAACTTGCGGCTGTCTTTACCCGCCGTGATCCCGCGTCGGTGAAGATTCTGAGTGAGGGCGTACCGGTACTGCATGCAGATGAAGCGGTATCCATGCGCGATAAAATTGACGTTATGATTCTGTGCGGCGGCAGTGCAACGGATCTGCCCGTGCAGACGCCTGCTATGGTGCAGCATTTCTGTGTGATCGATTCTTTCGATACGCATGCGAAAATCCCCGCGCATTTTGCAGCTGTCGATGAAGCCGCCAGAGCGGCAGGCAATGTGGCAATTATCTCCGTAGGCTGGGATCCGGGTCTGTTCTCGCTGAACCGCATGTACGCCGGCGCTATCCTGCCGGACGGATGCGATTATACATTCTGGGGCAAAGGTGTCAGCCAGGGACATTCCGACGCAATCCGCCGGGTGAAAGGCGTGAAAAACGGCAAGCAGTATACGATTCCGGTTCCTGCGGCGCTGGATGCCGTGCGCAGCGGCGCCAATCCGGAGCTGACTACGAGAGAAAAACATACCCGTGAATGTTTTGTTGTCGCCGAAGAGGGCGCGGATCTCGCCGCCATCGAGCGTGAGATCAAGGAAATGCCCAACTATTTCGCGGATTACGATACCACGGTGCATTTTATCACCGAAGAAGAACTGCAGAGAGATCACAGCGGTATTCCCCACGGCGGATTCGTTATCCGCAGCGGAAAGACCGGCTGGAACGGCGAGCATCAGCATCTGATCGAGTACAGCCTGAAGCTGGATTCCAATCCGGAGTTCACCAGCTCCGTGCTCGTTGCCTATGCGCGTGCCGCATACCGCATGAAGAAAGAGGGAATGCTTGGCTGCAAGACCGTTCTGGATGTGCCTCCGGCATATCTCAGCCCGAAATCCGGCGAAGAGCTGCGCAGCAGTTTGCTGTAAAAGTAAGAGTTTTAGCGGGGAAACCTTTTTTGAAAAAAGGTTTCCCCGCGCCCCTTCCCCAAAACTTCTTTGCCAAAAACAAATAACGTGCTGTGTGGAATTTTTTGTTAAAACCACACGGCACGTTGTATTTTTTTTAAATGGATTTTTTGGAAAGGCGAGGAAAACTCAAGATTCCAACATTTCCTTGAAGTCGGTGATATACCGATCGGTGATGGATTTGATTTCGTCGATATACTCGTCCGATGTTGCATCGTAAACGCCCCAGACCTGCATGCCTGCCTCTTTGGCAGTCAGATCGGCGTTGTAATTGTCGTCCAGGAAAATTATTTCAGATACAGGCTTGCCGATCTTTTCTGCCGCCATGCGATAGATTTCCGGATCGGATTTTGTTGTGCCGAAGTCATTGCAGGACCACACGTTGGTGAACAGATCGTAGATTCCCAGACGCTTCAGGCAGGGATCCAGTGTCTCATGCGGGCTGGCGGTCAGGACATTCAGATCATCCCCCTGTGCTTTCAGGGTGCGGAGTACGTCGATCACATTGTCCTTCGCCTGCACATCATAGGTGTATGCCTTGATGGCATATTTCGCCATCAGACCGACGATCTCGTCAAAGGACAGCTTCAGTCCCATATCAATAAAATACTGCGCCGTTCCCCTGAAGCCCAGCGGTGTGATGATCTTGATCAGATCGTCGCCGTAGGGAACATGATTTTCATCCAGAATCCGCAGCATGACGCCTGCGTAGGTGGGCATGGAGTCTACCAGAGTGCCGTCAAAGTCGAACAGATATGTTTTGGACACAGTTTTATACCTCATTTTTGAAATAACGAAGCCCCAAAGACTTTCGTCCTCGGGGCTGGAGCTACTGGCCGGACTCGAACCGGCGACCTGCTGATTACGAATCAGCTGCTCTACCAACTGAGCCACAGTAGCATTTTGTTCGTCGCCATAATATTATACAACAATAAAAAGCACTTGTCAAGAGAAATGTGAAAAAAGTTATTTCGATAGTGCCTGCGTGTATGCTTTCTTTTCACGGAATGACAGATTTTTGCAATTTCTCTTGACTTGCGTGCCGGGATATTTTATACTTATAGTATATTTATGAAATGAGGTACTCCCTTATGCTGAAAGGTATCAACAAAATTATTACTCCCGATCTGCTGTATGTTCTGGCGCAGATGGGTCACGGTGACGAGATCGTCATCTCTGACGGTAATTTTCCCGGCGAAACCATGGGGAAACGCACGCTCCGTGCAGACGGCAGCGATGTTCCTGAACTGCTTTCCGCTGTTCTGGAGCTGTTCCCGCTGGACACCTATGCGCCTCCGGTATACCTGATGGACAAGACCGCCCAGGATAAGGATCTGTATGTGCCGATCTGGGAGGAATACCGCCGCATTACCGCCCAGTATACCGACGCGGAACCGGTGTTCCTGGAGCGTTTTGAGTTTTATGAGAGAGCCAAGAATGCTTTTGCGGTTGTCGTGACCGGTGAGAGCGCCATTTATGCCAATATCATTATCAAGAAGGGCGTTGTGAAATAAGATGTCTGATAAGCGAGACGAGATTATCTCCATGCAGCTCGATCTGATCCGCTCCATGGCGGAGAACAATATGCGCCGCATCGGCAGTGATTTCTGGGGAACGCCCACGCCCAAAAAAGAGGAGAAGAAACCCTCTGATGTACCGCCTGTTTCTGCGGATACACCGAAAACTGCGGATAAAACTGCGGAGAAATCTACGGAAAGCACCGAGGAGAAACTCCCCGAAAAGGAAAACATCGACGATCTCCGGGCGGAACTGGACGATTATATCGGTCTGGAACGCGTCAAAGCGGAGGTGAAGAACCTGATCAACATCGCCGCCGTATACCAGATGCGCCGGGAGCATGATCTGCCCGTGGCCGATATGTCTCTGCACATGGTTTTCTCCGGCAATCCCGGTACGGGCAAAACGATGATTGCCCGCTTTATGGCGCGGGTGTATCATTCTCTGGGAATTCTGTCCAAGGGACAGCTTGTGGAAGTGGACCGAAGCGGGCTTGTCGCCGGATATGTGGGGCAGACCGCCATCAAAACCGCCAAGGTGCTGGAAAAAGCCAAAGGCGGCGTGCTTTTCATTGATGAAGCCTATACGCTGACCTCCAAGGAAGGAAACGATTTCGGTTACGAAGCCGTGGATACCGTGCTGAAATTCATGGAGGACAACCGGGACGATATCGTGGTGATCGTCGCAGGCTACACGGAACTGATGGAGAAGTTCATCGATTCCAATCCGGGACTTCAGTCCCGCTTCAATAAGTATCTGCTGTTCGATGACTACACCGCCGAGGAAATGCTGGGCATTTTCCGCCTGCAGTGTGAGAAGAACTGCTATACGCTGGACGGTGACGCGGAGAAGGAAACGGCAGAATATCTGAAAATGGCCTCCGAAGCTGCCGGCGAATTCGGCAACGCCCGCGGTGTGCGCAACGTCTTCGAGAAGATCCTCACCGCGCAGGCGAATCGTCTGGCTGTCGCGGATAAGATCACCCGTGAGGAGTTGATGCGCATCACCAAAGAGGACGTGCGCATTGCGGCGTACGGCAAAGAAGATCTGCCCGCAGATGGGAATAAGGAGAACAGCGATGAAAATCCGTAAGATTACACTGGAAGTAGGCGCATCCGCGCCGTTTACGCTCTTTCATATGTCCGATAATCATATCAGCCTGGCGGACGGGCGGGATAACGAGCGCAAGCAGAATCTGGCAAAAAGACGTGCTGACGCATTTACAGCCGGAAGACCGCACCGTCTGCAGGAGAGAACGGAAGAACTTCTCGCCTATGTACGGGAAAGCGGACATCCCATGGTACATACCGGTGATATGATCGATTTCACGTCGGAAGCGAATTTTGATTACGCCCGCCGCGCGTTTGATGGCATCGACGTGATGATGGCGGCAGGCAATCACGAATTCAGCCAGTACGTGGGCGAAGCGTGGGAGGATGAAGCGTACAAGGCGCAATCGATGGCTGCGGTTGTCGGTACGTTCAGTGACAGAATTCTCTTCGGCGAGAGAATCATCAACGGAGTGAAGATCATCACGCTGGACAATAATTATTACTACATCACGCCGCTTCTGTTTGATAAACTGAAGGCAGCGCTTGCAGACGGCATGCCCGCTGTTCTGGCTATGCATACGCCGCTGTATTCTGCGGATATGTACGAACAGGTGATGGCAGGGAAAGCACCGGATGCTCCGCCGTATCTTTTTGCTTGTCCGGAGGAGAAACTCCGTGCGCTGGAAGCTAAGCGCAATCGTCAGCAGATACCGGATGCGCTTTCGACGGAGTTCCTGCATTTCTGCGAGAATTGTCCGAACCTGAAAGCGGTTCTGGCAGGACACCTGCATGAATTTTTTGCATCCAGACTGGACAGCGGCATCCCGCAGTATATAGCGGGAGGTGCCTGCGGCGGCGAGATGATCGAATATACCGTCCTTTGATCCCGGAAGAGAATCATAAAAAGTTTCCGATAAGGTGAAGTATCCAAAACGGTAATAAATCACAAAATAAAGCGGGGAATGTCATAAACTTAAGGAAGTGGATACATCAAAATAACCATATTCAGCCTTTTCCGCGGCGAATGCCGCGGGCAGGGGAAAGGACCATCTCAGGCGCCGAAGTTCCTTTCCCCTGCACCCCAAACTCCTTGGCTTGATAGTTAGTTTTAGACAACATA
>SVTS01000079.1 GCA_015063645.1 Oscillospiraceae bacterium | reverse complement strand
CACCCCCCCGCCCTGCGGGTAGTATGCCAATATGCAGGAAAACGGACGTACACAGAGCAACATGAGCGGATAATGCAAGGAATGAGCGAAATTTGCATTGACCGAAATTACCGTGGGATATATAATAAAAATAACCCCAAAATTTAATCCGGAGGAATCAAAATGGTTAAGAAATCGCTTTCCCTGCTCCTTGCCATCCTCATGCTGGCAGGCACGTTTGCCCTTTCCGCATGCTCGGATGATCCCGCTCAGGGCGAGAACAATCCCGCGGATACGTCCGCTCCCGCCGCTGACACCACCACTGCAGAAACCACCCCCGCAGAAACCGAGCCCCCGACCCCCTATGACCTCATCGGAAATACAAAATACGACGGCTACGTTTACACTGTGCTCAACGGTCCCAACACTTCCAAGTGGGTTACCAACATGATCGAGATCGAGGAAACCGGTGAGGTTCTCTTCGACGCGGTCTATCAGCGCAATAAGATCGTGGAGGACAAGCTGGGCGTTGTCACCAAGTCCATGTATATGAAGGACACCGCCAAGGTCGCCATGCAGGCTATCGCCGCAGATGATGATGCGTACCAGACCATCATGCTCCGTGCAGAGGACGCCGCATCCATGGCTCCCAAGGAGTATCTGATCGACATCAAGACCACCGGCATCGATCTGGAGCAGCCCTGGTTCACCCAGCGCACCAATCAGGTAAACGAGATCGGCGGCAAGCTGTATATGGCATCCAGCGAAATGGTTGCCACCAACATCGCCAACACCTACGTTGTATTCTACAATGAAAGCCTCTCCAAGAATCTGGGCACCAAGCCGGAGGATCTCTACAAGATCGTTCTGGACGGCAAATGGACCATCGACAAGTTGGCAGAGATGACCAAGGGCGCGTACAAGGATCTGGACGGCGACAATGCTCGCTCCTGGGGCGACCAGTACGGTTACGCTCTGTGGGACAGCGCTGAGGCTATGACCGCTCTCCAGTACGGTATGGGTCAGGGCACCGGTGATATCGTGAACGGCGAGCCCAGGCTGACGATCATCAGCGAGCGTCAGGGTCAGATCATCTCCAAGCTGAATTCCATGTTCGCCGGCACGGATAACGTCCGTTACCCGGGTCTGAATACTGCCGACAACGGTGTTGTGCCCATATTCCGTGAGGGACGTGCCCTGTTCGCTACCGTAATCATGATGTGGGCTTACAACGGCAACATGCGCGAGATGACGGACGTTTACGCCGCACTTCCCACCCCGAAGCTGGATGAAAAGCAGGAAGATTACCAGTGCATCGGCTCCAGCTACTTCTTCATGCTGCCCAAGACCCTGAAGGACGCAAAGAAAACTGCGAACGTTCTCGCCGCTCTGTCCTACGAGGGCTACAACATCGTATACCCCACCTTCTGGGAAATCACGATGAAGACCAAGTTCTCCGACAACCCGACCATCGCATCCATCTATGATCTGATCAATGCATCCCGTACGCTGGACTTCGGTTACATGTACGGCAACAAGTACAAGCTGCGCAATGTGATCAAGGAATGTCTGGACAACAAGTCCGACGATTACGTTTCCCGCTATACCGCAGTGCAGAATGCTACTGTTGAGTATATGAAGGAAATCCTGAAATCCTATCAGTAAGATTCTGCCCGAGGCAGAAAAAAGCCGGAGGATACCGCATCTGCGGTATCCTCCGGTTTGTTTTTATCTCATCCGTTTGCACGGATCGCTTCTGCGGCGTATGCGGCGTTCAGCCCTGCCTGATCTACATATTTGTCAAACATGCCCACCAGTACGCCGTCGCCCGGCTTCATGGATGCATATGCCTCCGCGAACGCGGCGCGTACCTGCTCCTGACTCCCGCACCGGCGTCCGGCGCCCAGAATCTTCAGCGCAATGGTCGGCGCGCTGAGGCGGCGGATCACCTCGTACATCTTCGGCACGTCGCTGTCCTCAAAACGCTCTCCCGTGGGGTTCACATCGTGGGAACGGTCCGGCTCGAACAGATTATACACCGACGCCATGTAATAATCCGGCTTCAGATTCTGCTCCTCGGCGTAGATCAGCACCTGCCGGAAGTGGGCGCAGATGCCCGCTGGCACGTTTCTGCGGCGGATTCTGTCCAGCAGATCGCCCAGCTTATGGAGCTGACCGCTCAGATACAGATCATCCGCCAGCTCGCCGTGGATGCACACCGCGGCGGGATTGTACTGCATCATGGCATCCAGCTCCTCCTCAAATGTGAGCAGATTCTTGCCCGTCTGCGCCAGCCACTGCAGCTTTCCGCCTCCGGCGCGGTATCTGCCCAGCAGATCCATCACCGGCATGCTTCCGCGGGACTGCACGGCGTTGATGCCCGCCTCCTCACAGCGGCGCAGCATGGCAAACGCCTGCTCCTCGGTGAAATATGCCCGCATATCCGCATCCACCGTTTCATTCAGGTGGGATTTTCCCGTGAAGGGGTTGCTTCCGACGATCAGTCGGGTGATTTCCTTATCGCCGATTTTCATGGTTGGCAGCATGGCTGTACTCTCCTTGCTTTTTGTTTGTGGTTTTCTCCGCGCGCTGCGCGTTCTGATTCCGCCCTGCATCCCCGTATCTGCGCGTTTTGTGTAAGGTTTGCGCGTTTTCTCTCTTGGCGGAGCGTGGGAAATACAGTATAATTAAATAAACGGTGATTAGCTCCCCAATTCGAAAAACAGGAAGCTGTCACGGGGTGTCGGGGGCACGCATCCCCCATACTCACCGATTATCAGCTTCCCCATCCGGATTCTGCGCGCGGACGTTCTGATTCGCCGCCGTGCGGCGGTATTCGCCGGGCGTCATGTGCATGATCTCCCGGAACGTGCGGGAGAAATAGGGTGCGTTGTCAAAGCCCACCGCTTCCGCGATGCGGCAGATGGGCGTGTTGTCGTCCAGAAGAAGCTCGCAGGCGCGGCGGATGCGTACTTTGTTTACGTATTTCAGCGGCGGCATACCGAATTCGCTGCTGAAAATCCGCCGGATGTGGGAGGGCGAATAGTTGGCGACGCGGCACATGTCCTCCGTGGTGATCTGCTCCTTGTAATGGGTGTGAATATAGGCAAGCAGTTTTTCCAGTTTTCCGCTGGAAGCATGCATCCCCTCCGCCGCGGCGGCATCGGCGATCAGCGAGGCGAGGATGTTTTCCAGCATCGCCCGTGTCCGGATCCGGTATGCCACGGGCTGTCCGTTCCAGCAGGTATGTGCTTCCTCAAACTGCGGCAGATAACTGTTCTGGTCGCAGAGCACGGGAGGAAGCCCCACATCGGAAAACAGTGTTCCCGAGTAGAAACTGATCATGTAGACGTCCAGCGTGCCGCTGCTGCCAACTTCGCTGCAGTATGCGTACATATTGATGCCGCGATCCAGCAGCGCAATGCTGTTCGGGCGGATGCGGTACTCCCGGTCACCCGACCGTATACCCAGAACGCCGTCTTTTATGTAATAGAGAGCACAGTGCGGACGCCAGCTATGATCGAAATGCCAGTCTGCGGCGTAGTGTCGGTAGAGGACGTTAACCATATGCTGCACGCAGAAATCCGATTCAATATAGGATGACAGATTCATATGCATCCCTCCCTTTGTATAGATTCATCGTATCACAAAACGAGCATTTTGTCAAGCATGCAGGCGCTAAATCATAAAACATTTATATACAGAAACCCTAAACATTACCATATTATTTGCAAAGGAGACAGAACAGTATGGCAAGAGATTACACAAGAGAGTATCTGGACAAGATTACGGAAATGCTGGAGGAGGTCTGCTCCGGACAGAGCGACGCGATCAAACGCTGTGCCTCCATCATCGCCGACAAGATCGCCGAGGACGGCATCCTGTACGTTTTCGGCTCCGGCGGGCATTCCAATATGATGGCGGAGGAAATGTTCCACCGCGCGGGCGGACTTGCCTGCGTCAGCCCCATCTTTGCCGACAGCATCCGCATTCCCCATATCCCGCTGGGTGAGAGATGCGATCAGCTGGTGCCGTATATTTTCGATTTCTATAATCTGAAAGAGGGAGATCTGCTTCTGCTGGTGAACGGCTACGGCATCAATCCCGTGACCATCGAATCCTTCCTGGAAGCGGAACGCCGGGGCATCACCGTCATCGCCGTGACCTCCTGCGATTACGCCAACCGTCTGCCCCGCGATTTCGGCGGACGGCACAAGAGCGGTCTGAACCTCCACGAAATCGCCGGCAATCTGATCCTGACCAACGTCCCCTACGGCGACGGCATCATCCATATGGACGGCGTGGAGAGCGTGGTGGGTGCCTATTCCACCTATGTCAATGCATTCGTGTGCAACAGCCTGGTGCTGGAAACCGCCGCACTTTTAGTGGAGCGCGGCATTGATCCGCCGATCATCAACAGCATCAACGTCATCGACGGCGCACAGAAGAACAAGGCGCTCTATGACCGCTACCGCCCCCGCATCCGCTACCTCTGATTTCTGATTTACGGAGAGTATCATGATTCATCTGAACGACTGTATACGACATATTCCCACCGTCGGTACGGCAGAGGCGGCGGAGCGCGCCCTGCGGCATGAATTCAGCATTCTGGGCAGTGCCCCCGTAGAGAACCGCTACGGCATGACGGCGCCCGGCTTTGAGGGGTGCAATTATTCCGATCCCACCGTCACCTATGAGGGGGCGGTGCGCACGCTTCCCGCGTGGCACGGGGATAAATTCGAGCGGTGCCGCGCTCTGCTCATGCGCTATGCCCCGGATTACCGCCCCATCGACTGGGCGATCGATCTGAAATCCGGCGCACGGCTGGAAATGAAGCCGGCGACGGAGCTGAAATTCGGCGTCACGGACGGCGTGGATGTAAAGACCAGCGCGGATCTCTCCCGCTGTTATCACTTCCTGCCTCTGGCGAAGGCGTACCGGGACAGCGGCAATATGGCGTACCGCAACGAGATTGTCGCCCAGACGCTGGACTGGCTGATGCTCCATCCCTACGGCTGGGGCGCCGGCTGGCGCGCCAATATGAATGTGGCAATCCGGTGCGTCAACTGGCTGGCGGCATATGCCCTTATCCGGGACAGCTTTGATGCGGAGGCGGACGGAGAATTCCTTGCCCTCCTTGAGCAGTCCCTGACGGAGCACCGCCGCTATATCAGCTCCCATCTGGAATTCACCGAGGAGCCCACCGCGCTCCATCCCAATCATTACGTTGCCAATCTGTGCGGTCTGCTCTGCGTGTCCGCCGCGCTCAGCGGGGATCCCGAATCCACCGGCTGGGAGAAGCTTGCCCTGCGGGAGATGCGCGTGACGCTGGACTGGCAGATCCTCCCCGACGGATGCGACTTTGAGGAAGCCACCATGTACCACGGACTGGTGCTGGAAATGGCGTGCGTGTCCCTTCTGATGACTGCCCGGATGAAAGGCTGCCGCACCGCGGCGGACATGCGTGCGTGGCTCTCCGATAATCTGGGAGAAAACCTCTGCGGAAAACTGTATCGGATGTTCGTTGTCCTGCGGGATTTCACCTTCCCGGACGGCACTTTGCCCGTGGTTGGCGACGCGGATTCCGGTCGGATGCTGGAGCTTGAGAACAACATCTATGCGCCGGCACAGAGACTGTTTTTGAATGCGCTGGGTGCGGCTCTCTTTGAGGATGCCGCCCTGCTCACCCCGTGGAACACCGCCGCCGATTTCGCCTATCCCGCCGCGCTGATGGACGGCGTGGAGAGCGCGGCGTATACGGCTCCCGCTTCTCTTGCGAGTGCCGCGTATCCCGACGGCGGATTCTATATCCTGCGGGGGACGGATCACGCGCTGATGGCGCTGTGCATGCCCATCGGCACCGCCGGACGGGGTGCCCATACCCATAACGACCGGCTCAGCTTTATTCTGAACGTCCGCGGCAATGCCGTGGTCACCGATCCCGGCGTGTATACCTATACCGCCAACCGTTTCTATCGGAATATGCTCCGGGATTCCACCGCCCATGCCACCGTCACCGTCGGGGATGAACAGCCCAACCGGCTGAATCCTCCCGGATGCTTCTGGGGCTATCATGACGATACGCAGTGCCGCCTGATCGATTTCGCCCGGACAGAGGACGGCGGCAGATTCGTCGGCGAGCATTATGCCTACCGGCGCCTGGAGACGCCACTGACCCATCGGCGCACCATCGAAACCGGCACGGGACGGATCTGCGTCCGGGACGAATTCCTGGCGGATGGGGAGATTCCCTATGCGGCTGTCTTCACGTTCCCCCTTGCACCCGGCGTGCAGGTGTCTGCCGCAGGCAATACGGCGCAGATCACCGCCGGGGATGTCCGCGTCACCGCTGAGGCGGAGGGCGGCGCATGGGAGATCGCTTCCGGCATTGCCTCTCCCGAGTACGGCATGAAGCTGGAGATTCCGCTTCTGCGCCTGACCCTGCCCCGGACACCCGCATCCCACACCGTCACATTTACTTGGAGGTAAATCATGCTTTATTCCGATTACGCCCGTACGGCGAAAAACTGGTCACACACCGATCCTCTGCCCCGGCATCAGTGGCTGTATGAGACCCCGGTGGTTATCATCGAGGAGAACGAACTGCCCCAGTGGAAATCCCCGGAGCAGATTCTGCAGGCGGTGCGCGATATGGGCGCGAGCCATGTCCGCTATCCCGCCGTTTCCTGGGGCGCTCATTTCTACGGAAAATCCAAAATGCTCCCCAAATTCACGGAGCTTCCCGAATACAAAAAGGTGACCGACGCCGGCTTCCCGGCAGACTTCGATCTCTTCGGCGACGTCAGCCGCTGTATGAAGGAGAACGGCGTCAAGGTTATGGCGTACATGCACTTCGGCGGCGTGCTCTATGAGGGAATCGCCGCGCTCCATCCCGACTGGCGGGCAGTGCAGACGGACGGATCCTATTATATCTGGAATAAGATGCACTACATGGCGTGCCTGAGCAATGACGAATTCGCCGCATCCATGCTCTGCGCCATCGAGGAAGTGCTGGAAAACTACGCTCCCGATTCCATCTATCTGGACGGACCGATCTGGTACACCATGAACTGCCAGTGCGCCTCCTGCCGCCGCAAATATAAGGAAAAATACGGCGTTGAGCAGCCGCTTGAGCTGTCCTATAAAGACGGCACCATGCAGAAATACCATAAATTCCGCGAGGAAATCTTCAACGACATCATGGACCGTGCCCACGCCATCACGCAGAAATACGGCGTGCCGCTGCAGATCAATACCCACATGAAGCAGTCCGAATCCCGTACCGTGGGGCATATCGCGGAAGCCATGTCCCGCTGCGAGGGCGCGAATACTACGGAAGTCCACCGGAATCTGCGCTTCTGGCCGATTCTGGAATCCATCAAGCTGGGCGAGAGCACCAAAGCCGTATCCATGGCGTACTGTCCGCCCGGTCCGTACGAATCCTTCACAACCTATTCCATCCCGGAGACGGAGATCCTCGGTCTGAGCTCCGCGGTGCATCACGGAACGCCGATGATGGAGCCAGGCGTGGCATTCTTCTTCGATAACAGCGGCAGTGCGGCGATGAAGCAGCTCAGCGAAAAGATCGAAGCGAATAAGGAGATCTTCTACCGCACCCAGCCGGTGAAAGAGCTGGCACTGGTGCAGAATCATCACTACTCCCCGGCGCTCTCCGCGGAGTATCAGTACGCCTGCTTCTCCGGTATGTTTGAGGCGCTCTGCCACTCCCACCGCCATTTTGACTGCATGCTGGATGCACAGCTCTCCCCCGAGCGTCTCGCCGGGTATAAAGCGGTGATCATCCCCTCCATGCCGGAGCCGGATGACTACCAGTCCGCATCCCTGCGCACCTATGTGGAGGGCGGCGGTACGCTGGTGGTCGGTCAATCCTTCTCCCTGTACAGAAATACGGAACAGCTGGAAAACTTCGCCCTGGCGGATCTTCTGGGCGTGGATTTCATCGCGAAAAACGACGTATCGAAACAGCACACCCGCGAATACCGCGAAAGCGCACTGATTCATCCCTTTGCGGATATCCCCGAGGCATACGTCAAGCCGGTGTGCAAACTTCCCGGATTCCCCGAGGGACGGATGGTGATCACCACGGATGCGGTGGTGGGCGGCATCGGTTCCCGCGTTGTCCATTATACCCGCGCCGAACCCCGCGAGGGCGTGGAGACGCTCGCGTCCCTGTATCTGCCCGCAGGCGGCACATTCGGTTCTCCCTTCACATTCCCCGAAGGCGAGCCGCCGGCAATCACCGTGCACCCGGTGGGCAGGGGCCGCGTGATCTGGTGCGCGTCCGATCTGTGGGAGCGGTATCTGCGCCGGCACATGCCGGATCAGCGGAAGCTGCTCTGCGCTCTGGCGGATTTTGCGGTGGGCACGACGCCGCTGGCGGATGCGGATGCCCCGGCAGGCGTGTATGTGTACATGACGGAGAACGCGGAGGGACGGTATCTGCAGATAATCAACTACTGCGGCAGCATGCTGGAATGCCCCGCGCCCGTGGAGGAGATTCTGCCCGTGTACGACGTGACGTTCCGCGTCCGCGCGGATCGGGAATGCAGAGAGATCCGCACCCTGAGCGGCGCGCCTGTTTCCGTCAGCCGCAGCGGGGATGTGTATGAGCTGAAACTCCCCAGACTGGATCTGCATGAGGGAATCTGCCTGATTTATTGATCCAATACGGTGCGGTGCAGCCGTCGGCTTTAACCGCAGCACAAATAAAACACCGGAGGATTTTGCACCGGCAAATCCTCCGGTGTCCTTTTTATCTTCCATAAATCAGCAAAATATCCGCAAATAAGTGCATAATATCCGCAGAATATATCCGGAGTGAAAAAATATGCTATAATAAAATGCTATAAATATATATGTACGCAATTGAAAAATCCGCCGCATATACGTCCTTTGCAGCCTTGGAAATGGAGATGAATTCATGCAGTCACCTGTCCGCGTGCCGGAAGAAACCCATATAATCCTGCAGCTGGAAGAGCTGGGATTTGTGAAAATATCCGATTTCCCCATGGAGGATTTTGTGCCGTTTCAGCGCGGTATCGCAATCTCCGATCTGAGCTATTCTCTTCTCTATGCCTGGGAAACGGATTACCTGTACCGCATCCGCATCATAAACGGCAATCCCGTTATCGTCGGCTTTGATGTGCCCGGTACGCTCTTCTTCTCGGTGATCCCCGTGCATGCCGGAACGCTGATGCAGACCGTGGAGGAGATGATCGGCATCCTCTCCGCCTTCGGCGTGGATTTCCTGATGAAATATATCGCCGCGGAGGACGTTCCCCTCTTTGAGGAAAAAGGATTCCGGGTGGAATATTCTGCGGATTTCAGCGACTATGTATATGATGCCGCCGAATTTGTGAATCTGAACGGCAAGAAAAACAGCTCCAAACGGCATGAGTATAACCGCTTCGTCCATCAGAATCCGGACTGCCGCTACGCGGATATGACGCCGGAGAACGATGAGGATACCAAAAAAATCTTCGACAAATGGTGCGCGGAGCATTCCTGCGCGGAGTGTATCTGGGGATGCGAGCGGAACGCGTACCTCCGTCTGCTGGAGCTGGTGCGCAGATATCCCGCGCATTACTGCGGCGGTATTGTGTATCTGGGGAACGAGCCTGTCTCCTTCGGCATCGCCGAGCGGATCAATGACCGCTGTGTCTGCTATCACGTGCAGAAAAATGCTGTCCCCGCCGGCGGACTGACCTATTTTCTGCACTACCACATGGCGCTCCGCCACACGGATATCCCCCTCATCAACTGGGGCGAGGATATGGGGCTGGAGGGTCTGCGGGCGAATAAACAGAAATATCATCCATCCCATATGGAAGTCAAGTACGAGATCCGCTTTCACGCGGAGAATCCTGAGGAAAGAAGGTTGACTGTACGATGAAAAAGATGCTTACGCTTCTGAAAAACAGCTTTGCTGTCTGGGGAACGGTTCTGCTCCTCTGCTTCGCCGCCGTGATTTATTTCAACGCGGACGTGTTCGGCGGGAATGTGTTTTCCGCGCATGTGGAGCTTGCCGATCCTCTGAACTACTATGAGAAAAACGGCACCGGCTACATAATCAACAACACCGGACTGGAGATTATGGTGCTGGACGATCATAAATACTGCTATTCCATCGGCGGCGGTATGGCGGAGGGCGGCTTCTATTACGCCCGTGACGTCCGCTGTGACGATGCCGGCTATATCTACGTGCTGGATAAGCTGATGAATGAAAACGGCAAGAATATCGATGCGGAACGCATCGTGCAGTTCGACGCCGAGGGAATTTTCCAGGGAATTCTGTACACGAAGATCCATGAGGACGGCAGCAGCGTGCTGCAGCTGTATAATCTGACGGTGGAAGACGGTACCGTCAGTTTCGTGTGTACCTCCCCTGCGGATTCCTTTGACGTATGCCGCATCTCTCTGGATGCGCCCGATGAGGTAAAGGTGCAGACGTATCCCTACGAGCATATCTATGAGATCGCGTGGGATTTTGCGCTGGATGACGCGGAAAACGTGTATATCTCCTCCAAAGTGGGTGTGATCGAGAAGATCGACGCACAGAGCGGCAAGAAGAGCGTGCTCTTTGCGGATACGACGAAGGATGCGCCTTACTACAGCATCCCCACCAGCCTGGAATACGCCTCTGACGGCACGCTGTATTTCAACGATATCGGTCACAGAAAGATCCGCAAGCTGTATCCGGACGGCAAGGCGGAAACCGTGGTGGATATCGCGGAGCCCATCGCGGATCCGCCCGAGGCATTCAATGAGAATCCCATCTACTCCGGTCTGTTCGTCAGTGAGGATCTGAGCGTTGCCACCATCTACTCCCACAACTATTTTGTGGAAACCGAGGACGGCGAAGGCGAGGAGATCTACGAATACAAGCTGCTCATGAAGGATGCCGATGGCCGCCATACCATGAACGGCAGTGTGTTTGAGAAAACGCAGAATCTGATCGTGCGGGACGTGGTTGTGACGGTTCTTGCCGCGCTCAGCATCGTGATCCTGCTGATCCTTATTGTGCTGATCGCCCGCATGCTGGTGAAAGCCAATATTTCGGGTACGGTAAAGCTGCAGATCGTGATCATCTTCACCGCGGTCTGCGTGGTATGCATCTCCCTTTCCATTGTCGTAACGGAGAATAACGAAACCTATTACGATGAGATCATGAATAACCTGGAGAATATCGCGTTCCTGATGGCGCGTGATATCAGCGAGGACGATCTGGCGAAGATCAATACGCCCGGCGATTTCATGAACGAATCCTATCAGAACATCTCCGACTCCGTTCTGGAAGTTCTGAATGCAAACATCAACAGTGAGCGCGGTATCTACTGCGTGATCTATAAAGCACAGAACGATATCGTCTCCGCCGTATATGCGGATGACGCCATGTACGGCTCCGCGTATCCGATGCCCGGCAGCTATGAAGGCTCTGCCGAGCAGTGGATCTACGAATCGGGCGAGACGCTGACTGCGGCGGCACACAGCAGTGCCGAGGGCAGCTTCATGCTCGTGCTGACGCCCATTTTCAACGAAAAGGATGAGGTAATCGGTCTTATGGAGATCGGTACCGATTTGTACAGCGTCAGCGAAAATACCCGCAATCAGGTAATCAACGCGATCCTGCTGGTCATCACCACCGTAATGGTCGGCGTTCTGCTGGTCAGCGAGATCATCGTGATCTGCGCGAACATGCGCAAGCGTTCGCTTGCGGCGGATAAGTCCGTGCCGCTTGATTCCGGCATGATCCGTCCCATCGTGTTCCTGTTCTTCTTCGTGAGCAATATGCCCACGGCGTTCCTGCCGGTCTACAGTAAATCCCTGTGGAGCGAATCCTTCCCCCTGCCGGCAGAGATCGCCATCGCTCTGCCCGTTTCGGCGGAGCTGTTCATCGCCGCCATCACCTCGCTGGTGTTCGGATTTGTGGTGGGAAAGATGGGCGTCAAGCTGACGAGCATTCTGGGCGCCGGTCTGTTTGCCCTCGGTAATATCCTCTGCGCGTTTGCGCCTGATCTGTCCATGCTGCTGCTGGGCTCCGCCGTAACCGGTCTCGGCGACGGCATGATCATTCTGGCACTCAACTCCTACATCGCCGGCTATGCCTCTGAGGAGCAGAAGAACAACGGCTTCGTGCATTATAACGCCGCTCTGCTCTCCGGCGTGAACTGCGGTACCGTGATCGGTTCCGCCATCGCGGAGAAATTCGGCTATGCCACGACCTATACCGCCGCAACCGCTTTCGCGCTGCTGATCGTGGTGTTCTGCCTGATCTGCATCCGGAATCATAAGCATGTTGTTTCGAAAGAGACAGCAGAAGCAAAACCGAACGTCTTCCAGTTCCTCTTCAAGCCGAATATTCTGCGGTATTTCCTCCTGATCTCCGTGCCCTATCTGATCTGTGCGTCCTTCCTCAACTACTTCTTCCCGCTCTTCGGTGAGGAAAATGCGCTGACGCCTACCCAGATCTCCATGGCATTCCTGCTGATGGGCGTGATCTCCATCTATTTCGGTCCCGGTCTGACGAAGGTTCTCTCCGAAAAACTGGGCGCGAAGAATTCCATGCTGCTGGCTACCGCTCTGTACGCCATGGCGCTGGTGATCTTCGTCATCCGCCCGGAAATCTCCACCTGCTATATCGCCGTTGTCCTGTTTGCCTTTGCGGACAGCTTCGGCTTCACCGCCCAGTCCGTCTATTATGCCACTCTGCCGGAGACGGAAGCTATCGGCGAGGGTCCCGCCATGGGTATCAACAGCGGATTCGAGAGCGCGGCATCCACCGTTGGTCCGCTGGTCTTCGGCGCGGCACTGATGCTGGGCAACGTGGGCGGCATTACCCTGATCGCCGCTGTGTATATCGGTCTGGCAGCGCTGTTCGTGCTGACCTCGCTTCGTGTTAAGCGCAAAGCGGCAAAAGGAGAAAAGTGATGATTCAGTTTGCCGCCCCCTCCATGATCCCGGAGCTGAAAGCCCTGTGGCTGGAATGCTTTCCCGGCGATGATGACTACTGCAATTTCTTCTTTGATCATTATTTCTCCCCCGAAACCTGCGTGGTGCACGCGGGTGAGGGCGGCGAAGTGGAAGCCGCCGCATATATCTTCCGCGGCAAGGTGAAAATCGCCGGACGGACGGAGAAGGTATGGTTCCTCTATGCCGGAGCTACCTTCAAAAAGTACCGGAAAATGGGCAAGTGCAGCGCCATCTGCCGCTGGATCGCGGATTATTGCCGCGCAAACGGCGTCGGCATCATCGCGCTGAGCACATCGCCCTCCTCCCTGTCTCTCTGTGAGAAGAGCGGCATGATTCCCATGGCGAATATGGCATCCGCCACTGTCGTGCGGGAGAAGATCACCGAAGCCGTCCCCTGCACGAAATGTGATTATCCTGCCTTCGCACAGATGCGCGGCGCGTATCTCAGCGAGGATTTTGCCATCGGCTGGACGGACGAAACGCTCCGCTATATGCATGCGGAAATGCAGACCAGCGGCGATATCATCCGCTGCGAGATCGGCGGAAACACCTGCTACGCCGCGTATACGCTGCTTGAGGAGGAGCTTCTGATCCGTGAAACGAACTGCCCGCCGGCGGATATGTCGGCGCTGGTGGATGCGGTATGCGCCTATGCCGGCTGGCAGGGAAAAGTGAGTGTGTACGCGAAAGCGGACGCGGAGCCCTGTCTCCCCGATGCCGTTTCCCGGGAGGTATTCTGCTACGCGCACATGTGGTTCGTGGACGAATCCCTCGCCATCCCCGGTGCGAAGTGGTATATCAATCTGACCGCGGAGTGAGCGGAGAAATATAAAACCGCAGGAGCCTGCGCCAATGTCATTAACTTAAGGTTGCAGACACATCAAAATAACCAAATTCAGCCTTTTCCGCGGCGAATGCCGCGGGCAGGGGAAAGGACCATCTCAAACGCCGAAGTTCCTTTCCCCTGCACCCCAATCTCCTTGGCTTGATAGCTGGT
>SVTS01000078.1 GCA_015063645.1 Oscillospiraceae bacterium | reverse complement strand
ACGCTCGATGTCGTTCTTAGCCAGGTAGTTCAGAAGGTTGCGGCGGTGACCGACCATCTTCAGAAGACCGCGGCGGCTGTGGTGGTCCTTGTGGTTAGCCTTCAGATGCTCGTTCAGATTGTTGATGCGGTAGGTCAGAACTGCGATCTGAACCTCGGGAGAACCGGTGTCGCCCTCGTGGATCTTGTACTTCTCGATGATCTCCTGCTTAATTGCCTTTTCCATGGTTTTCACCTCATAAAAATAATAATGTATTACGCCCGGAGACTAAGCGACCGGCGGGTGAAAGTGTTCCGTGGAGGAACCTTGTATCCGGAAACCGGGTCTCGGGCACAACCGCATCTATTATACCACAATCAAAACCGTTTGTAAATAGCACACATGACAATTTTATTAATTTTTTCTGTGTTTTTTTCGGTCATGTCGGAGCAGGGAAAGAGTACCGGAGACTGTCAGCATCGCGCCGAACAATTTCCGGATCAGCTCCTGTGGGAGGAGCATGGCGGTGCGGGAACCGAAATATGCCGTCACCACTCCAAGTGCGGAAAGCATAAAAACCTGCATCGGCTGAATATGCCGCTTTCTCAGATGGACCGTCATGGAGGCGGATGCAGAGATAAGAAAGAAAATCAGATTAATCCCCTGTGCCTCCAGCTGCGGTAAGCCAAGTACGGCGGTCAGCCAGATGACCATCAGTCCCGCACTTCCGATCCCCATGCCGGTCATCATCGCGATGAGAAATACTGCGGCTGTGTGAATTATCTCTGGCATCATTCACCTCGTGAGCATACGGATTCCGGCGAAAACCACAAGCGCCGCGAAGATTTTCTTCAGAAGCTTCGTGTTGATTTTGTCCAGCAGAAACGCCCCTGCCGCCCCCCCGGCTGCTGCGGGGATAAGAAGAGACGAAAAAGTCCCTGCCTGCACGGTTCCGTTGGCTGTGTATAAAAGCGCGGACAGCGCAGTCATGGGAATCACACAGGCGACCGTTGCGGCAAAGTTGTCACGTACACCTTCCGGGGTGGTGTCCCGATTCATGGCGCTCAACGCGTAAATGAGGATGATCCCTCCGCCCGCCCCCAGAAGTCCGTTCAGAAATCCCGCGGCAATGCCTGCCGCAAGAAGTGCGAGCATGTTTCGTTTTGCTTTTGGTGATGCCTGCAGAACCATATGGCGAAAAACACTCCTGAATAGCGATTTTTGGCAGAAAATTCCCGCATCTGTATACAAAAAACACGTCGTGGAGAAACTATGTTTCACTTGGCTCTTGTATTTTTGAAAATTTTCTGGTATCATATAAGGTGGAATATACCGACGCAACGGTTTGGAAAAGATTATCTTGCGCGCCGGTGCAACTGATTTCGGAAAGAGAGGCCGCTTCCGCCAACGGACGGAGCACAGAATATGGCACAGAAGAACACGAAGACCTCCGATACCTCCGCCGGTCGCGGAAAATCCGCGGCATCGGGCAAGACGGCGGCGAAGAAGACCGCCGCGAAAAAAACAAATACTCCCGCCGGGAAAACAGCGGATAAAAAAGCGCCGGAGCGGCGTATCAGTACGCCGAACGGACTGGCGGCACAGCTGCTGCCGTTTATTCTGCTCGTTGCGGCTGTATTTTATACCGTATGCCTCTTTGCCGACGGCGTGGGAATCGTAGGCAATGCGATCCGCAGCCTGTCCTTCGGACTGTTTTCCGGTGCGGCATACACTATCCCGCTGTATATGCTTGCAGCAGCCGTCATGTGGCGTTCCGACAGTGAAGAGGGAATGGTTCCCTGGAAAATACTCTGCTATACCGTTGCGTTTCTCGTGACGGCGGCAATGCTCCATTTCTTTGCCGGCGGTCCTGCCGTATTTTCTCCCGTACAGCATTACCGGGCAGGACAGTCCCGTGTTGGCGGCGGCGTCGTGGGCGGTGTTCTCGGTGAACTGATGATGCGCGCATTCGGACATGCTCTGTCCCTTGTGCTTCTGTTTGCACTTCTGTTTGTCTTTGTTCTGCTGATGTTCGGCATTACTCCCCGCGGATTGTGGATCATGATCGCCTATAAGATCAAAGTATCCCGGGAGAGAGCGCAGGAGCTGCACAGTGCTGATTTTGCCGAAGAAGAGGCGGCTCTGCGCCGCAGACCGCATGTGCCGGCGGAACACGCATCCAAAAAAACAGTTTCCCAGCCCCAGCCTGCCGTACAGCAGCCGCTGACGCCGTTCCCCGCGGAACTTTCCCGTAAAAAGAAGAATTTCGACGTGGACGTGAACGTGGAGGAGGATTATCCCGAGGAAGAGCCGGCGGCAGCCCTGCCTCCCGCATCTGTACCCGTGGAAACAACCGAGACGGAAAGCATGCCTTCTGAGAATCCGGATGACGGCGCGATCGACGAAAAAATCTTTGAGGAAGTCATGCGCCGTACTCAGGAGCGTCTTGCCCAGAACGGTGCTGTTCCGGAAGAGGAACAGCCGATCCCCGCGGAAGAAGCTTCCGCGCCGGAAGAGGACGATACGCCTCCGTGGGAGGAGGTCATTCCCGCACAGCGGGATGCAGGTGACGTACTGGATGAAAGTTCGCTTGAGGAAAAGGCGGACGAAGCGCTGGATCTTGCAGATATTTTCGCCCGTAAAAATGACGCAGAGCTTCTGCGCCGCCTGAGTGAAAATAACGCGGAAGCCGATGACGCAGAGGATGACGGAAACGATGCCGATCTGGAAATCGAGCTGAGTGTGGAGCGCCGTCAGCTGAAGGAGACGCTCACACCCGTCCAGCCGTCCGGATTTATCCCCGATCCGCCCAAACCGGCTGCACCCGTTCAGCCGGCTGCAGCGGAAATCGCGCCTGTACCGGAATATCAGTTCCCGCCTATTGATCTTCTGACTGTAGGTGAGGAAGAGCAGGACGGCAATATCGCTGAAGAGCTTCGCGACAATGCTGCCAAGCTTGTGGAAACGCTGAAGAATTTCAATGTAAAAACAAAAATTGTGGACGTAAGCCGCGGACCGACCATCACCCGCTATGAGCTTGCACCCGAACCGGGAACCAAAGTCCGCTCCATCGCCAATCTTGTGGATGATATTGCCCTGAATCTGGCGACTTCCGGCGTTCGCTTTGAGCCGTCCATCCCCGGAAAATCCGCCGTGGGTATTGAGGTTCCCAATAAAAATGCCGCCACGGTGCATCTCCGTACCCTCTTGGAAAATCCCCGCTTTACCACTGCCAAGAGCCGCCTGACTGCGGCCCTGGGACAGGACGTTGCAGGCGCGGATGTGTTCCTTGACGTGGCAAAAATGCCCCATCTGCTGATCGCAGGTGCCACCGGTCAGGGTAAATCCGTCTGCATCAACAGCATCATTGTCAGCCTGCTCTATAAGGCAAAGCCGGATGAACTGAAGCTGATCATGGTCGACCCCAAAAAGGTTGAGCTGAATATCTATAACGGAATTCCTCATCTGTATATGCCGGTTATCAGCGATCCCAAAAAGGCGGCAGGTGCGCTCTCCTGGGCGGTATCCGAGATGGAACGCCGCTACAGCCTCATTGAAGAAGTGGGCGTACGCGATATCAAATCCTACAACGAGATTACCAAAGATGACCCGCAGTACGAATTCCTGCCCCAGTTCGTGATTATTATCGACGAGCTGGCAGATCTGATGATGGTTGCCAAGAACGACGTGGAAGCGCCGATCTGCCGTATCGCACAGAAAGCCCGTGCAGCCGGCATGCATCTGATCATCGGCACCCAGCGTCCGTCTGTCGATGTCATTACCGGTCTGATCAAGGCGAATTTCCCCTCCCGTATTTCCTTCCGTGTATCCCAGCTGGTGGACTCCCGTACGATCATTGACCGTGCCGGTGCCGAATCCCTGGTGGGCCGCGGCGATATGCTCTACAGCCCCGTCGGTTCTCATGAGCCGATGCGCGTACAGGGCTCCTTCGTCTCCGATGAGGAAGTGGAGCGCGTGGTGGAATTTATCAAAATGAACAACGGCAATGCGGAGTATAACTCCGGTGCTATCGCCGAAGTGGAGCGCAATGCCGCGTCCATCGGAAACAGCGGCGGCAGAAAGGGAAGTTCCTCCGAGGAGGACGGCGAGGAGCATGTGGAAGACGATCCGATGCTTCGTCCCGCAATCGAGCTTGCCGTGGAAAGCGGTAAGATCTCCACGTCCCTGATCCAGCGGCGTTTGCAGCTGGGCTACGGACGTGCCGCCAAGCTGATTGACCGTATGGAACAGCTGGGGTATGTCAGCGCCCCCGACGGTCAGAAGCCCCGGGACGTGCTGATTACTAAAGAAGAATTTATGGAAATGGTGCTGCGCGGCACAGATTTGTGATGGGCGCGGCTTCAGGAGTGAAAAAATGGGTAAACTGATTGTTATAGAAGGTCTTGACGGCTCCGGAAAGGGAACCCAGGCGGAGCGGCTGGCGGAATATCTGCGCAGCCGCGGAGAAAAGGTGCGGGAGATCAGCTTCCCGCAGTATGACAATGAAAGCTCTGCTTTTGTGAAGATGTACCTGAACGGAAAGCTGGGCGCATCGCCCGATGATACGAATGCCTATGCGGCATCCATGTTCTATGCGTCGGACAGATATATCAGCTTCCGCACGGACTGGGCGAAGGATATCGCCGATCCGGATACGGTGGTGATCGCCAACCGCTATACCACCGCCAACGCTTATCATCAGCTGGCAAAACTGCCCCATGATCAGTGGGACGCGTTTCTGAGTTGGCTGTGGGATTTTGAATTCGGCAAACTGGGACTGCCCGCACCGGATGCGGTGATTGCACTCTCCATGCAGCCGGCAGTATCCCAGAAGCTGATCGAAAAACGCTGTGTGGAAACCGGTGTGAAGAAGGATATCCACGAAGCGGATGTTGCATATCTGAACCGGTGCTACGAGGCACTCCACTATGCCTCGGACAAGCTGGGATGGAGTTGTCTGGAATGCACGGACGGAGAAAATCTGTATACCATCGGGGAGATGCATCTCCGGATCCGCAAAGCATTGGGAATGTAATGGAAAAATGACGGAAAACGGGAACATTGTCCCCGGTTTTATCGTCCGATAGAGGAAGAAAGAGCAAGAAAGAAGGGAAGAATTATGGTATACGTACTTTTGGCTGACGGTTTTGAAGAAATTGAAGCCCTGACCCCCGTGGATCTTCTGCGGAGAGCAGGTGTTTGTGTAACAACGGTCGGTGTTACCGGCAAAACGGTGAAAGGCTCCCACGGCATCCCCGTTGTGGCAGATGTGGATGCTCAGGAAGCACTTGCAATGCTGGATGCCGGACAAGCACCGGAGATGGTCGTGTTCCCCGGCGGTATGCCCGGTGCGAAAAATCTGGACGAATCGCCTTTGACGGACAAATTCCTTGCCGCTGTACGTGAAGCCGACGGATACGCCGCCGCCATCTGTGCCGCACCGATGATCCTCGGTAAGCGGGGGCTGCTGCAGGGTATTGCCGCTGTCTGCTATCCCGGATTTGAAGAGTATCTGCTGGGTGCCAAAGTGCAGGAGCGGTGCATTTCCGTTGCCTGGGACAGCAAAAAGAAAATCATTACGGGGTGTGCCATGGGGGCAGCAACGGAATTTGCGCTGACTCTGGTAGAGGCACTGAAAGGAGAGAGCACGGCAAACGAACTCCGTGCTGCGATTTTGTTCGAATGAATATGATCCGCAAACAGAAAGACGATATCCGCGCCGAATACGCGGCGAAGCGCGCCGCTATGGATCGTGCGGAAAAAGAGCGCCGCGACAGCGCCATCTGCCGCGCCGCCGTATCGCTGGTCAGCTTCCGCTATGCGGAATATGTCCTGCTCTATGCCGCGCTGGAAAATGAGATCGATATCACAAAGATCGCCGAGGAGGCGCTTGCCCGCGGCAAGAAGATCGCCTTCCCACGCTGTGATAAAGAGACCCATACCATGCGCTATCACCTTGTAACATCGCTGGATGAGCTGAAGCCGGATGCCTATAATATCAACGAGCCGCCGGCGGACAATCCCATATACGATCCTCAAAAGGATCTGGGCAGCGCCGTGTGCTTCGTGCCCGGTCTGGTGTATGATAAGGCCGGCTACCGCCTCGGTTACGGCAAGGGATTTTATGACCGCTATCTCTCCGGATTTTCCGGATGCACGCTGGGCGTGGTGTACAGCGATTATATCCTGCCCACCGTTCCCCGCGGACGCTATGACGTCTCCGTCAATATCCTTCTGACCGAGAAGGGTGTGAAGATGACCGGTGAGAATTAAAAGTATCTACGCGGCACCGTTTCTGATGATCGTGGTGCTTGCTCTGATGACCGCGGCGGATCTTCTCGACCCGGCGGCATTGGGCATGGATGCGAATCCGTACCTGACGATCATCATCCTGCAGCTGCTTGTTTACGCTTTGCCGGCGGTGTTTTTCTGCCGTCTGAGAGGGCGGGAATATACTGCCCGTCTGCGTGTGCGCCCGTTCCGGATCAGCCATATTTTCATGATCCTGCTTGCGCTGGTCGTCATGCTTTCCGGCTGTGCTCTGCTGAACTTCGGCATGCAGTCCTTTTTGGGTGAGAAAGCGTTTTCATCTGCTTCCTATGCAGGCGTGGCTGATGCGGGCATATATGCGGTGCTTGCATTCTGTATTCTGCCGGCTGTGGCGGAAGAATTCCTGTTCCGGGGCATACTTCTGGCGGAATATGAATCGGTCAGCGTGCCTTTTGCGGTTTTCATCAGCTCCTTGTTTTTTGGAATGCTTCATCTGAATTTCGCACGGCTTCCCGCCTATGTTTTCAGCGGAATTGTTCTGGCGCTGGTCGCCTATGCCGCACGATCTGTTCTTGCCTCCATGCTGCTGCATATCCTGCATAATATCGCTTCCCTCTGGACGGAGGGATATGTGGCAAAGTTCTCTGATGCCGCCGGTGCGCGCAGTGTACTGCTGGTGTTCATTCTGATGTGTATTCTGCTTCTCTCTGTGATTCTCTTTTTCATGGAGGCACAGCGTATATATCAGGATTACGGCATGAATGCCGTTCCTTCTCCCTATGTGCGCCGCAGAAAACGCGGTGAGCCTACCGGTGCTCTGGAAGCGGTCAGCGTGCCTCCGTTTGTCGTTTTCGTTGTGATGTTTATTGTTTTTACATTTATTCTCCGTTAAGTATCTCTTTTGCAAGTAATACCTCCGGAAAGGAATCCAAGATATGGAATTTGATCCGAATCGCACCGCTGCCTCCGGCAGTGATGCGCTGGGTGATGATAACGCCGATATACTGGCTGCCAAGCGCCGGAAAGCGGCGTCAGCACCGCAATCAACTGCGGCTCCCCGCGGAGCAGTGAATGCATCCCAGCTGCGGGCGCAGATGCAGAGCAGCCGCAGTCCTGCCGCATCTTCTGTGCCCCGTCCGGTGCAGAAATCCGCCGCCCCTGCGGCAAAGCCGACCGCCCAGCCGGTGCAGAAATCCGCCGCCCCTGCGGCAAAGCCGACCGCACAGCCAGTACAGAAATCCGCCGCCCCTGCGGCAAAGCCGACCGCACAGCCGGTACAGAAATCCGCCGCCCCTGCGGCAAAGCCGACCGCCCAGCCGGTGCAGAAAACTGCCGCTCCTGCGGCAAAGCCGACCGCGCAGCCTGTGCAGAAATCCGCCGCCCCTGCGGCAAAGCCGACCGCGCAGCCGGTGCAGAAAACTGCCGCTCCTGCGGCAAAGCCGACCGCCCAGCCGGTACAGAAATCCGCCGCCCCTGCGGCAAAGCCGACCGCGCAGCCGGTGCAGAAAACTGCCGCTTCTGCGGCAAAGCCGACCGCGCAGCCGGTGCAGAAAACTGCCGTCCCTGCGGAAAAGAAACCGACTGTGGCACCTGTTAAATCTGCTCCGCAGAAATCCTCTTATGCCGGCGGTGTTCCGTCGCTGATTCCGTATCAGCAGGCAGCTGCCGTGCAGAGCAAAAAGCCGGCTGCCGGTGCGCCCACGCGCCAGACGGATATCAGCGGTGTCCGTGCTGCCGTGAAAAACGACGGTGCCACACGGCTGACCGATATGCATGAGGTGCGCAATGCACCGCTTGTGAAGCTGCCTGAGGAACCGAAGGATGAGAGCGAAGGCGGCAATACCATCATCAGCATCATCAAGGCAATCACCTATATCGTTGCAGTGGTGGTTGTGTCTGTGTTTTTGTCGATTTTCATTATCCTTGTGGGCAATGATATTTATGCTTTTGTCAAGGACGATGTCCTTGTGGAAGTTACAGTTCCCGAATACGCCACGCTGGACGATATGGCGGATCTTTTGTATGAAAAGGGAATCATAAAATATCCGAACGTATTCAAACTGTATGCCAATATCAAGGATGATGACGGACAGTTTATTGCTGGAACCTATTCAGAATTGTCCCCGATGATGAACTACGATGAGCTTCTCCTGGCGTTCAAGCCGAAGAAACCCACCGGTATCTCCCGGATTACGATCCCTGAGGGCTATACCACGGATGAAATCATTGATCTGTTTGTTTCCAAAGGAATCGGTACCCGCGAGGGATACGTGGATGTAATCAACAATTACGATTTCGATTACTGGTTTATCGATGAGCTGGAGGCGAGCGGAATTTCGAAAGATCGCTTCTACCGTCTGGATGGCTATCTGTTCCCGGATACCTATGAGTTCTACAACGCTTCCACTGAAGCGGTAGTTATCGGTAAGCTGCTGAAACGCTTTGATCAGGTGTTCCAGGAATCGTTTGTAACCAAAGCCCAGTCTCTCGGCTATACGGTGGATGAGATTCTGATCCTTGCCTCCATGGTGGAGAAAGAGGGCGGAACGCAGGCGGACTTCTTTGATATTTCTTCTGTATTCCATAACCGTCTGAAGAAGAAAGCATCATTCCCCTGCCTGCAGAGTGACGCGACAGTGGTGTATGCGATCCACCATGAGACCGGCGAGCGTATCAACCCCACCGGCGAGGATATGGAATACGAAAGCCCGTACAACACCTATCTGCATGCCGGACTGCC
The DNA here is from genome assembly GCA_015063645.1 of Oscillospiraceae bacterium. Lineage (GTDB taxonomy): Bacteria > Bacillota > Clostridia > Oscillospirales > CAG-272 > SIG701. The sequence goes on along the minus strand of SVTS01000078.1, from coordinate 5,159 downwards.
GCCGGGACCGATTGCCAATCCCAGTGCCAGTGCTATCCGTGCGGCGCTGTATCCCGCTGAGACAAATTACTATTACTTTGTATCCGCATCGGCACATCTGACGTACTTCTCCACTACCAAGGAGGAGCATGATGCCAATATCGCCAAGATAAAAGCGGGCGAAACAGCCGCTCCCGAAGCATAACGAAAATACCGGAAGACCTCCGCAGAGGATCTTCCGGTATTTTTATCGCTGATTGAAAAAGTTATGAAACGAGGAATGCACCGATACGGATCTTGCATCCTTCGGATTCCCCTGCCTGCTCGGAAAGAACGCGGATTTCCAGCGTGTGCTTTGCCGGTTCAAGATTTGCCGCGAGAATGGCATCCTTGGCACGGTTGAAACGGGGACAGTACGTGTCCCAGGCAATACGTTTCGTCCACTCACCGCCGTCAATGCGGTATTCAATATATCCGCTGTCCTTCGCCATCATCCAGTAAACGCCGATTGTGTCGCCGAAAAATTCCAGAGTCAGGGAACTGCCTGCATCACCCTCAATATAGTGCGGATAGCGTTTGCAGAGGCTTTCCTCCACCAGTACAAAGCCGTCCGTGTGTGCGGCTGTCGCGTCTTCCATCCGTGCGGACATCCGCAGGGATTCATTCAGCGGATCCGGCACCGTATATGTGTGCAGCGTGTGTGTTTCTCCGAGGAGAGCATTCTCCATGAATGCCTGCATCTCTGCCGCACAGGGCGCGTAGCCTTTGGCATTGGGATGAACTGTATCGGGGGCGAGAGGAGCCCAGTCCCCGGCGTATTCACTCTTTATAACGCGCCACAGAGCGTCTCCGATGTTTACGGTGGGGATGCTGTAGCGGCGGGCAAGACGCATCTGCAGATCGCGGCTGCGGAAGGGAATACCGGCATCCAGATTGTCCCGGAACATCTTTGTCAGGGTGAATACAATGACGATCTCCGCATAGGGACTGTATGCACGGATTTTGCGGATAATGGATTCCATGTTCACGGAAGTATTCTGCCAGCCGTGATAATCGTTGACGGCAAACTCCAGATAAACCAGATCCGGTTTGTACGCAAGCAGATCACGCTCACAGCGGAATACGCCCAGGAACGATCCGGTGCCGCCGATGGCAGCCTGGATTTCCGTGATCTCCGCATCGGGATACTGCGCCCGCAGCCATGCGGTATTCCGTCCGCGCCAGCCGTTTTCCAAGCCGAGTTCCGTGATGGAACCGCCGAAGTAAGCGACATTCAGCTTTTTGTCCCGTGTCAGACGGTAAAGCGTGTTGGGCAGCTTGGGAGCAAAATCCGTGTGTGCATTGATGAAATCCGTTACGGGACGGGGATCTTCCAGACTGTGCGGATGGTGATCGCATTCCGGCTTGACGATCGTGTGAATAATGCCGCCGTGCTCTCTCAGACGGGCGTCGAAAATCGCACCGTTTTTGTCCCAGTGCACAACAGTATCCGCAGCACCGGCAACGATGATCACGGGGATCTGGGAGGCGGCGATCTCCTCAGTGTGATCAATGGGATTGCCCTTGAATTCATGCAGGGTTTCCGGCGTCAGATGGAACCAGTCCATGCATTCCTTGCCCTCGCGAGCAAAACGTTCAATTCCGCAGGGCCAGTCGGCAATGTTGAGTACGGGAGCATCCAGATAGAGCAGGGAAACCTCGTAGGGATATGTCAGTGCATAGTTCACCGCATACAGTCCGCCGCGGCTGAAGCCGAACAGGGCAGGCTGACGGGAAAGACAGAAATGTTCCGTGACGTCGGTGTAAAACTCATGCATCATGGCAACTGCCTCGGGACAGCCGTACATGTCGCTGACCTTGTGATAGGCGAGATGCCAGCCCTGCTTCAGAAGGGCACGGTCCACCGAGTCAAACGCGCCGAAAAATTCGCATCGCCAAACCCAGGGCTTGCCCGGTGCTTCCGTCTCGGGACAAACGATATAACTCAGTCTGCCGCCAACGGTGAATTCGATTTTTTTATATCCGTTCCATTCAGTTTCGCGCAGATTCTCCATAATTGACCTCCGTAGTTTGATGCGGGATGGAATCCCGGAATGAATTTTCAGAACATTTCGTCAAGCAGCATGTAGTAGCGGAGCTTTGACTCATCCTTTTTTACGCCGATCTGACGGAAAAACCAATCTTCCCATATGCCGTCCTGCCATCGGTCCCGAATTTCTCTGACGCACAGCGCAATGTCTGTCCAGCGATCTGCGATACCGCACCGTGCCAGATCGTAGAACAGAATCCTGCCCTCATGAAGAAAAAGATTGCCGCAGAGATCTCCGTGGGTGAATACGGCATCCTCCTCCGGACGGTTCCGGCAGAGCCAGTCGAAAAGAGCCTGCGGATCGGAGAATTCCGTGGACGGATCCCAATGCGCAGGCTCCGTGTCTGCGAGACCGCTGTCCAATAAATAACGAAGCTCCTGCAGACGGACATCCAGCCCGACGCGGAACGGGCAGTCAGTGATATCCACGGACCATAACTGCCGCACCGCCTCCGCCAGCACAGTGATATAGCGCTGCGGATTCTGCTCCAGCGTATCTATATGCTGACCGGGCAGGGCACTCATCAGAAGGTATTCCGTCCCATCCTTCATACCGTGTTCGATAACCTCAGGGACATGCAGACGGGGCGCCAGCCACTGCATCACCGCCGCTTCTCGCTGTACGCTGTAAGTGGTGGATGCAAATTCCTGCCCGATCTTTTTCAGATAGCATACAGTGCCGTCTGAAAGCCGGCACCGGTACACCTGTGCCGGGGACATTCCGCCGGAAATCTGCCGGCTCATGATGACCGTTCCCGTGTTTTTCAAGGACTGCCTCCTGAGAGGGGATGTGTTTTCATCATTATATCACTGTTTTTTCACGATTGCAATACGCAGGGGATTTTTGGACAAAAATTTCATATTGGCTCCCCGGATGTGAGCGGTTCGTGAAATTCTTTCCAGTATCATGAACATTCCGCCGGCATCTTTTTAATTTTATTCATAAACAGTACATTTATCCGGAGCAAAAATCATGTATAATAGATGTACGACATTTTTCGCAGTATGCGACATGCCGGAGGGCATATGAAATTCAAACGATTTTTAAGTGTATGTGCCGCTGCACTGTTTCTGAGCGGAGCGGTACTTCCTGCCGCCGCTGCTCCTGAGAAAGAAACCGCAGCTCCTGCCGCGGCTCCTGAGCCGATTTCCTTTACCGACACGGCGGGACATTGGGCTGAAGCCGCCATCAAGCGCTGGAGCGCGGAGGGGATTATCGTCGGCGAGAGTGACGGACGTTTCCGTCCCGATGATCCGCTTACCCGTGCGGAGATGGCAATTATTCTTCAGCGCGTCATGCGCTATGAAACGACCGCGGAGAATCTGTTCGCGGATCTCAGAGAAGATTGGTACATAAACGCAATCCAGTCCCTGCGCGCCGCAGGGGTTATGCGGGGCGATGAAAACAACTGCGCCAATCCCTATGATCCTATTACCCGTGAAGAGGCGGTTACGCTGATCGCCCGTGCATTCCTGGTGGAAGCATCGGACAGCCCGATGAGTTTTCCGGACGCGGCACGGATTTCGGACTGGGCGCGGGGATATGTGGCGGCGCTGACGGAAGCAGGATTTCTGCGCGGGAGTGACGGGGGCAATTTCCTGCCTGCCGATCCGATGACACGCGCGGAAGTTGTCACGATTCTGAATAATATGATCACAGCCTGCTTCTATAAGGAGGGCGAATACGATTTCCGTCCGTTTGAAGGGCTGGCGGATTTTGTGATTGTCGGTGCGGATAACGTAAAGATCAAGAATTTCGATATCGGCGGAACGATCCTTCTGGCGGAGGGCGTTGATTACGAAAGCACAATTCTCAGCATGGTCAATCACTACGGCAAGGTAATGCAGTATACGCCCGAGGGATATGTGCGCCGCCTGAAAGCCGCTTCCTACATTGTTCCTATCAATCCGGAATTGCCTCTGTGCAGTTATGATCCTGCTCTGTTTGAAAAGGACGAAAAGGGGATCATGCATTACAAGGATCCGACCCGGAAGAGTTATATGGGTATCGACGTGTCCAACTGGCAGGGAACGATCGACTGGAAAAAGGTGAAAGAAGAGGGCGTGTACTTCGCTTTCATCCGTGCCGGTTACCGGGGCTATGAGTCCGGTGCGCTGAATATTGATAAAAACTTTGAAGTCAATATCAAGGGCGCATTGGATGCAGGCATCAAAGTGGGCGTGTACTTCTTTTCCCAGGCACTCAATGCTGCGGAAGCCTATGAGGAAGCGGAATTTGTTCTGGATCTGATCAAGGATTACGATGTCACATTCCCCGTTGTTTTTGACTGGGAAACGGTCAGCAGTACCTCGGCGCGCACGAATGACATGGAGACGGAGGATCTCTGCCGTGCGGCAAACGTATTCTGCACAACGGTCAAGGAAGCGGGATATATTCCGCTGGTGTACAGTAACCAGACCCTGTCCCTGCTCAAGTATGATCTGAGCCGTGTGCAGTCCTACGATTTCTGGTATGCGGAGTACAAGGATCAGCCTACGTTCTATTACGATTTTGATATCTGGCAGTATACGCAGGAGGGCAAGCTGGAAGGCGTGCCGGAAGCGTATGTGGATCTGAATATCAGCTTTGTGGATTATTCCAAGCTGAAACCGTGAGGAAAATAAAACAGGGAGTGACCGGACGGCGTGCAAAATTAGCGGTAAAATGAAATTAGCCACCACGTTTTTTCGTGGTGGCTTTTGATATGCAGAAGGCAAAAAAAAAGCCCCGCGCGTGGCGGGGCGAGACGGGGGATTACGCAAGTGCATTTTTCTTGATCATGATATATTCTTCATCATTTCCAAAGAACTTGTCAAATGACACAAGCATTGATTCATAAGGGGTGCCAGAAAGGTATTCTTCCATTGCTTCTCCGTCCTTTATATTTGCAAAATACAGTGGATTACGCACGGAAATATGATAGTCACGCTTATTATCTGCCGAATTGATTTGTATGCCAAAATGGAATACCTGCCTGATCGCTTCCAGACAATTCGCTTTATCTTCGAGTTTCCTGTAATTATGAGCAAGTGCCAATGCGGCAAAAAATTTATGCGCGGAATAAAAATCACAGCACCCATCGTCAAAAAG
>SVTS01000077.1 GCA_015063645.1 Oscillospiraceae bacterium | reverse complement strand
TTTCTTTCCCCCTATCCCCCTGCACCCCCTCTTCACCCCCAATCTCCTTGGCTTCGCCGATGTTTTGCGAACATCATCTGCCATGAGGTGCAGGAGCAAAGCTCCTGCCGGGGTATGGGGCGGAGCCCCATCGTTACGCTTTTCTCGCTTTGATCAGCATAAAGTCGGGTTTATGGAGGGATTTTTTATATTTGGGGTGGGCTTGCATGGTTTCTTCGGAGGGGAGCGGTTCGGTGACGGATTCAATCAGGAAGCCGGCGGCGATGAGGGTGTTCAGAATTTCCGAGAATGTGCGGTGGTATTTCCGTACGCCGTCCACGAACCAGTGGATATGCCGCTCGCCGGGCATGCCGTAGCCGGTGAGGCGGTAGTGCAGGATATTTCCGTCCGCATCCTTTTCCCAGTACGTATCGTCCAGAATCGCCGTGGTCAGCGGATGCTCCTGAGAGAAGATCAGCTGTCCGCCGGGGAGCAGATGATCGGCGGCGGCGCGTGCAAGAGCGGCGAAATCCTCTATGTAATGCATCGCAAGGGAGGAGAAAATTACGTCAAATCGCCCCTCCAGCTGTGCCAGATCGCTCATGCTCATCCGCTGAAAGCGGACGTTCGCGCAGTCGTTTTCCGCCTCGGCGACCGCCAGCATCTTCTCGGATATATCGATGCCCACGACATCCGCGGCGCCGCGCCGGGCGAACTCCCGACAGTTTTCGCCGTATCCGCATCCCATATCCAGCACGCGCTTGCCGTGCAGATCGGGGCAGAGGGCAAAGAGCGCCGGCTTCTCCACCAGCTCATTGGCGGAGGCGGGATTCTCCCGCAGTGTGCGGTAGCCGTCGAAGAATGCGGGATTGTCGTAGATGTTCTGGTCGTCCCTTCTCAGCAGCAGATCGTACTCGTACGAGTCCCCCTGATACGTCTCCGTGCATCGCGCGATGACTTCGGTGAAGCCGTGTTTCTCATAGATATGCCGTGCGCGAAGATTGTCATCCTCCACGCCGATGGTGAATTCGCAGTATCCGCGGCGGTGCAGCTCCGTCAGTACGGATTCAAGCAGCATCTGTCCGAGCCCCCGTCCCTGCACGTCTTTATGAATACGGAATGCGCATAAATATGCACGCACGCCGGGGATTGTGTCTTGCGCGCCGGTGGCTTCGGAAGGATCGTTGTTGTCGAAGATCACGTGCAGTTCACCCGTGAGAATGCCGTCCGCGAACAAAACGAAAATCTCCATTTCGCCCGATTCCATACGGCGGCGGTTGCTGCTGAGCATCGCATTTACGTCATTGTAATCGAACAGACGCGTCAGGAGGGGAAGCTCCTCACACCGCAGAGTACGGATCTCAATGCTCATAATACCTCCGACAAAAAAATTCATTCGCATCATATATTATACAGCAACATCCCCGGAATGTCAAGGGAAGGGGGACGGCGGAGAACCCTTTTTGAAAAAAGGGTTCCCCGCCCCCCTCCCAAAAATTCTCTGACAAAAAACAGAACAGAGTACAGCGGATTCTCTGCGAACAATCACCGCTGTACTCTGTCCTGTATATGCTCCAAAAGTTTTTGGAGAGGGTCGCGGGAGAACCTTTTTCAAAAAGGTTCTCCCGCGTAAAATTTCGTATTCCTTACGCCTGAGCTGCGTCAACAATCTTGGCGAACTTGGCGGGAACGAGGGAGGCGCCGCCGATGAGGCCGCCGTCCACGTTCTCCTTTGCCAGGAGCTCAGCTGCGTTGCCGTCGTTCATGGATCCGCCGTACTGGATAGTGGTAGCCTGCGCAACCTTCTCATCATACAGCTTGGCGATTACGCCGCGGATGATGGCGCAGACTTCCTCAGCCTGCTCGGGGGTAGCGGTCAGACCGGTACCGATTGCCCATACGGGTTCATAGGCGATGATCACGTTCTTCATATCCTCAGCGGAGATGCCGGCAAGATCCAGCTTGGTCTGCATGGAAACGATCTCCTCGGTGATGCCGGACTGGCGCTCGCCCAGAACTTCGCCCAGGCAGAGGATAACCTTCAGACCGGCAGCCAGAGCAGCCTTGGTGCGCTTGTTGACGGTTTCGTCGGTCTCGCCGAAATACTGACGGCGCTCGCTGTGACCGATGATGACGTATTCAACGCCGCATTCCAGCAGCATGTCAGCGGCGATCTCGCCGGTGAATGCGCCCTTGGCTTCGAAATGTACGTTCTGTGCGCCGATCTTGACATTTGTGCCCTTAGCGGCTTCAACAGCGGCAGCGATATCCACGAAGGGAACGCAGAGGACTACTTCGCAGCCGGTCTTGCCTGCTACGAGAGCGGCGGTTTCGGCTACGGCTGCCTTTGCGGCGGAAGGAGTCATGTTCATCTTCCAGTTGCCGGCGATGATGGTGGATCTTACGGATTTGTTCATGGTTGTGATCTCCAGTTTTTTTCTTTATTTTATCAAATTTGCTTTTGTACCGCCCTCTTGCCGCCTTCGGCGGCAATTCACCCCCCCTGTCTCCTTGCCTTGCGGCGATTTGGGAGTGAGTGATCTGCCATAAAAGTTTTGGGAAGGGGTGCGGGGAAACCTTTTTTCAAAAAGGTTTCCCCGCGAAATAACATATCTATTACTTGTCCTGCAGGCAGGCGATGCCGGGGAGTTCGAGACCTTCGAGGAACTCGAGGGATGCGCCGCCGCCGGTGGAGATGTGGGTCATCTTGTCAGCGAAGCCGAGCTTCTCAACAGCTGCAGCGGAGTCGCCGCCGCCGATGATGGAGATAGCGCCGGAATCAGCAACTGCCTTGGCAACAGCGATGGTGCCCTCAGCGAAGTTAGCCCACTCGGAAACGCCCATCGGACCGTTCCATACAACGGTGCCTGCACCCTGAATGGACTTGGCGTACAGTTCCTGGGTGTACTTGCCGATGTCCAGACCCATCCAGCCGTCCGGAATGGAGTCGGAGTAGATGCGCATGAAGATGGAATCCTCAGAATACTCGCGTGCGATTACGTTGTCCACGGGAAGCAGGAAGTTTACGCCCTTGGCCTTAGCCTTAGCGAGCAGCTCGCGCGCCAGATCCAGCTTATCCTCTTCGCAGATGGAAGTACCGGTGGTGTGACCCATAGCGCGGAAGAAGGTGTAAGCCATGCCGCCGCCGATGATCAGGGTGTCAACCTTCTCGATGAGGTTGTTGATAACGCCGATCTTGTCGGAAACCTTTGCGCCGCCGAGGATGGCAACGAAGGGACGCTTGGGATCGTCCAGAGCCTGACCCATAACGGAGATTTCCTTCTGGATCAGATAGCCGCAGTATGCGGGCAGATAATCAGCAACGCCGGCGGTGGAAGCGTGTGCACGGTGAGCAGCGCCGAACGCATCGTTTACATAGATCTCAGCCAGGGAAGCCATAGCCTTTGCGAACTCGGGCTCGTTCTTCTCCTCAGCTGCGTGGAAGCGGGTGTTCTCCAGCAGCAGGATTTCGCCCTCTGCCAGAGCAGCAGCCTTAGCCTGTGCGTCGGGACCGACAACGTCCTTTGCCAGAGTAACTTTCAGACCTCTCTTTGCCAGATCGTCAGCAACGATCTTCAGAGACAGCTTGGTGATATCGTCCTTAGCCTTTTCCAGAGCGGCAGCCTTGGCAGCTTCCTGTTCAGCTTCGGGAAGAGCTTCGATTTTCTTCTTTTCCTTCTTGTCGAGGGAGAGTTTTTCGTCGAGAACGTTGTGGGGTCTGCCCATGTGGGAGCAGAGGATAACCTTCGCGCCCTGATTTACCAGGTACTCGATGGTCTTCATAGCGCCGGTGATGCGCTTGTCATCGGTGATCACGCCGTCCTTTACGGGAACGTTGAAATCACAGCGTACGAGAACTTTTTTGCCCTTTACGGCAACGTCTTCAACAGATTTCTTGTTGTAGGTCATTTGCTTATCTCCTCTATGAAATTTTTAGCATTTTTACACATCTAATACTATATCACATTTTCACGGAATTATCAAGGTTTTTTCAGGAAATTTTTTTGTGAAAGTGTGAATTTTGTGATAAAAGATCCGGTCTGCACTTACACCGTAAACAGCATCACAGCCGTAAGAACAGCGAGGAATCCGAAGTTGAACAGTGTGAACATTTTCACATAATATCCCGTTTTGCCGGGATTGTGGCGGGTGTATTCCCGGAAGGTAATCAGGCTGGCAAGGGAGGCGATCAGGGTACCCGTGCCTCCGATATTCACGCCGATAAGCAGCTCGCGGTAATTCTCTGTGAACTGGGACAGCAGGATCGCCGAGGGAACATTGCTGATCACCTGACAGGAGAGCACGCTGAAGAGCAGAGCGCTTTGATCCATCAGTCCGGAGAGAAGCGTACGCACGATATCGATGCGCGCCATATTGCCGGCGAAGATGAAGAAAAACACAAAGGTCAGAAGAAGAGGATAATCCACCGCTTTCATGGCGTCCCGGTCCAGCATAAGGATCACCGGCGGAATCACGATCAGACCGATCCAGTAGGGGATTCCGCGGAATACGATGGCGATGGCAAGGACGAACAGCGCCAGATAGATCCCCGTCCGGACGGGCGGCAGGGAGGCGGGCTCATCCTCCATCTGCAGCGGCTCCGCTTTCACGAAGATCAGGCAGCACACCGTGATCATGGCAACGGACAAAGCGAAGGGCAACAGCATGATCCCCATGAATTCCCCGGTGGGAATCTCAAAAAACGTGTACAGATACAGATTCTGCGGATTGCCGAAAGGCGTCAGCATGCCGCCCAGATTGGCGGCGATGTTCTGCATGATGAACGTGAATGCCATCTGCTGCTTTTTGCCTGCCGCGCTGAGCACAAAATAACCCAGCGGCAGAAAGGTAAGCAGCGCCATGTCGTTGGCGATGACCATGGATCCGAGGAACGTGATGTATACCAGCGCCAGCACGCACAGACGCAGATTGCCGAAGCACTGCACGATCTTCTGGGCGATGATGTAGAAAAAGCGGATGTTTTTCAGCGCGCAGACCACAGCCAGTACGCAGAACAGACAGGTGAGGGTTTTCAGATCAAAATATCCCAGATATTCCGCATCCGGCACAACGATCAGGGCGGTGATCAGCGCGGCGGCGAACGCCACGCACATTACAGCATTTTTGCGGATGAAGGGGAGAAGAAAATCCTGCAGTACGGCAGGGCGGCGGGGTGCCGCGGCATGATGAAGCATACACGTCTCCGAGGCGGCAGAAATTGCCCGAAAGCACGCCGCACAAGCAGTAATTATAGCACAAAAACCCCCGGATTGCAAGGGATTTTCCCCTCGCGAATCTGCTGAAAAAATCCACCTCGGAGAGGTGGATTTTATGGATTATGAAATAAAAAATCTCAGCGTCCTGTGATGCGGATTTCGCCGCTGTCGGGCACGGCTTTTACATGGATGTACGCGCCGCTTTCATCCCGCATTACGGGGAGGATTTCCGTCTTTCCGTCCGCGCCGGTGATGCTGACTTCTTTCCAGTTTTCCACGATCTCCACCCGCAGCGTCAGCGGATAGTTGTATACCGTGTTGTCCCATTCGTCCGTCAGCGTCAGCGTAATCGCCTCGCTGTCCTGCTTCGCTTCGGCTTTCGCCGTACGCATCTCCTGTGTATACAGGGAGATATCCTCAAAGGTGGTACACCAGATCTTGTTTTCCTTCTTCAATTCTCCGATATAGGCAAACAGTTTTGCGGTCTCCGTGCGCAGATCTCCCGTGATACCGTGGAAGAGGTAGACGATCATGCCGCCCTTTTCCACCGCCTCATCCGTGAAGGCGATCAGATCCGCGGCGGTTTCGGTGTTGCCTACCATATGGCTCTTGATGCTGTACGGATCCTTCGGCGGAATCGTGTCCACGCCGCCGCCGGTGTTGCGCATGGTGATGTAGTGATTCTTTATGATGTCATATGCCTCGGGGGTGATCTGGACTCCGTCGGAGTTCTTGCCGAAGCCCGCTTTCACAAAGGCAAGCGCACGGATGCCGGGGAAGCAGGTGAGCAGATCCTCTTTGGATCCCAGCGTCTCCGAGGTGATTCTGCCCGGCTCGGTCTCATAGGGGATCGGATCGGGGGAGGTGTATATATAGGTGCCGCTGTCACCGCTGTCGGTGCGTCCCCAGTATTTGTGGGTACGGGTATGACTGGAGAAGCTGAAGCGGCCGGTGTCCAGAATGCTCTGCCAGTAGGCGATGGCTTCCTCGTCGCGCACGCCGTTCTTTACAATTTGATTCGTTACCAGCGCAACGGTGCCGCAGAGATCGTGCTTCTCAAATTCTTGTGCCATCCAGGAAACGGTGATGCGTCCGCCGTCATCGTGAACGATGACTACGGCACCGGGAGCGACGGTAGCTGTTTTCTCGATTGTCACAGCGGGGTAATTGTACTTGTCCATGATAAACTGTACCTCCTGTTCTTTCGTACCGGATGCATCCGGATTATCCGTGCCGCCCGTACAGGCGGTCAGGGGGGAAAATATCGCAGGGCGAGGGCTGCGCATATGTGTCTGCGTGTGCTCATGCGTGTTCCTTCCGCCATACGGCGGCAAGATCCATGCGGTTGGTCAGCAGGACGTCCATGCCCATGCCGAAATAGGTCTCGTATCCCTCCGCGTTTTCCGCGTGGAAGAGATTGCAGCGGATGCCGTCGGCGTGGAGGCGGTCGATCAGCTCTGCATCAAACATGCCCAGCCAGAACTGCACGCGGGAGCAGCCGTACTCTTTCGCCATATCGAAGATATGGATTTTGTCCCTGGGGGACTGGATTGCCGTGCGGGGGATTTCCGGAGCAAGCTTCCGCATCCATGCCAGCTGCGGGGTCTGACCGGCGAAATAGGCGTGCTCATGAGCGTTATAGCGGTTGATCATAGCCTGCAGTTCTCTGATGATCCAGCCGTTCTCGCCGCATTCTTTTACATGGATATTGAAGGTGATTTTGTTCGCGAACTGCTCGAAGACCTCCTCCGGTGTACAGAAGGAGATCTGCCAGCCGTGATGGATGCCGATATTCAGGCGGCGGAGCTCATCCAGCGTGAAATCCTGCAGGATGCCCGTGCCGTCGGAGATGCGGTCCAGATTTCCGTCGTGGGAGACGATTATTTTATGATCCTTCGTTTCGCGGATATCGAATTCGATTTCCTCAGCCCCGAGAGCGAGAGATGCCGCAAAGGCGGGCAGGGTATTCTCGGGCATCAGCGCGGACACGCCGCGATGAGCACAGAATATGTGTTTCATGAGAGATGTTCCTTTCGGATGGATTTTTTGGGGAGCGGCGCCTGCTGACTTATGATTCTTCCACAGGAAGTGTGATTTCCGATGCGGAGCAGATCACGGTATTATGGGCGATCTTCGCGGTGGTCTGCTCGCAGTAGAGACCGCGGTTGTTGGTGTGGCGGACGTACCACGGGAAGGCGGATGAGGATACATCCACCCGCAGACGTTCGCCTTTGGCGATGACGAAGGCGTGCTCGTCGCAGGAGAAGGTGATATCGATCTCCTCGCCGGGGATGTAGTTTTTATCAAAGTTGGAGATCTGCTGAATGTCGTCCCGCAGACCGTACCAGCCCTCCGGCTTTTCCAGGCTGAGACGGATGTAGAAGCAGGTGTCCTCGCAGTCCGATTTCACCCGGAGCTTCGCGGTGATCTTACCCCGGACGGAGATGTCCTCCTCCGCCGGCGGCAGGATGAACGAGCAGATATCGTAGCGGGAATCCGGCTTGTCCTGCCAGGCATTTCCGGCGAAATTCGCTGACATGCCGCCCTTGAAGGAGGCGGGGGCGTAGGGATTGTAGACGTAACTCCGTTCGCCCTCACCCAGCGTGTATGTACGGAGGGATGCGCCGGGGGCAAAATCGTCCGTGCGCCATCCGCCATGGAAGAAGTGGTAATACGTTACCTTGCCCGGAGATGCGGGCGCAGCGGACTTTCCGCGGGCGTAGTCAATCCAGTCGGCGGCGATATCGCCGAAATGCGCGTCGATTGTTCCGCCCTCGAACTGTACGGGCTGACCTGCCGCATTGCATCCGTGATCGTAGGGATGCACCACCAGTGCAGATTTTGCACGGGTTGCGTCATCCATTCTGTTCCACATATCGAACACGCCGCCGGTGTAGATATCGTAAAATCCCGTCACCAGCAGGATCGGGATATCTGCGTGCCGGACGGCATCCCGGGCTTCGCCGCCGCCGAAGCGGGTCTGCCAGAAGGGATCGTCCCGGTCGGGATGGCGGAGAATCGCGTCAAAATCCGCTGCTTCCTCGCCCAGCACTGTCTTCGGGAAATCCGTCAGCGGGAGTATGTGGTAGCTCTCGGGGACGTAATTCTTTTGGGGGATGCTCTTCTTTTTGTACATGCCCGGGTACCAGCCGCCGTGGAGTCCCATTTTATAGAATCCGTTGCGGTAATTGCAGTTATAGCGCTCGCAGTCCTGCACCTGCAGAACAGCGCCTTTGATATCGTCGGCGAACGGGGCGGTCACATAGTGTACGGAGGCGGTGTAGCTTTTGCCGCAGAGATAGATCTCACCGTTGTAGAACGGCTGGGTGCGCACCCATGCCTGCAGGGCAAGTCCGTCCTCACGCTCGTTTATGTAGGGGATGCAGTCGCCGGAGCTTTTGCCCCGACCGCGGCAGTGCTGGAACACCACCGCATAGCCGCGGGAAGTCCAGTTTTTATGCACACCCGCCAGATCAGCGGTGATTTCGTCCTCCGTGCGGTTCTGATGCACATCCACATAGGGGGAGCGGTAAATGACGGTGGGGAAGGGACCCTCACCCTCAGGCAGGCAGACGGCGGTAAACAGCTCCGCGTCGTTTACGGGGAGATATTTCCAGCAGGTATTGTTCATGGTGTACAGTTCCTTCCTTTTACAGTTCTATATCCGCCCAAACGGGGAAGTGATCGGATGCAGCCATATAGTAGGCGGGTGCGTAGCGGCAGAAGCGGCGGACGGCACCGTCGGGCATGCCGCGCATCAGGATGTGATCGATGGAGGAGTCAAACTTCCGCGGATAGGGCAGCTTTTCGTAGCGGTCGGGATGGCAGTAGTGTACGCCCATGGTCTCGTCGCGGTAATCCGCTGCCAGATCGTGCGCGTGTGCAAATCCGGCGGCAAATGCGGCTTTCAGCGCAAGGGAATGGATACCGGAGTTCAGGTCTCCCACGATAATTGCGGGGCAGTTGTATTTCGCCTGCCACGCGTCCACCCGCGCGATCAGCATGCGGATCTGATACTCTCTTGCTTCGGCGGAGTAGGGCTGATAGTTTTTCTTTCCGGGATCGCCGCTTTTCCACCACAGGTGGGTGGAGGCGAAGAGGATCAGCTTGCCGCTTTCCTTCACGCGCAGTGCGGCGAGGCTGTAGGATTTGCTGGCGGCATCGTTGAAGCTGCCCTCCCGTCCGGGCAGATTGACGGGATAGAGGCGATATTCCGCATCCACCACCTCGAATTTGTCCGTGCGGTAGATGATGGGGGTAAACTTCCCCCACAGCATGGTGTAGGGCATCTCCTTTTCCGCGAAGCGGCGCATCATCAGATCTGCCATCTTCAGGCTGCACTCCTGCTGACCGATCACATCGGGCAGGGTATCTTCATAAATGCGGAAGAGATTCGGGAGGCGTGCCTCGGCGGAACAGTCGTCGCCCCGTTCCGCCCACGCGGGTGTGTTTTCATCCCGGTTCCAGATGTTGTTGGACATAAGACGCAGTTTGGTCATGGTATTTTGTCTCCTTTGTGTTTTTCGGGGGCAACGGAGGGCATTGCTGTATCACACGGCGCAGTAGTTTTTCTGAACCGTACGTTTTCTCAGGGGGGCTCTTTCTCGCCTGCCGGCTCGGTCAGCGCTTCAAAATGCTTCGCATTTTGAGGTCTCCGCCGGAGACCCGCGCCCCCTTGAACCCCCATTATTTTTGTTGTGGTCGGGGGCACAGCCCCCGACACCCCCGGACGTTTCATGGTTTTTCTCCGATACCGGACTTGATGGGATGTTACCGATGGGATTCCCTGTACACCGATTCGGCGGCGTTTCGGATGAGCTGCGCTTCCTCTGTGGGAACATCGCCTCCGTCGATTTCCTCCGGCAGAGGCAGTCCCGCCGCCAGCACGCACAGGCAGGCGACGAGCAGTGCGCCTGCCGGGCTTGTGTGGGCGTTGTCCGTGTGATACATCGTGATCTCCGGATGATGCTCTTCCATATAGCGGTACGCCGCGGCGGCAGGTGCGAAATCGCATCCCAGCTCTGCCGCAATACCCTCGAACAGCTCCGTGAATGCGGTGATCTGCTCATCGTGGGTGTGCCCGTGTGCACTGTAACCGTAGGGCGGACGGATGTAGATGGCGGTTCTGGCGCCGCTTTCCCGGATCAGCCGATCCAGCTTCCGGCAGGCGGATATGCATTTATCCCGCATTTCCGGGGAGGAGATGCAGTTGCCGTTGTCCTGCAGAAAGACGAGATCGTAGCCGCCGCGGATCATTTCTCCGGCGCGGATGCCGAGTTCATTCGCTTCATCCGCATAGCGGGAGAGGACGCATCCGCCTTTGACCAGCTGATCCGTCTCCGCACCGCTGAGCCGGGCGAAAGTGGCGGGCATATCGTGCATGTAGGTGGCGCTGTTTCCGATGAATAAAACGCGCATGGCGAACCTCCCTCTTACAGACGCAGGGTTTCTCCGGATTTGATGGAATACAGCTTTCCGTCCACATCAAAGAAGATTTCAAGCAGGGTGGGATTGTATACCCTCATGCCGTCCGCGGAGTAGATCAGGGAGCGGTATGCCTCGACGTAATTGTAGATTTCCATATTGGTTGCGTACCAGATATCCTCCCTGCCGGAGAGTTTTTCGCAGATCGTCTCCAGACGGTCCCAGTTGTTGTTCCGGTCAAACTCAAAGGCGTGCCCCCAGAGATAGAACAGGCGGGGAGAACGGCGGGAGCAGTACTGTCCGTTGACGTCAAGGGCGAGGAATTCGTCGATATATTCCATCAGCTGGGGATTTTCGTGGTGTGCGGTGGGCATCCAGCTGAGCCAGTCCGTGGGCAGCTCAAAGGAATCGTTGTCGCCGCTGGCGATACGGGAGTAGGCGATGTCCAGATTTTCCAGATACGAGCGGACGTTGTCGTAGATATCGGGGGTTCTGGTGCGGCTGACGACTCTGTCGGGGAACGCCATGCCCCGGATGATGATGCCGAATTCCTTTTCCAGCGTAAGGCGGCTGTCCAGCGTGTCACGGATGCCGTCGATGGGACGGATGCGGTCCATGCCCCGGTGATTGTATCCGTGGTTGGCGATCTCGTGCCCTTTTGCGAGAATCTCGGTGCGGATGAATTCCTTTGTCAGACCGATCTCTCTTTCTACATGGGATCCGACCAGATTGAACGTGCATTTCAGACCGAAGCGGTTGAGGGTTTCGGCAAGGCGCGCGTCGGATGTACTTCCGTCATCGTAGCTGAGGGTGACAGCTTTGGCTTTTCCGCCGGGATAGCGCAGATAATTATACTTGATCATGATATTCTCTCCTTGGAAAAAGATTGGATGATTCCGGTTATAACTGCACGTCGGAGACTGCCGGGATTCCGCGGCGCGGAACGCGGATGGAGTCCGCGCGGCAGGCTCGCGTACACAGCAAACTGCCGTACGATTGCTGCTGTGTACATTATATCACATCGCTGCGGAATTGTAAAGATTGTGCATTTCATCCGCGGGGCAAATATCCGTCTTCCGCAGAAAAAAGTACCGCAGGATCATGCAATGCAGAATCCTGCGGAGGGAATGATTTGTTTCAGATATTCAGAGCCGGATCGTCTCCCCGGGATTCACGGTGTACAGCGTTTTGTCCACATCAAACCAGATCTTATGCAGAGTGGGATTGTATACCCTCATGCCGTCCGCGGAATAAATCAGCGAGCGGAACGCCTGCACATACGCATAGATCTCGCCGTTTGTGGCGTACCAGATCTCCTCTTTGCCCGCAATCTTTTCGCAGATCGTATCCAGAAGCTCCCAGTCGTTGTTCCGGTCGAATTCATGTCCGTGACCCCAGATGTAAAGCAGGCGGGGCGTACGGGACGCGATGTACTGAGCGGATACATCCATCGTGAGGAAATTGTCGATGTACTCCATCAGCTTCGGATTGCGCTGATGCGCGGTGGGGCTCCAGTAGAGAAAATCCGTGGGCAGCTCAAACGTGGGATCCTCCACGCCTGCCAGACGGGAATACGCGATGTCCAGATTCTGCAGGATGGGACGGATCTGCTCATAGGCACCGGGACGTTTGTCCCTTGTGATGTTTCTATCCGGATACGCCATGCCCCGGACGATGATGCCGAATTCCCTTTCCAGAACCATACGGCAGTCCAGTGTGTCGCGGATGATTTCCACGGGGGTAAGAACGTCCAGCCCCCGGTGGTTGTATCCGTGGGTGGCGATCTCGTGACCCTTTCCGAGGATCTCCGTGCGGATAAATTCCTTTGTCAGCGCCGCTTCACTTTCCACAAGGGAACCTATCAGATTGAAGGTTCCTTTCAGCCCGCAGCGGGTGAGCGTCTGCGCCACGCGTCCGTCAGCATTGCTGCCGTCATCGTAGCTCAGGGTGACGGCTTTTGTTTTTCCCTCGGGGAATCGCAGGAATCTGTATTTCATGTTCTGTCTCTCTGTTCGTTTGATTTTTTGTAATTATTATATCATACCGCGGATGGATTGTAAAGGCTGGATGCCGTGTATCCCTGCGGGAAATACCGTCCCCGCTCTGTCTGAATGACATTGGGGGATGCCGTGTTTCAGTAATGCGGCATCCCCCGTGTACAGATCACAGTATTCCCTTGAAGAAAGAGGATTTATTTTCTTTTTTTGCTCAGGATAACAGCCGCACCTGCGGATACAGCGGATGCGAGAGCAGCAAGTACGCCGGCATCAGCGGTTGCGGGAGAAACGGTGGGTTCCTGCTTGACGGGGGCGGTATACTTTGCGGAGGTGAGCGTCAGCTTGTCGTAATTTTCCGTGCTGGACCATGCCTTCTCCTGTCCGGCAGCATCGCCTGCGAAAATCTCATAGTCGCGTCCGCCTGCGCCGTCCTCATCGGAGTTGATGTGGAAAACCACGCTGATCACAGCGCCTGCCTTGGGAGAATAATCTGCGCCGAAGGGGATCTGCATTTCTACAGTCCAGCCCTTTTCGGTTACCTTGGCGGCGTAAGAAGCGTTCGCCTTGTTGGCAGTCTGATGTTTGCCGAGACCGCCCCACGTGCCGACATTGGCTTTGGCGATGGGGGCGTATGCGGTCCACTGACCGGCATTGATGTCAGTGAGCTTGCCGGGGGCAGAGGCGAGATCAACGAAGAACTCGACGGAGTCGCTCTTGTAGATATAGGAAGTGGAGGGATCCACGGTAGTGGAAAGAGCGGGATCGGTTATGTCATAGAAAATGTAGAGATTTTTGCTGTCCCAGAGGACGCGGGCAGTGCCCTTGGTTTTGGCGGAGCCTTTCAGATAGTTCTCGATTTTGATTACAGGAGCGGCGAGATAGGCATCATCCATAACACCGTCGATTTTTGCGGTGCCGGAGGCAGCTTCGAACTTCTGTGCTGCAGCGGCGGGAAGGCAGAACGAGGACACAAGAAGAAGAACCATTGCGAGAAGAGTCAGTTTTTTCATAGTAAGCTATCCTTTCAGTGTTGATTTTTGGAGATTGTTTTTGTAATCTCCAGCTAAATTATATCATGGCAAAGAAAGGGTGACAATGCATATTTTTGATACAAACAGCACAAAAATTGATAAAAAACAATGAAAAATATGTTTGATTCTGTTTGCGTGGTCAATTAATGATACAGATGGTCAAAGAATGAAACACACGGTGTTTCCTGAAATTTGCCGGATACCGAAGCGTTATGCCGTATGGCGAAGGTTTGCTCCCGCCCTGCCAATGCTTATGTTTTGTGAATGGTATTGGCTTTTGCATCGGATTTTTGGTAGATGGGGTTTGCTTCACGCTCGATTCCACAGTGCGAACACAGTGCAGGTCCACGCCCTAAAAAACAGTCCCCCGGCAATGTCATTTAGATAAGGCATAATATGTTTAGATAAGCCTAACACGAAAGATTCCTCGGATGGCGAAAGCGATCGAGGAGTCTTTTTTCTGTCAATGAACGATTTGCAGTCTTAATTAAACTACAAAAAACCCCGCACGAGGCGGGGCTGAAGGTCAATGATATTTGCTGAATTTACTCAATTCGTTTATGATTTCCTTAAAAATTGGAGTCTCACAAACAGAATCAAAAATCTCGTCGTTCATTTCTTCAAGCTGATGTAAGCAATCGTTTTGGGTAATATTATGTGTTATACCGCCGAACTCTCTACCTCTGAACAGAAGACATGTGTGGGTTGACTTCGCA
>SVTS01000076.1 GCA_015063645.1 Oscillospiraceae bacterium | reverse complement strand
CTCCAGTGTACCCCTGAGAAAAGCAGCAAACGCAAATCCAAGTCCGCCGGCTGCACCGGCACCGGGAAGTTCAGCGTCTGCATCCGGATGTACTGTTTGGGCAATCTCCGCATAGTGGGCGAGATATTTGTCCATGGCACGGATCATGTCCGCACTGGCGCCTTTCTGTGGACCGTAGACCGCACTGCATCCGTTCTCGCCGCACAGCGGATTTGTCACGTCACAGGCAATCCGGAAGCGGCACTCCGACAATTCCGGAAGAATATTTTCTTCCGATATCGCTGCAAGCTGCGCAAGTCCCGCGGCACCGCGGGGGATTTCATTTCCCGCTTTATCCCGGAAAGAAAAACCAAGCGCCTGCAGCATACCGACACCGCCGTCATTGGTGGCACTTCCGCCGATACCAACGATAAAATTACGGCACCCGCGCCGGACTGCATCGGCGATCATTTCACCGACACCGTATGTAGCTGCACGCATCGGATTACGCTTCTCCGCAGGCACAAGGGGTAAGCCTGCAGCAGCGGACATCTCTATGACGGCTGTTTTTCGATCCTGCAGAATAGCGTAACGGGCATGTACTGCATCACCGAGAGGACCGGTGACCGGAATTTCCACCTTTGTTCCGTTCATGCCGGAACAAAGCGCATCAACGGTTCCCTCACCGCCATCTGCGACCGGACGCACCTGGATCTCTGCGTCAGGATAGACGCGCAGAATCCCCTCAGCAGCAGCATTGCCTGCTTCCATGGAGGTCAGGCTTCCCTTGAAAGAATCAATAGCTATAACAATTTTCATATGGAGCGTTATCCTTAAAAATGCTCGGAATCCGGTAAAAAAGCGGAAATGGACTTCATGTCTTATATTATAAAACATTCCTGCGGCAAAGTCAACCTAAAAATGCATATAAAATATCCCCGGAAGATATCCATACGGTATCTTCCGGGGATTTTTGTATTCAGAAAGACGGAACTGATCAGGCTTCGGATTTCTTCAGGTCAGCCAGATAGTCATTCAGCTTGGTCTGACCGGTGGGAAGTCTCTCAGCTATTGCGGATGCGAAGGTGTTTTCACCGTTGGTAATACCTTTCAGAAGCGCATTGGAAATAATACCGTTCACCTGAGTGGAGTACATATCGGTGAAGGAAATCATCGGATCTTCAAAGATGATATCAATAACCTGTGCGGACTTGGCATCGCGGGAGTATTTCATCTTCAGAGCAGTCTCGATAAAGGGAGTGATTACAGTACGGTATGCTTCGGATGCCCATGCTTCCAGAACTGCATCCACTGTATCGATGCGGTTGGCCTTGATGGTCTTGGGCAGACAGGTAACGGTAGAGGAAGTATGGATCAGCGTAATATACTCTTCCTGCTCCTCGTTATACTTAGGCATAGGAAGAATACCGTAGTCGCTTTCCATCTCACGCATGGTGGCTGCAGTGGCGTTGGTCAGTCGACCGGTCCAGAACAGGGATCTGTTCTGAGCAAAGTATTCGGGGGATTTGTCGATATTCTTATCGGAAACATACATACCCGTGGGGTTATGGCAGACCTTGATCAGCAGATCAATAATGGAGATATTCTTCTCGTTGTTGATGGTGGAAAGGTCAATACCGTCTGCAGTTCTCTTGGCATCAACAGGATCGCAGGCGTACAGCATATGAACAGTAGCCTCAGTATAATTCTGAGGGATCATCAGACCGAAGCGGTCACCGACATTTGCCTGACCATCGCCGTTCAGATCAGCATACGCCTTTGTGGTCAGTTCAATTACGTCATCCCAGGTCCATGTGCCGTTCAGAACATCGTCATAGAGATCATCGGCATTCTTCTGGGTAATATCCGTATAAATGTCCTTATTGTAATACATAACGCCGCACTTCAGATAGTCGTTCAGCGTATGATCGCCCATAAGGAAGCGGAAGTTTTCGCCGTCAAAGGACAGTTCTTTGATACCGCTTGTTCTCCACCAGGGCTGATTGATATCCACATACTTCAGATCGGACAGCTCATACAGATAGGGATACAGAGAAGCCTGAACAGTAGTATTGGCGGTAGAGGAGATGATATCAAACTCATCGGAACCTGCAAGAACCAGCGAGGACAACTCGGTTTTTACGTCATTCAGGGAACTCTTAGCGGTACGCTGGAAATTGAAGATGATGTTAAGGCGGGTCTCAACATTGCGGTTGCGTTCCCAGATGGCATCCTGAATGATCTCACCGGTGTTATCGGTACCGACCATATCCCATCTTTCATAGTAATCTTCACCGCGGTAGATCACATTGATCGTTTCGCCATTGAACTTAAGATCAGCGGGCAGGTTGTCCTTGGCATCTTTACGTTCGGTTTCGGTTTCAACGGGAACTGTGGTTTCAACTTCATCGGATACGGCGGGAGTGGTATCGGTGCTGTCCTGAGCAGGGTCGGATGCACAGGCGGTCAGTGCTCCTGCCAGCATCAGAGCGGCAAGAAATGCAGAAAGCTGTTTTTTCATAAAAAAAATCCTTTCAAATATATTTACTCATTCGAGTACAGTATAATTATACCATTACTATACTATCTCATTCAATAGGCGACTTGGACAAAAAAGACAGGTAAATCGGCTGTCCGGTTAGTTCAAAAGCAACAACCGGGAGTTTTCTGCCTCATTCGTTCGGCAGATACGGTATACGGAAAACTCCCGTGCAAATGAACTTGATCTGCACGGGAGTTTTTTTACTGCGGTTTGAAGCTGTCTTTCAGGCTTACGGAGCGGTTGAACACAAGATGATCGGGCGCGCAGTCCTTGCTGTCAGGGCAGAAATAGCCGAGACGCATAAACTGATAAGAAGCGGGAGCTTTGGCATTCTTCAGGGAAGCTTCCACTTTGCATCCGGTAAGGACTTCCAGAGACTGCGGATTCAGGCACGCCATAAAATCCTTGCCCGCAGCATCCGGTTCGGGATCGTTGAACAGGTTATCGTACTGACGCACTTCTGCCTCGGCACAGTTTTCCGCATCGACCCAGTGGATCGTTGCGCCTTTTACCTTACGTCCGTCAGCGGGATCACCGCCGCGGGAATCGGGATCATAGGTGGCAAGAACTTCAACGATATTGCCGTTTTCATCCTTGACGCATCCTGTGCAGGTGATCAGGTAGGCACCTTTGAGACGGCATTCGGGTCCGCCGGGATAGAGGCGCTTATATTTCGGCACGGGCTCTGCGAGGAAGTCATCCTCTTCGATCCACAGATTGCGGGAGAAGGTAATCTCGCGGGTACCGGCGGCGGGATCGTTCGGGTTATTCTCTACCTCAAAAATCTCACTCTTGCCTTCGGGATAGTTGGTGATGGTCAGCTTAATGGGCTTGAGAACAGCCATAACGCGCTGAGCGGTTTCATTGAGATCCTCTCTCAGGCAATACTCAAGGAAACCGAATTCGATGGTATTGGGGCTCTTGGCAACGCCTACGCGGTCGCAGAAATTGCGGATTGCGCGCGGGGTATAACCGCGGCGGCGCAAACCGCAGAGAGTGGGCATACGGGGATCATCCCAGCCGGAGACATAGCCGTTTTCCACAAGAGCGCGAAGTTTACGCTTGGACAGAACGGTATGGTCGATGCCAAGACGGGCAAATTCAATCTGACGGGGCGTATGAGGAACAGAAACGTTCTCCACAACCCAGTTATACAGGGGACGGTGATTCTCGAATTCCAACGAGCAGAGACTGTGGGTAATTCCCTCCAGCGCATCCTGAATGGGATGAGCAAAGTCGTACATGGGATAGATGCACCACTTATCGCCCTGACGGTGATGATGCATATGACGGATACGGTAGATAACGGGATCACGCATGTTGAAGTTGCCCGATGCGAGGTCGATCTTGGCGCGGAGCGTATATTTGTTATCTTCAAATTCACCGGCTCTCATGCGTGCGAACAGATCCAGGCTTTCCTCGATGGGACGATCACGCCAAGGGGACTTGGCGGGCGTATTCAGATCGCCGCGGAATTCTTTGAATTCGTCTGGAGTCAGCTCGCAAACGTAGGCGAGACCCTTCTTGATCAGTTCTACAGCGTACTCGTAGTCTTTTTCAAAATAATCCGAGCCGTAGTAGAAACGGTCACCCCAGTCAAAGCCGAGCCAGTGAATATCTTCTTTGATTGCTTCCACAAACTCAACATCTTCTTTGGTAGGATTCGTATCATCCATACGGAGGTTGCAGAGACCGCCGAACTTCTCAGCGGTACCGAAGTCAATGATCAGCGCCTTGCAATGACCGATATGGAGATAGCCGTTGGGTTCGGGAGGAAAACGGGTATGCACGGTCTGACCGGCATAGCGGCCGCCTTCAGCAATATCTTCCTCAATAAAGGCATGAATAAAGTTTTTTGATGTATTGTTTTCCATATTTTTTCTCCGAAAAATCAGAATTAAAGTGAGGCGATCATAGTACGGATACGGGCAGTGACACGCTCGCTGCCGAGGATCTGCATAACGCTGTACATATCGGGGGAATTCATTTTGCCGGTCACGGCGATACGCAGGAACATGCTGACGTCACCAACGTGACCGCGGTAAGAATCGGGATCTTTTTTATACAGTTTCATTTCGGGAGCAAAGCCGATTGCAGGAGCGATTTCCTTGATCTTATTGAACCAGACGGTGGAGTCATCGGCGGGATCGTAGCTCTCGAGGAATTTTTCAAGGGCGGTAATGATATCCTTCTTCTCAAAATTATCGGGATAGGAATCTTCAATACGGAAATATTCGTCATAGAAGAAGCCCATGTAGTCCTTTACGCCGCTCCAGACGGTGATATCCTTGCGGGGCTTATTTCCGCCGCGTCCGATCGCAAGGATGGATTTCGCATATGCGGGATCGGCACTGAGTTTGGAGGCAAAGTCGGGATCAAAGGATTCTGCCCATGTCAGCACCTGATCATACACCTGCTCGGCAGTCATACGGGAGATAACATTTTTGGAGACATCGTTGAGCTTATCAAAATCAAAGAGACAGCCAGATACGGACATTTTCTTGATGCTGAACGGATAGTCACGCACGGGAACATCGGGATTCTGCATACGCCATTCCTCGAAGTTGGAGTTCAGCAGAGTCAGCAGATATTCCCATACTACGTCCTCGGCATAGCCGAGCTGAGCGTAATCATCCATTTTGGCGCCCATGTCGCGCTTGGAAATCTTCTTTTTGCCGCCGTTTTCATCCATTTTCAGAATCTGTGCGGTGTGGAGATACTTAGGCATTCTGAATCCGAGATAACGGAACAGCTGGATATGCTTGGGCAAACTGGGAAGCCAGTCCTCACCGCGAATAACATGCGTGGTACGCATCAGATGATCATCCACGGCATGAGCGAAATGATAGGTAGGAATTCCGTCAGATTTCAGGAGGACAAAGTCCTCATCATTTTCGGGAACTTCCAGAAGTCCCTTTACCTGATCGGTGAATTTCACCTTCTTATCAGGATCACCGTCGGAAAGAATGCGGATGACGAAAGGATCACCGGCTTTCAGATGCGCTTCCACTTCTTCCATGGTAAACTGACGTCCTGCCAGCATAGCGGCCCGCTTTTCTGCGGCAGCAGTATGCCAATCGGTATTTTTGATCTCTGCTTTTTTATCTGCCTGCTGGATGGCTTCCAGTTCCTCTTCCGTAGTGAAACAGGGATAGGCTTTACCTTCAGCGACCAGCTTCTTGGCATAGACAGCATAAATATCGCCGCGCTGGCTCTGTTTATAGGGACCGTAGGCACCGCGTTCACCGAGCGTTCCGTCCTCATTGAGGATAACACCCTCGTCATAGGTGATACCATACTTTTCAAGGGTACGGATCAAGGCTTCTGCCGCGCCCTCCACTTCACGCTGTCCGTCGGTATCTTCGATACGGAGGGTGAATACACCGCCGCTCTGGGAAGCGAGCATCTTATCGACAACCGCCTGATAGATACCGCCGAAATGAACATAACCTGTAGGACTGGGAGCAAATCTCGTTACTTTTGCACCTTCGGGAAGGTCTCTTGCAGGATAGCGTTCTTCAAGTTCCTCGGGAGTTGTAGTTACGTCGGGAAACAGCAGTTGAGCCAGATACGAATAGTCCATGTCATTCTCCTTTATTTCAGTCCGCAGTTTTCAGAAATACTGCAGGAACGGATTTGTTTTGATTTCTTTCTGCAATGTGGTTATTCCGCCGTGACCGGGATAGAGGGTATGTTCTTCCATATCACAGAGGCGTTCAAGAGATTCCTGCATCACGCCCGCATTGCCTCCAGGAAGATCCACGCGGCCGACTGAACCGGCAAACAGCACGTCCCCCGTGAAAAGAACATCGCCGACTTCATAGATCGCGCATCCCGGAGAATGCCCCGGGAAATGATGCACGCGGATTGTCAGAGTTCCGAGCTGCAGCTCATCCCCTTTTTCCAGAATACACTCCGCCGGTCGGTAGAGATGTTTCTCGCCGAAAAACACGGCAGAAGCATTGGCAACGGCATCCGTCAAAGATTTGGCATCTCCGCGGTGCACGGCAAGAGGAGCTCCGGTTGCATCCCGCAGCGTATCTGCCGCAAAGATATGATCAAAATGACCGTGCGTAAGCAGGATCCAGCACAGCTTCAAAGAATGCTCTCTCAGAGCATCGGTAATATCATCACATTCTGCTGCAGGATCAATGACAGCGGCTTCATGGGAAGTTTCATCCCACACCAGCCAGCAGTTTGCCGCAAAACCTGCCGCAGGAATTCGAATGATCTGCATAGGCATCTCCTGTCCGATTGCTTTCATAGTATATTATTATATCATATTTCTCGGCGTTCGTCCATAGTTTATCTGCCGAATTTGTGTATTATTTTCCTTGATTTTCAAAATAATTCGCACAGACAGACTGTTTTACCGCAATCATTATTCCTCCTCACTGTTTTTAATCAACCAAAATGCAGATTTTTCTTGTTTCCGACTGAAAATTATGATATGATAATAACATCTCGAATAAAAAAGCAGAAAGGAAATATACATGGAATTCAGAGTAAAATTTCGGGAGGGCGAATACTTCTGGGGCGGCCCTACCGCCGCCGGAACGGACATGCCGATTCACGCCGGAAGCAATTATACACGCGACTGGACCCACAATCCCCACAATCAGATGATGCCGCTGTTTCTTTCCAGCAAGGGACGGTATATCTGGAGCGAGGATACGTTCAAAGTATGGGTAGAGAATGGGGAACTCTGTTTTGACGGAGGAGAGTTTACGCTTTGGGAAGGCGGCGGTTGTCTGCGCGATGCTTATCTGGCTGCCATGGAAGCGCATTTTCCCTTCACGGAAACGCGTGATCAGGGAAAGATCATGCCGAGAGAATTCTTCCGTACTGCACAGTACAACACATGGATGGAGTTCACCTATCATCCCTATCAGCAGGGCGTTCTGGATTATGCTCACGCGATCATTGAGCACGGATTTGAGCCGGGCATTCTGATCATTGACGAGGGATGGCACACGCGCTACGGTCAGTGGAAATTTGATTTCCACAAATTCCCCGATCCGAAAGCAATGGTGGATGAACTGCATGCTCTCGGCTTTACAGTTATGCTTTGGGTGACACCGCTTGTGACTGCCGACGGTCAGGAATTCTACATGGATACAACGGAATCATTCAATCCCAAAAACTGGAATAAACTGTTCCTGCGGAACAAAGCCGGACAGCCGGCGCTTGTACGCTGGTGGAACGGATATTCTGCCATTCTGGATTTCCGCAAGGAATGCGACAGGGAGTATCTGGACTCCAAGCTTCGTTTTCTGATGGATGAGTACGGCGTTGACGGATTTAAATTCGACGGCGGCTCTTATCAGATGTACACTCCCGCCAATGTGATCAACGGTGATCCCTCCGACGATCAGGATCCGGCGGAGCTGAATCTTGCGTGGAACGAATTTGGGGCGCGCTTCACCTTCCATGAATACAAGGACACATTCAAAGGCGGCGGCAAGGCGACCATTCAGCGGCTCTGCGACAGATTCCACCGCTGGGATGTGGGCGGTATCAACACGCTTCTTCCCTGCTCCATCATGCAGGGACTGATGGGACATCCGTTTATCTGCCCCGATATGATCGGCGGAGGTTCCTGGAGCTGCAACTATGATCCCAATTTCAAAATAGACGAGGAGCTGTTTATCCGCATGGCACAGGCATCTGCTTTGTTTCCGATGATGCAGTTCTCCTGGGCGCCGTGGCGTGCGCTTTCGGAAAAATCCTACAAAATCGTTGCGGAAGCGGCTCAGCTGCACAAACGCATGGCGGATGAGATTATCTCTCTTGCAGCGGATGCGGAGCGGACAGGTGAGCCTATCCTGCGTTCGTTGGAATACGCCGATCCCCACAACGGCTATGAAACGGTTATCGATGAATTTCTGCTGGGCAATGATATTCTTGTCTGCCCGATCATCACCAAGGGAACCTTTGAGAAGGATGTGATTTTCCCCGCAGGCAGATGGCAGGCGCAGGACGGTAAGATTTACGACGGGCGCAGCACGATACGGATGCCTTCCCCGATCGATCAGCTCCTCTGGTTCAGACGGATTCCTTAATCACTCGAAAAGAACCGCTCTGTAGCGGTTCTTTTCTTTATTCTCTGCATACGGGAAGTATTGCATTTCCCGCTGTATTATGATATAATATTCATATAAAATTATCAGAAAGCGCCGTCCGGCGAGCAGGTAGAGTATGGCAAACGTAAAAAAAGTTGCGTTCCGTCCAGCAATCAGCGGTTACAACCGTGAAGATGTCAATCAGTACATATTGGATATGAACCGCGATTTTGAGGAACGGGAAGCGGCGCTTCGTGATGCTGCTCAGGCAGCAGAAGAAAAGCTGAAAGAAGCAGCTGAATTCTCCGCCGCACTGGAAGTACAGATAGGTGAAGCAGAAGCGGTAAGCGCTGCTCTCCGAGAAAGTATTGACCGTCTGAAAGAGGAAAATGCTTCTCTGCGCGATCAGGCGCAGAGTTCCGATGCCCGCGCAGCTGAGCTCATGGGGCGTCTGGATGCTTCCGAGAAAGAGGCATCTGCGCTTCGGGATGAACTGAATTCCCGTGCACAGACAGCGGAAGCTTCGGAAAAGTCCCTCAAGTATGATCAGATCAGCGCACAGATCGGCGATATTATGATCAACGCCAATTCTTCTGCAGAACAGATTATTGCAGCAGCCAATACGGAAGCAGGCAAAATTATGACGGAGACGGAAGAAGAAGCGATGTACATCCGCACACGTCTCTCAGACACGGCGGATGAGATGCTTTCTGCGATCAGCGAACGTCTCCACGTTTCCACGGAAAACTGTCTGGGCGAGCTTCTGAATGCCCTTCGCGAAATGCGCGATTCCACGGACGCACTGCTGCGGGAATTCGGCAAACGGAATCATGAACTCAGTGAGAAGATTGAATATTATCACGCAAACGTTTCCGACACGGTTGCAAAATCGCTTTCGGAAATGGATGAAAAATACGGCATCCGCAAAAAATAAAATCCCGGGAGGAACGAATGGACAGCATAAGTCGCGATATCGGGCAGAAAATCCGCGCGCTGCGGCTGAGCCGCCATATGACGCAGGCGCAGCTGGCAGGCGATAGCATCACGCGGAACATGCTCAGCCTAATTGAAAACGGAAATGCTTCTCCTTCCCTCTCGACCCTGCATGAGCTTGCGCTCAGGCTGGACGTTCCCGTCGGATATTTTTTTGCGTCGGATGATGCGGAAATTACACAATTTCTGAAAATGCGCATGATGAGTGATCTGCGCAGGTTGTATGTTGCCGAGAAATACGAAGACTGTCTGGAAATGTGCTCCGCCATCAGCCATCCGGATGATGAAATACGGCTTCTTCTTGCTGAATGCCATCTGGGGATGGCTCATGCAGCCTGTCGGAAAAGTGCGCTTGCAACTGCATCCGCATCGCTGGACAAAGCAGAAGAAGCGGCACGGAAGTGTACCTATTTTTCCGCCTCGATCCGCTCGACTGTCGATTTTATGCGGCAGCTGATCCACAGCATTCATCAGACGCAGATTCCGTCGATTCTGGGGGATCCGTCCGTATTCACGCCTTCCCGGGTTCCGCCGGAGATGTTTGCCTACATCACTGCCCTGCGCATGCTTGACAGTGCAGACACAGCCGGAGCAATTCTTATTCTTGATAAAACCTCTTTGATCCACTCGTCCGTATACAGAGATTTTCTGCACGCGCGTCTGTCCATGGCGGAAGGCGATGCCGAAAAGGCAGGCACTGCGCTTCGGCGGATTCTTGCTGTTCCCTCTCTGGGATTCTTCACCCGTTATCACGCGTTCAGCGCAATGGAGCGCTGTGCCAGTGACATGGGCGATTTCCGCACTGCTTATCAGTTTTCCACGCAGAAAATTCACATGCTGGAACAGTTCACACATTAGTATTTATCCTTGCCGCTGCACAGCGATAACAAAACTTTTCCACTGAGGTGTTGCATTTCCGTTCATTATATATTATAATTATACCACAGTATGATAAAAAAGAAAGGGTATTTACCATGTACGATCTGATTATCAAAAACGGAACTGTTATAGACGGCAGCGGAAGTGCGCCTTATACTGCGGATGTTGCTGTAAAAGGCGGCAAAATTGTCTGCATCGGTGCTGAGCTTTCCGGTGCGGAAAAGATCATTGATGCCACCGGTCTGACGGTTACACCTGGATTTATTGATTCCCACAGCCATTCAGACTCTGCCATTATGAACAATCCCGATCAGCTGGAAAAAATTGAGCAGGGCATCACATTTTCCATGAGCGGACAGTGCGGCGGTTCCGCTGCGCCTTACCGCAAGGGCGATACAATTCACACCATGGGGGAATTTCTCTCAAATGCTGCGAATATTCCTCAGGGAGCCAACATTTCAGTATTTGTCGGTCATGGCACTCTGCGCCGACTGGTTATGGGCACCGAATACCGTGTGCCTACACCTGCGGAACTTGAAAAGATGAAAGAGCTTCTCCGTGAGGGAATTGAGCACGGTGCGCTGGGTATCTCTTTCGGTCTGATCTACACGCCCAGCTGTTATGCGCAGACAGAGGAACTCATTGAACTTGCCAAAGTTGCCGGCGAATACAAGGCACTGGTCGTTGCGCATATCCGCAATGAAGGTGACACACTGATAGAGGCTGTTGAAGAATTCATGTCCGTGATCAGAGCCGCCGAAACACGCGGCGTGTTCTCGCACCACAAGGCAACTTACAAACAAAACTGGGGCAAAGTAAAAACAACCCTGAAGATGATTGACGACGCCAATGCATCCGGTATGGACGTATACTGCGATGTTTATCCCTACATCGCATCCCACACCAGCCTGTCTGCACGGTTTATCCCCAAGGAACTGCATGTGAAAGGTACAGCGGGACTCGTGGAACTTCTCTCTGATCCAGTACAGCGTGCTGAGTTGAAAAAGATCAACATTCAAACCCTCGGCAGTGATCTGAACTGGGTATTGGTTGCCTCCTGCAAGAATCATCCGGAATACGAAGGACTTCGCATTCCGGAAATCGCCGCACTCCGTGGCACTGACGGATATGACGCGGTATTTGATCTGATCCGTGACAGCGGCAATGTGTGCCAGGCATGTTATTTCTCCATGTGCGAAGAAGATGTGGAAACGGTACTTGCGCATCCCCGTGCCATGATCTGCACCGACTCCGGTGTTGCAGGCGGCAGGACGGTATTCCATCCCCGTCTGAAAGCCACATTCCCGCGCGTGCTCGGCAGATATGTACGGGAACGTAAGGTTACTTCCCTGCCTGAGATGATCCGCAAGATGACCTCCATGCCGGCGCATGTATACAATCTCAGCGGCAAGGGGCTCATCAAAGAGGGATATGACGCGGATATCTGTATCTTTGACGCAGATAAAATAATCGACCGCTCCGAATTCACCGACTGCGTTCAGAAGAACGAAGGCTTGAACTATGTTCTTGTCGCAGGTGAAGTTGTTGTGGAAGATGCTGTGCACAACGGCAAGCGTCTGGGCAAAGTTGTTCCGGCAGGCAGATGCAAATAATTTTTCAATAATTGAAACGCCGCAAATCATCTGATTTGCGGCGTTTTCGCGTATTGATTAATCACAATTTCCTTTATATGTAATTCACTTCAAGCCACCGAGCAACCCCATCGTCATCGTTTGATAAAATCACATCAGTTGCGTATTTTTTTAATTCCTCATGTGCATTTGCAACAGCATAGCTTTCATCAGCCATTTGGAACATGTCTATGTCGTTTTTACCATCACCAAACACAATTAACTTTTCGCAATCCAACATTGCACGTAATTGCCGAATTGCATTTGATTTTGATGCTTCCAACGGCATAATCTCTAACCACTGTTCATTTGTGTAAATATCAGTCTGATATACACAGTGATATTTGTCTTTATACTTGTCATACAACGGTTTAAGCTTTTCCGGTGCATCAATACAAGTAATGTAAAAAATGTCCCCACTTTTCAGCTCGGATAACGCTTTTACCTCATTGGTGCGAATATCGTTTTTACGGCTTGCAAGAAACGCAGCCATCCCATTTGTACATAGTTCTCGAACAAAAGAGAACTTCTCTTTGTCGTTTATGTATGCATAGACAATAGGATAAACACCATTGCAAAACAAATCATCTAATAAAGAATGTACGGAATTATCAAAATAGTTGGCAATCAATATTTTTTCTGTGATATTATCGAAAACAAATGCACCGTTGTAAACAATTAAGGGGATTTTTGCATTTATCCCCTTTGTTGCTTTTTGGGCTGTTATTAATGAACGTGCAGTGGCATATGAAAAAAGCATTCCCTTACTGACAAGAGAGTTAATTACTTGATTCGTGTATTCGGAAGTTACTTCATTACTTCTCAGCAACGTTCCATCTAAATCTGAAACATACAGATTAGCCATGATGCTTACTCCGTCACATTCTTATTTATTGAAATGCCTTTTCATTGAGCTGGAGCACAAAACCTAACCGGAGGATTCATTACAGGAATCCCGTTTCTTTCATGGCAGATACCGCCTGTGCGGCAAGGGATTCGGCACTCGCAAGAGATTCTCCCGCTTCATCGGGATACAGCCAGAGCGCATCCTTATAACGCCGGAACCATGTCAGCTGGCGCTTGGCATAGCGTCGGCTGGAAAGACGGACCTGGTCGGCACATTCTTCCGGTGCGGCTTCTCCGGAAAAATACGGAAGGAATTCCTTATACCCTATCGCCTGTGCGGCGATATAATTATCTTTCAGCATACCTGCATTATACAGTGTACGCACTTCATCCAGCAGTCCCGCATCCATCATAAGAGAGACACGGCGGTCTATACGGTCATACAGCCTCTGCCGATCCCGGAAATCCAGCACGGTCATGAACGCATCATATTTCGGTTCTACCGCAAGAGATCGTTTATCCCATTCGGATTTTGTCACGCCGGTAGTTTCAAATATCTCAAGCGCGCGCACAACGCGGCGTACATTATTATAATGTATTGCCTCCGCGGATTCTGGATCTACTGCGGCAAGTCTTGCATGAAGAGCTTCTGCCCCGTTTTTCTCGGCAAATGCATGAAGGGCTGCGCGCACCTCGTCCGTTTTCTCTGATTCGGAAAAAGCGGATACGCGCAGAAGAGAATCCAGATACAGACCTGTTCCGCCGCAAATTACGGGAACTCTGCCGCGTGCGGCGATTTCGCGGATACACGCTTCCGCGCGTTCTGTATAATCCGCGCAGGAAAACGGTTCATCCGGGTTTGCAATGGCGACCATATGATGCGGAATACCGCACATCTCTTCTGCAGTGGGAGCCGCTGTACCGATCTGCATACCGCGGTATATCTGCATGGAGTCGCAGGAGATAACTTCTCCGCCTATTTTCAGTGCGATCTGCACTGCGAGAGCTGTTTTTCCCGATGCTGTCGGACCGGCCACGGTCACAATTTTCTGCCGCACAGCTGATTCCCTCCTCTTCCGAAATAGAAATTAAATATTAATTTTTGTTAATATATATAGACAAGCGTGCGTAAATCTGCTATACTATTGTTAACAGAAGTTTATACTAATGATCGGAGTCCCATGAAATACGTTTATGTTTTTCTGACTCGTACCGGCACCAAGGTTGCAGACATCATCGGCGCGATCACGGGGGATCGTTTTGCACATGCTTCCGTATCGCTCGACCGGGAACTGGACGAGCTCTACAGCTTTGCCCGCCGCGGCATTTATAACCCGCTTTTCAGCGGCTTTGAGAAAGAAAATATCCACCGCGGCATCTTCGCCATTTTCGGTGACTGCTACTGCAATCTCTTCCGCATCCCCGTAAGCGATTCTACATATGAACGGATGGAGCAGACACTGCATTGCATGTTTGCGGACAAGCACCGTTACCGGTACAATTTTGTTGGGTTATTCTCCTGTGCATTCGGTATCCCTACAAACACCAGACACCACTATACTTGTTCTCAGTTTGTTTCCTGGATTCTGGAGACAAGCGGAGCAGTGGTTCTTCCCAAAAACAGAGGGCTGATGAAGCCGGACGATCTCGCATCACTCCCCGAAGCAGAACTGATCTACGAGGGACGCATTGCCGATGCGGACCGCACGGAAGAGGATTTTCTCCCCCCCATTGCAGCATATACACCCGGAATCGGGCTCAGAAGCAGGAAAGCGTAATGCTTTCCTGTTTTTATTTATCCAGGTAAGACGGTGGAAGAATCACACTTTCAAAGCCAAGCATCTGTGCC
>SVTS01000075.1 GCA_015063645.1 Oscillospiraceae bacterium | reverse complement strand
AAAGCGGTTCTTTCTTCATCATATTGTTTTCCTTCCTCGGTATAATGTCCTGAACCGTCAAGCTCTATGACGAGCTTTGCCTCTGCACAGTAAAAATCCGCAATATACCTTCCGAGAACCTTCTGACGAGAAAAGCGAACAGGATAAGTACGCAAAAAATCATACCAAAGGTGTTTTTCTTCTTTGGTCATATTCTTTCGTAACATCTTTGCGGTTGGAACAATGTCCTTATTATGTTTTCTCTCCATTACAATCCCTCCGTCACGCTAACGCGTGCCACCTCCCTTTACACAAGGGAGGCTTGGGGTGCGGCACCCGTTAAAAAATCATTTACTTCCTTGAGAATTTGTTTAGTGTTTTCAAATGTAAGCTGTTGATACGCTTCTTCAAACGGAAGAATCAAATACGAAAAATCCTCAAAATACTTGTTTCGTTTGGACGTTTGATTTTGAAATTTTGCCAAGAAATACACGACCGTTTTTGTATTTCCATTTCCCATTTGATAGGATATTTCATAACGAAACGCGCTGTTGATTTGAGTATGGATTGATGTTTCCTCCAATGTTTCTCGAAGTGCGGTTTCTTCTTCGCTTTCATTTTTTTCGACATGACCTTTGGGGAATCCGCAATATCCATCATCCTTTGCTTTTACGAGCAAGTAGCAAACTGTTCCATTTTTTATTGTGTACGGTATCGTTCCGCATGATTTTTCTAACATTCCCAATTCTCCTTTTGTCACGTTTTTTCTTTTCAATCAAAAGAACATTAGTTAATTCACCTTGCTTATTATATCACAAAAACCGCAGAAAATCAATCTGCGGTTTTGTTTTTTGTCGGTAGGTAAAACTGTCCTTAAGGGCACTGCGCATACAGTTTCGCTGTTTTTCTTTTTCATATAAAAGGACGCCGGTCCAGAACGAGATGCAGAGGTTTGTCACTGATCAGCTCTCCGCGCAGATAATCCTGCAATTCTGCTGCTGCACAGAGGGAACCGAAGAGCAGATGGAGATCATCCAGCGATTTGTCCTGCGTGAAATCTGCCCGGAGCAGATATCCGATGTACACATCCGCAAAGCGGCGGATCGCTGCACGGACCTCGTGAAAACGGTGCGGAGTCTGTCGTGAGGCACGGGTCAAACAGTATATCCAGTCGATCTGTAGAAAATGGGCAGAGCCGAAGAAATGCGGCGGCATCGTTTCGTACATGGCGAGACATGTATCGATAATCTTATCGGGATAGCGCAGCGGCTGACGTCCGTGTTCCAGACAGAACAGAAAATGAAAACTGCCGCCCATCCGCATGTGAGGCGCGAGTTTGCTACCGCGCTGGCGGTCGCCTTTGCGCCACAGCCCGTCATCGGGATCTGCATTATCCCAGAACCATTTGTACCAGCGTTCACACCAGGAAGGGGTTGCCTCGCCCGCATTAACCATCGCGGCGTATACACCGGCTCCCAGATGACCTGCCGGTGACGACGGCTCGTCCATCCAGCCGATGTTCTCCAGAAAATCCTCCAGCGCACCGGCTTCATGGGTATATGCAAATTCCCTCAGCGGATACAGAGGACGGGCATCAAACAACTGAAGCGCAGCGATACAGTGCGCTGTTGTATGATAAGGATGATGGGAATTTTCGTGAAAAAGCCCCGTTCCCGGATCCTGCATCGCCTGCAGAGTGCGGACGAACGCTGTGCGCTCTTCCGCATCTTCGGGAAAATCTCCGATGGTGTAGAGAATGTTGGCGGCATCGGCACAGCCGTAGGCGTTTATTCCAAGCGGAGCATCGGTCCATGAGGGCTGGCGGGTCCATCGGGCATACTGCCCGGGGGCGATTCTGTGCGATGCCAGAGAAGCGCGCGTTTTGTCAATAACAGGCTGAATATTCATACCGTTCTCCGTCAGTTCTGTTTGCGGACACTCTTGTATTCGTCGTAGAATTTGTAATAGGGACATCCCTGTGTTTTTTTTGTGAGAAACGCGAGGAATTCATCCTCATCCAGATCCACACCGCATTCATAGACATCGTCAATCTCGTTGTAATCGTAATAAACACAGGATTCGCAGTTGGTCGATACATTCTTCTTCGGGGATTTTTTCATCGGATTCTCCTTCCGTTCAGCCATGCGCCGCTCAGATGGGTTGCCTCCTCCAGACCTTCATATACCAGCTTCAGGGAGAAGAACGGCTCATCCGTGGCAAGCAGATCGAGGAAAATCTTATCTCCCTCCCACATGGGCAGCTCATACAGCCGCTGACGCGGGATCCATTGCAGATCACCTTCATCGCACTCTTTGGGTTCGCCTGTATAGGCGGTGCTCTGAAACAGATGCATGTACTCCGCTTCCGGCCATCCTTCACAGACAAATGTGACAATGCCGCGGTAACGCAGATCGGTCAGCGTCAGACCGGTTTCCTCCTGCGCTTCACGGAGGATACAGTCCTCCGGAGATTCAAACGGTTCGAAATGCCCGCCGATGCCGATCCATTTGTCCTTGTTCTCATCATTTTTCTTTTTGATGCGGTGCATCATCAGGACACAGCCGTCTTTTTCTATATAGCAAAGCGTGGTGTTCTGAGATTTTCTTTCCATGTCAGTCCTCCTGTGCCGGAGCCGGATGCCGGAGCAGTGCTTCTCTTTGCCGCCAGTCCGGCAGATAACGCTCTATGACGGCGTAAAATTTTCGTGAGTGATTCTTTTCCAGAATATGCGCCAGCTCATGCACTACAACGTATTCCTGCGCTTCCTCCGGATATGCCATCAGCCTCCAGCTGTAGCAGATTCCGTCTTTCGCGGAACAGCTTCCGAATCGTGTCTTCGCGCCGGTGATGCGCACGGATACCGGCTTAACGCCCATGACGGATGCCCAGTACGCCGTTTTTGCGGGAAGAATCCGCTCCGCTGCCTGCTGTAATGCGGTGATCTGTTCCGGCGCTGAAAAATGAGCTTCATCAAAAGCAGCCCGCCGCTGCATTTTTTCTCTGTGCGTGCGGATCCAATCCTCATGGGAGGCGACGAATCTGTCAATCTCTGCCGCCGGCATACGTCGCGGAGCACGCACAAGCACGGAACCGTCCCTCTCCACAGAGAGAGTCATCGTCCGTCTGTCCGAGCGGATTACAGTATAGGGCGTCATGCGTTTTTCTTCAGCGAGGGAATCAGCTCGTCAATGATGTACGCCAGAGCGTGATCCATGTTGGATACAATCACCCGATCCGCCGCTTCTTTGACGGAAGGGATTGCATTATCCACAGCACAGCCGATATCGGCGGCACGGATCATGGACGTATCGTTTTCGTAATTTCCGACGGCAATCGTGGTGTGAATGCCGGGCAGATAGTCCCGCAGAAAACGGAGTCCGGCATCCTTGCCGCTTCCCTTGACGTGCATTTCCATGCCGTCCGCCCAGCTGCGGTTGAATTCGTACCGCTCGCCATAGTGTTCCATAGCGTCTGCCATCAGACGCAGTGCGGTTTCTTCACAGTCACAGCAGAAATAATACCGCAGGCAGGGCTCATCACCGATAAACAGTGGGGAATAATCGCTGCCGTCTTTGTCCCGGTACCAATTCTGCACACCGCTTTGCGCAGAACGGATAATGCGACGGATTCCCGTATAGGTCTCAATAAAATACCGCAGAGGCGTTTCCGTGTCATCTTCCATCGGAAGAAACAGCAGCCTTTCACCGGAGTCGGAGAAGATCAGCGTTCCGTTGATGGAGACCAGCGGTGCATTGGGCTGAATAGGAAATTGGGGGAGAAATTCCGGAGAACGTCCCGTTGCGATGGTAAAATAGCCGCCTTTTGCCATGAAGCGGGTAAGTGCCTCGTGATTTTCCTCAGACAGATCATTACCTTGTCTGGTCAATGTACCGTCGATGTCGCTGAGAATCAGATAACCGTCATAATAACCCATGATTGTTGTCCTTTTTTATTTCAGGGAGGGGATCAGTTCGTTGATGATGTAGGCGATGGCGTGCTCTTCGTTTGTGACGATGACCCGGTCTGCCGCCTCCTTGACGGAGGGCAGAGCATTGCCTACCGCACATCCGATGTCCGCGGCGCGGAGCATGGGAATATCGTTCTCATAATCGCCTGCGGCGATAATCGTATGTACATCCGGCAGGATCTTGCGCAGATGCTGCAGGCAGACGTCTTTGCCGCTATGTTTGCGGTGCATCTCAAGACCTATCGGCCAGCTGCGGTCATATTCATACCGATCGCCGAAACGGCGAACCATATCATCCATCAGCCGGAGCGCATCATTTTCCGTGTCGCATACGATCACGAATTTGTAGCACGGCTCACCGGTAAGCAGTTTGGACGCGTATTCCATATCTTCTCCGCGCACCCATTCATAGCTGGCGATGGAACCGCGGCGGTAGACCCGTCTGATTTCCGGATAATTTGCCATCATGTAGTCGATTACATCGTGGAAATCCTCTTCCATCGGCAAAGAGAGAAGCGTTTCACCCTCCGGCGTGGTGAGCAGAGTACCGTTGACGGTAATGATCGGGGCATTGGATTTGAACGGAAATCCGTCCAGATAATCCGGATTGCGTCCGGTGGCGAGGGCAAATTTTCCGCCCTCTTTCTGAAAATGTTCAATGGCGCTGAGATTTTCCGGGGAAATCTTGCCGCCGCGGATGGTCAGCGTGCCGTCAATGTCACTGAGAATCAGATAGCCGTCATAATATCCCATGTTTTTCTTATCCTTTACTGAATATTCTGATTATTAAATATTTTGCCGCGCGGAATGATCTGTGAAGGGCACAGACGGAGCGTCGGCGCAAATTTTTTGTCAATACGGTAGCGGAGATAATCGTCATCCACCAGATTCAGCGTGTCGCCGATCAGCGGTGCGCTCAGAAGATCGCGCTTGATTCGCAGAACTTTGGAGGAGATAAACGGACTTCCGGGACGTTCACTTTGCTCCAGATAGGGATGTGCACCCGTATAATACAGCTTGATCGTGCGCGTCAGCGGCGTTTCACAGAAATTGACCCGTATTTTAAGCAGCGGTACGCCGTCCTCGTTGTGGGTGAATATTCCCAGTGCTTTGACATGATAGGGAACTCCGTGGAAAACAAGATCGGAATCTGCCGCTTCTCTGAAGCCGATACGCAGAAAATAGCTCTCCTGTTCTTCCGCATAGGTCAAATAGAAAGCTTCGCCGCTGCACAAAAAGGAGAGGGAAGCGCAGCCGCAGGCATAATTGTTCTGTACTGCCTGCAGCACGACAGGCATAAGCCCGGCGCCGGGTGCATTTTCATCAATGCAGTCAAAGCGGACACCGCTCAGCTTTTGGCATTCCTTTGGCAGGGAAGAGGCCGATTCCTCTTTTTTGCGGCGGAACAGACGGAAACGCGTATTCTTTGGTGTATCTCCGGTCTCTTTAATATCCCGAAGACCATCTATGCATATCTGTAAATTATGGTGCTCCGCATCATCTGCCGGAAGATTATCTTCAAAACTGCCGCTGAAATATTTTTCTGCAAGAGCAAAATAATTGCTTTGCTGGAAAAGCTCGTCGTTTCCCGCGTGGGACACAAGAATAATCCCGTTTTCACGGAAACCGAGCACATTCTGTCCCAGCATGCCGTTGAACAGGAAGGAATCGTGCTGCCGTCCTACCCAGATCTGCCATCCGTAGTCATAGGTGTCGGAAGTTTCTCCGGTGCTGATCTGTTTTGAGGCTGCCTGATCAATCCAGTCCGCGGAGACAAGCTGTCTGCCGTTCCACTGACCTCTCTGCATGACAAACTGACCGATCTTTGCCAGATCTTCCGGGCGCATATACAGCCCCCATCCTCCTTTGTCAATGCCGGAGGGACTTTTCTCCCAATAATAATTGGAGATTCCAAGGGGCTCAAACAGCCGCGGCTTCAGATAGTCGCTCAGGGATTCGCCTGTTTTTTCCGTGAGTATGACGGAGAGCAGATAGGTGTTCAGACTGTTGTATGCGAATTTTCCGCTGTCGAAAGTGCCGCTGAAAAATCCCCGGACCCAGTCGCGCTCCGTCATCATGGTGATTTCGTTGAACGAGGAGCCGGTGCTCATGGTAAGCAGATGCCGTACCGTAAGATCCTTGACAGCCAGCCGGGCAAGAGGAGGGATGCGGTTATCAAACAGATCGGTCAGTTTCTCATCCACGGATAGTTTCCCCTCATCGCAGAGCATGCCGATGGCAAGGGAGGTGATGCTTTTGCAGGCGGAAAAAGTGCATTTCCAGCAGAGCGGATCATGATCGGTAAAAAAGGCTTCCGTGATCATCCGACCGCCGCGCAGGATCAGAATGCTGTGCATATTCAGCGATTCGTCCTCCGCGATTTCCGTGAGAAAGGCGGCAATGTGTCCGCTGGGAATGCCGGCTTCCTCAGGCGTACAGCGGGGAAACGGCTGGCGGATCGGCGAGATCCGCCGTGGCGGCTTTTCGGATGTGTCAGGAATCAGAGGGCGGACCGGCTGTCTTGTGTCAAACAGACGGCCTGCCAAAGTGATGGTGTTGTTCAGGGAATTTATACCCATCCACCAAACCTCCTTTTTTCAAACTTGTCATAATGCATTCTGCTATATCATATGATACTGTTACGAATCCGATGCGGGAAAACGGGATGCAAGCCGTTTGTTGGCGGCGGATGCCCGTGCCAGAAGGGATGTGGCGGACAGCCCTCGCGCAAGCTCCATCAATCCCGTTGTGGTTGCTTCCGCCAGAGAAACGGTGGTTCCCGAGAAAGCAAGGGCAAAATCAAAACTGCGGGAGGCGGAGATAATCGCCAGCATATTGGCGGAATCGTTGTCGCGGAGCAGATGATTCATCGCGTAATGGGTGTACGCTTCGCTGAGTACGCCGTAGGAAGCGGCATTCAGCGCCGACATCACAACAGATGCCTTGGCGGAATCCACCGTGTTTTTCTGCATAGCAAAGAACAGCGTTTCGGGCGCTGCCAGCGTAATATAGGATTCCTGGGATTCCGTCAGCTTCGGCAGGGGAAGAATGCCCCAGTTCTGTGTACTGTTCGGCATCCAGGACATCAGATACAGACGGTCGATCATATACAGGGATCTTCCTGTGTGAAAACGTGAAACGCCGCTTTCAGTTTCCCTGTGTGCATACGGTTCTCTGTGCAGACGGGAAATAACGTCAAATATAGCAGAATCTGTGTCGGATATACCGATTACGGGAGAGGCATTCACCTCGGAGCGAACCATTCTGCCGCCGCAGGAGGCAAACACCATGGCGGGCAGCAGCTCGGCTGCATATTGTGTGGAATAGGAAGAAAACGATCCGAGTCCGTTGGCAGACGCATATTTGTTGATGCCTTCGGCTTCCGCACAGGAGGCAAAAAATGCATCCCATGTCCACTTTCCCTCATAGACAAGATCGAAGGGGATATCCACACCGTTTTCCCGGAAAAGATCCCGGTTGAAGAAGACAGCGCTCAGCGTGGTTTCCTCAAAGGAAGCGGAACCGGCTGCAGCAAAAATCCGGCTGCCGCCCGTGGCTGCCTCCAGGGAATCCGCAAAGAAATAAGGCTGATTCAGATCCAGAAGCGGCGCACTGCGCAGATTCAGCAGGACATTGCCCGCGGCAAACGTACCGATCTGATACTCGGGAATGAGAAGCAGATCGGAGAAGTATTCATCCGCCAGAATGCTGGTGTTGAGCAGATCAAAATAGGCAGTTTCATCCGTCGCCGAAACGGCAATACGGATGTTCAGCGCATCCTCCACCGCCTGATTGCGTTTGTAGATGGCGGCGGAATGAGTGTTTTCCGTGTCAGCAGGCATCAGCAGATCGGTGCGGGGAGA
The DNA here is from genome assembly GCA_015063645.1 of Oscillospiraceae bacterium. GTDB lineage: Bacteria > Bacillota > Clostridia > Oscillospirales > CAG-272 > SIG701. The sequence goes on along the minus strand of SVTS01000075.1, from coordinate 7,096 downwards.
GGAAATAAAGAAAGATTCCCCTTCAAAAGCAAAACCGCTGTCGCGGATTCGCGCCAGATACGCATCCGCATATGCCTGATATTCCTCACTGCGGTCCGTGTGGACAACTTTCGTTTCCGGGGGCGGTGCAGTTGTATCCGGAGGAGCAGTGGTACCGGGAACGGTCGTTTCCGCCGGAGCAGAGGTCTCCTCTTCGGATCGGTTATTCAGAACGATGATGCCGCAGCTTTGCAGAAAAAGAGAAGCGGCGAGCAGTATACCGAGCAGAGCAGTACGTTTTGTTTTCATTATGATAAACCTGTCTTGTTTTCCTGTAATGGTTTGCAAGTTCATTATACCCGTTTTTTGGCTGTAAGTCAAATCCTTATTGTGAACAAACCGAAACGGCAATGTATATTCCATTTAATTATAGCACAGAACAGGAAAATTTTCAACCATATTCCGAAAATGGAGAGAGAGAAAAACCGGATGCCGGAAAATATTGTTCCTTGCATATTGTGCGCAGATATGGTATCCTATAACCGGAAAGGATGAAATGCTATGAAAAATTTATTCGCAGAATGCAGAAATTATCTGAGACTTGGTGTGCTTGCACAGGCGGCTGCCTGCCTGCTTACCGCTTCCGCAATTGCAGGCGCGGGCGTTCTCCCGGCGGCCGCGCAGACACCGGAGATGGAAACAGTGCAGATGTACATAGGCGAGACGGCATATGCCGGACGTTCCATCCTGTATGAGGATACCACCTACATCGAACTGGGAGAATTTACAGCTGAGCTGAATGTCTGCCGGCGTTCCTGGGACAACGTTACCGAAACAGCATTTTATGCCGGTGACGGAATCGCTATGACCGTCACGGACGGACTGCCGTATTTCGTGGCAAACAAGCGGTATCTGTGGTGTGAAAACGGCGTATTTGCCGATGAGAGCGGTGTATACGTTCCGCTCCGTGCGGCGGCAAAAGCGCTGGGCGCGGATGTGGAATGGGATGCGGAAACTTTTTCCGCCAGAGTCATTCCCGGAACGGCGCCGATTCTGTCCGGCGATCAATTCTACATTCAGGATGAAGTGTACTGGCTCTCCCGCATTATCCATGCGGAAGCGGGCGTAGAGCCGTTCCTCGGACAGATTGCCGTAGGAAACGTGGTTCTGAATCGGGTCCGGAGCGAAATATTTCCGGATAATATTTACGCAGTAATATTTGATCGGGAATACGGGGTTCAGTTTACACCGATCGCCAACGGGACGATTTACAACACACCGGATGCGGAGGCGATTGCAGCCGCAAAACTCTGCCTGGAGGGGTACAGTATCTCCCATGAGATTCTGTATTTTCTGAATGCATCTCTGGCAGAGAACTTCTGGGTGCCCAATAACCGTCCGTATGTCATGACCATCAGCGGACACGATTTTTATTCATGAATTCAAAAAGGAGCTCCTGACGAAAGGAGTTCCTTTTTTGTCGATACCCCCTTGCATTATGTTGGCTGATTTGATATAATATATAGGTAATGTTTTTGTGCGCGGAGGTTGTCTGACGTATGTTCCAGCTTCGTGAAAAGCTGAATGAGTCCCTTGCTGCCGTAATTCCGATTACGGCCATCGTGCTGATTTTGAGTGTCACCGTTGCGCCGGTGGAGAGCGGCGTTATGATGCTGTTCATTTTCGGTGCTCTGATGCTTATTTTCGGGATGAGTCTTTTTACGCTTGGTGCCGGTATGTCCATGCAGCCCATGGGTGAGGGTATCGGTGTGGAATTGAGTAAATCCAGAAAAATTGCTTTGTCGCTGATCATCTGTTTTGTCCTCGGTGTTCTGATCACCGTCGCCGAACCGGATCTTCAGGTGCTGGCAGAGCAGATTCCCTCCGTCCCCAACATGGTTCTGATCCTGACCGTGGCAGTGGGCGTGGGACTGTTCCTTGTGATTTCGCTTTTGCGTATTGTCCTGGGAGTTCCGCTTGCACGGCTTCTGCTTGTTGCCTATGTGATCGTGTTTATTCTGGCTTTTTTTGTGCCGGTGAATTTTATCCCCGCCGCTTTTGACTCCGGCGGAGTGACTACCGGTCCTATTACAGTACCGTTCATCATGGCACTGGGTGTCGGTCTTGCCGCAATCCGAAGCGACCGCCGTTCTGCGGAGGACAGCTTCGGTCTGGTTGCACTGTGCAGTATCGGGCCGATTCTGGCAGTGCTCATACTGAGCCTCTTCTATGAACCCAACGCCGCAGCGGAGGAGAATGTTATTCCCGCTGTGCATACAACACAGGATGCCATCCGTGCATTTACGCATGCCATTCCGGAATATATGGAAGAAGTGATTACCGCCTTTTTGCCGATCGTCTGTGTGTTTGTTGTGTTCCAGCTGATAACCCGCCGTTTCCGTGCCCGTCAGCTTGTTCGTATCGGTCTCGGTTTTCTGTATACATATCTGGGACTTGTTCTGTTCCTCTGCGGTGCCAATGTGGGTTTCATGCCTGCCGGTCAGCTGATCGGCGGTGCCATTGCGGGCAGTTCCTTCAAATATCTGCTCCTGCCTATCGGCATGGTGGTCGGTTACTTTATTGTAGCCGCTGAGCCGGCGGTGCATGTGCTGAAAAAACAGGTTGAAGAAATCTCCAACGGTCAGATTTCCCAGCGCTCCATCGGTCTCGGTCTTTCCATCGGTGTTGCTGTTTCTGTGGGCATTGCCATGTTCCGTATTCTCTTCAGCGTGCCGATCCTGCCCTTCCTTCTGGTAGGATATGCACTGTCTCTTCTGATCAGCTTCTTCGTGCCGCCGCTGTATACGGGTGTCGCATTCGACTCCGGCGGAGTGGCCAGCGGTCCTATGACCACGGCATTCCTTCTGCCGTTCGCATTGGGTGCCTGCACCGCTATGGGCGGCAACGTTCTGACGGATGCCTTTGGCATCGTCGCTATGGTTGCCATGACTCCGCTGATCACCATTCAGTCCATCGGTCTGGTTTCCGTGATCCGCCATAAGAAAGCTACCAGAAAAGCGGCGGATCTGCTCAGCCGTGTGGATGACGGTATTCTGTATTTTGATGAAAGCGGGGAGGATTGACGATGAACGATACAAAAATTCGCCGAGCACAGGTTCTGTGCGCCATCGTGGAACGGGGAAACGGTCAGTCACTGATTTCTCATCTGAGCAGTTACGGGATGGGTTATCAGCTTCGCTTTACCGGTCACGGCACTGCTTCCTCGGAGATGATGGATATTCTGGGACTTGGCTCATCGGAGAAAGATGTCATTGTCAGTATGGGTACTGAGGATGCGGTGGCAGATGCGGTAAAAGGCTTTTCCGAAAATCTGAGCTCAACCCGTTACCGCGGAATTATGATGATGTTTTCCCCGGATGCGGTCAGCCGCCTGCTTGCCGTCATTCTGAACATGAAGAAATCGGAAGATCCCGAGAGAAAGGAAGCGGTCGTTATGAAGAACGAACATCAGCACAGTCTGATTCTTGTAGTGGTCAATCAGGGCTATACGGATCAGGTCATGCAGATTGCCCGCCGCAGCGGCGCAACCGGCGGTACCGTTATCCGTGCCCGTCTTGCAGAGGCAGAAAAGGAGAGCCAGTTCCACGGTATCACTTTGCAGGAAGAGAAAGAAATCGTTGCAATTCTCGCTCCCGATTCCATCCGGAATCAGCTGATGGAGGATGTCAACAGCGAATGCGGATTCCGCAGTGAAGCGCAGGGGGTACTTTGCGCAGTTCCTGTGGATAAAGCATTTAAAATCTGATATGGAAGTTATCAAACGAACCACAGTAACCGCACAGGCAATTGAGGCGATCAGGGAATATCTCACATCCGGTGAATTTTCGCCGGGGGATAAACTGGCAACGGAGTCTGAACTTGCTGCCATGCTGGGTGTGGGACGTTCTACCGTACGTGAAGCAATCCGCACCCTGGAAGCTATGGGATATGTGGAACTTCGTCCGGGAAAGGGTGCATTTGCCCGCATAGTCAGCGAAGCAGATGCTGCCGCGCTGAGCGGACAGGCGAAAGCATGGTTTACCGCCAGTGAACGGACATTGGAGGAATTCGTGCAGCTGCGCCGGCTTCTTGAGCCGTCTGCTGCCGCTTTTGCTGCAAAATCCTGCTCGGATGCTGGAAAACAGGAACTGAAAGCTGCGCTGTCCGCCTTTTCGGATGCGCTCAGTAAAGCGGATCCTGCCGCTTTGGCGGCGGAGGACCGTCATTTTCATACAGTACTCGTCAGGGAAAGCGGAAACCGGCTGTTGTATCAGTTTTATCAGCAGACGGAATCGCTTTTTACCGCCTATTCGATCCGGTCATTTACAGCATCGGGGGAAACAGCACCGCTTACGCTGGAAGAGCATCGGCGGGTTCTGCAGGCGGTTCTTGACGGAGATCCGGAAGCGGCGCAGGAGGCAATGCAGACACATCTGCAGATTGCTGAGACCCGTATCGGAAATATGATCCGCAGTGCGGACTGACTGGATAAAGGAGAAAAATATGAAACCGATTGTTGTTGATCATGCATGGGAAAGCGGCGCGGAGCATTCCATCTATGATATGAAATTCCGACGGAAATTTTCCGTGAATCCGTATAAAACCCTGCAGATGAAGCTGGGTGAAATGAGTTTTTATAAAGATTGGCTGCATACCGACCGTGGTGATCCGTATCCGGTAACCGCCCGGACAGGCGACGGCGTACTTACGGAAACTACCGCAGACGGACGCCTGACTGTGAAGAATGCATCCGATAAATCCGCCGCACAGGCACGCCTCCTTGGACAGCATTTCCCCTATGCCAATTATGAACTGGTGATCCGAACGCTGGATAACGCTTCTGCCGGCTTCCGCATTGCAGTGGCTCCCGGCGATCGCTGCGCTTATACGGAAGAGAATGTACCCGCACTGCGTGTTTCTCTTGTACGCTGCGGTGACGGCGTGCAGATTGCCCATGAGCTTTCCGTGGGCGGTGTTTCCCGCGGTGTGCAGGTGGAGGAAACCGTCTATCCTTTCGTGTCCGGCATGAGCCTGATTCTTGCCTGCCGCGGCAGATTCTTTGACGTGTATCTCCGGGATGATAAGAAGCCCGAGCCGCGCCTGACGCTGGATCTGCCTGAATTTGCGGATATTACGCTGCATGGCACCTTTGTGAATGCGACAGCATCTCTTTGGTATGAAGCGGAGGCTGCGGGCTGTTTCTGCGCAGAATCGGTGGAGTTTTACCTGGATGCCGGCGTCAGCCACGCCGATATGAAGCCGGTGCGCTATGAAGACGGTATGCCGATCCTGTCCGACGGCAAGCTGTTCATGACCATGTCTTCCCGTCTTGAGGCGGGCGGATTCCAGTCGGTGATCTCCTGGAATCCCTCCACTTGCGAATTCAAAATGGAGGGCGCGATCTTCTTCGACTGCGGCGATGACCGCTGGTGTGCTGACGTAGCCTCCTCTGTGCTGTATAACAGATACACAAACGAATGGTATATCTGGGCGTGTTCTTTCTCCCACGGTCATATCCTCTGCCACGGTACATCCATCGCGGATCTGCGCTACGGCATCAACGTCGTGGACGTGCAGTTGATGGAGTGTGAACAGAAGGCAGATGCAGGGGCAGACGCTCTTCGCCTGCAGGCGGGTGTTGCCAAATCCTTTACGGCAGAGCTCAGCGATGACCGTCTGTGGCTCGGCAAGAGCGGCGACGAGGATCCGGATTTCGTTTATGACCGTCAGCGGGATAAGTGGTATATGACCATCTGCCGCGGCGTGAAAGAAAACGGTAAAAATCAGTACCGCTATTTCCTGTACGAATCCGATCAGCCCTTTGCGGGGTATACTTATCTGGATAATACACTTACCGGCGCCAATACGGGCGGATCCATTGTCCGTGTCGGCGGTAAGTATTACTTCATCTGCGGATCCAATTTCAACGTGCGCGCACAGTATAACGTGTACGATCTGTATGATTTCTCGAAATTCACACAGTTGAACTGCGATTTTGATGACGGCGGATTCCGCGGCTGGGGTACGGTGATTCCTGTTCCTTGCGGAAGCAGAACCAAATATATGTGGATGACCTTTGACCGTCATGGCGGTTCCTCCTATAACTGGAGCTACGGCAATATCCACGTGTATGAATCCGATCTGATGAATTCCGGCTATGAGCGTGGTATCAAATACAATCTGTGAGGTAGAGTATGTTTCACGGAAAAATGAAAGCGCTGACTTTCAGTTACGATGACGGCATCACCCAGGACCGGCAGATGATCAACATCCTGAATCGTTACGGTCTGAAGGCTACATTCAATCTGAATTCCGGTCTGCTCGGAACGCCGAATCTGCTGATCCGGCAGGATATGACTATTGCGCACTGCAAATTCCGCCCGGTGGAAGTACCGCGTGTGTACGCCGGCCATGAGATCGCCGCGCATACGCTGACCCATCCATTGCTGACACAGCTGTCCGATGAGGAAGTGATCCGTCAGGTGGAAGAGGACCGCCTTGCTCTGTCCGAGATTGCCGGATATGAGGTGGTCGGCATGGCGTATCCCGGCGGCGGGGTGAATTACGATGAGCGCGTTGCCCGCCTGATTCGTGAGAATACCGGTATCCGTTACGCGAGAACCACCGTGACAAGCGAATCCTTCGCACCGGAGACGGATCTGTTCATGTATCGCCCCAGTGTCTATCATCTTTGCGGATGGGATAAGCTGATGGAAATGGGCAGACAGTTTCTGGAACTGGATGCACAGACACCGCAGGTGTTCTATATCTGGGGACATGCTTACGAATTTGATTACGAGGATTCGTGGAAGATTTTCGAGGACTTCTGCCGGATGATGGCAGGACATGACGATATCTTTTACGGGACCAACCGCGAGATTCTGCTTGGTGAATGAAAAAGAGGAGTGAGCTTTCACCAATGTCATTTAGATAAGACTGCACAAGTTTAGATAAGCTACAAAAAGATTCCTCGACTACGACTGCAATCGAGGAATCTTTCTTAATTTCCTTGAAACCCTCGTATCATCACGCTGAAAAAACACTTTATCAGAGTGCTTCAAGTGCTTTGAAATCGTCACGGTCACGAAGTGCATCGAAGTCCTTGTATGTTAGGTAC
>SVTS01000074.1 GCA_015063645.1 Oscillospiraceae bacterium | reverse complement strand
GCCGCTGCTCTGCGCCGGGCATTCAATGATCCTCACCAGATGTTCGGCCCATATATATACATGCCTGTAGTGAACAGCGGTGAAAATGCCACTGCACTCCGGGCTGAAAAACTGATTGCTTCCTATAAAAAAGACGGGTATGCCGGGGTGATCCCCTATTATCCCTCCGAGGCGGAGAGCCGTCCTTTTGAGACCGGATATGAAGAATCCCTGCGCGCTATTTATGATGCATGTGCCGCATACGGACTGAAGAGTGCCTATTTTGACGATCCCACCGTCATGTCCTCCTATCTGGATACACATCCCGATACGGAGGCGGAGCTTGAGTGCCGTGTCCTCTGTGATTATGAGCACGAATGCGTGACGGGAGAAACATTCCGCCGTGCCCTCTCGGGAAGCGGAAAACTGATGTCCCTTGTGGCAGTGGATGTGGATACCGCAGAGATTCTGGATCTCCGTCAGTATATCACGGCAGATAATGAGATTGTCTGGGAGGTGCCTGAGGGCAACTGGGTCCTCCACCGGTATGTGTGTGAGCACGACGATGAATCCCAGCTGATCAACATGATGGATTATGACGTGTGTATCCGTTATTTCAGCGAAACCTGCCGTACGCTGCTGGATTCCCTGGATGAGGAAGCCCGGGCAGCTGTGCGTACCATGATCTGCCGCAACGTACAGTACGGCGGCAAAAACCGCCGGATGTGGAGCGACGATTTTAATGAAGTGTTCAGAGAACGCTTCGGCTATGATCCCGCTCCGTATTATCCATGCCTGTTTCAGGATGCCGGTCCTTCCTCGAGACATTACCGTGCACAGCTGATGAGCTGCCGTGCCGCCATGCTGACGGACGGTTATATGAAAGCCGCCGCCGATTTTACCGCCGCACGGGATATGACGGTCACGGGCTTCGCCATCGAATCCAAGGCAACCGCCTGCTCATGGCTGTTCGGCGACGGACAGATGCTTCACCGCCATGCCCCTGTGCCGGGCATCTCTCTGCCGTTTGCGTATCTGTACGGTCTCAACGGGATCAAGGTAGCCGCCGGAGCATCCGACGGCTTTGACCGCGGGCTCCTCAGCGCGGATATGTTCCGCCGCTATGAGGGACTGACGGATGAGATCATCTATAAAGAAACGATGAACGCACTCGGACGGGGCGTCAATATCCTGATGACCCATCTGGGGGAGGACAGGGAAGTTCTTCCCGCAGCGGAATCAGCCGGGAAGCCGATTCTCTCGGAATTGTTCTCCCATAACCGCGCCGCAGAGGATTATACCGATTTCTGTTCCCGCGCATCCCTGATGCTCCGCGGAGGCAGACATGTCAGCGATGTGGCGGTTCTGTATCCCATTCACTCTGTCCATGCGCGGACATTCCTGTACGAATTCTCCCTGAGCGGATTCGAATATCCCGCTGTTCTGGAGAACGCCGATTACATGACCGTCATGAATAATCTGCTTACTTACGGCTGCATGGATGCGGAATTCCTGCATCCTGATGTGTTGACAGATTCCTGTTACAGCGAGGGCGGTTTCCTCTATCGCGGAAGCGGCGGAGGACGGTATTCCGCCGTGATCCTGCCCGGAACGGACATGATCAGTATTCACGCCCTGCGCAAGCTGGCAAAATTTTTCGATGAAGGCGGACGGATCCTGGCGACAGGCTGCCTGCCGGAATGCGCCTTTGAGATGGAGGAGCCCGGAGCGGCTTCTTCTGCGGAACTGTCCCGCTATGATGCGGAAGTCCGTTCACTGTGTGAGCATATCTTCGGAACCGAAGCGGCGGATCCCAGTATCTTCCGGGAGATCTATTCCAATACAAACGGAAACGGCGGTATCGCCTGCTTTATTCCTGCCATTACCACTGCTGTGGACGGTACGGATATGATTCCCGCGGCGGATATGATGAATATCATTCATTCCTTCCGCCTGACGCAGGATGTGGTCTTTGTTCATCCGCCGAAAATCGAATACAGCGGCGTTGTCGCATACGATCTGCCCACATTCCGCAAAATCGGTGTGGATGTCCGTCTGGCGCACAGCGGTTCCCTCGGGATTCTGCACCGCAAGAATGAACTGTGTGATGTATATTTCATCACCAACACCACCTCCGCCCCCTATGAAAATGAAGTGCTTCTCCGCGGGCGTCACACGGTTGAGGAGTGGAATCCCTACCGCGGCAAAGCCCACCGTATTCCCTATGAACACGTGCGGTATCAGGATGAGGTGTACACCGTTGTCCGCCTGAATCTTCCCGCGGCATCCTGTACATTCCTCGTCAGTCCTAATCCCGCCGGAGGAAGGGAAGCGCTCCGCGCCGTGACCGCTGATGAAACTCTGCGGGAGTACACTATGCCCGAACGCTGATCTATCAGAAATGACATGCTCATGTTGTACAAAACATGGGCATGTTTTTTATGCAGTCACATGAACTTGTTCGCGAATCAAACGGTTTTGTTGACAGCTTCTGTTCTTTATGCTATAATGAAATCAATCAAAACGCCAAAGGAGCATATCTATGTACTGCGAGAAAATAGCCGCCGTCGCATCGGCGATCGAGACCAATATCGGCAAGGTCATTTTCGGCAAAGAAGAACAGATCCGCATGGTGATCACAGCAATGCTCTGCCGCGGTCATGTCCTGCTGGATGATATTCCCGGTACGGGTAAGACCACCCTGGCAAAGGCGCTGGCAAAATCCGTTTCAGCCGGATGCAAGCGTATTCAGTTCACACCGGACCTTCTGCCCTCCGACGTCACCGGCATCAACTACTTCAATCAGAAGAGCGGCGATTTCGTGTTCCGCCCGGGACCGGTGTTCACCAATATCCTCATTGCCGATGAGATCAACAGAACCACACCGCGTACCCAGTCTGCTCTGCTGGAATGCATGGCGGAGGGACAGGCAACCGTCGACGGGGTTACCTATCCGCTGGAGACGCCGTTCCTCGTGATTGCCACCCAGAACCCCATCGAATCTCAGGGTACATTCCCGCTGCCTGAGGCGCAGAATGACCGTTTCTTTATGAAACTATCCCTCGGTTATCCGGATCCCGCAAGTGAACGGTCCGTTCTAAGTGAATACAACGGCGTATCTCCGCTGGATACCCTTACCGCCGTCTGCACCAAAGCGGATGTGGAAGAGGCATGCCGTGCTGTTGCCGGCATCACCGTCAGCGACAGTATCAAGGATTACATCATCGCCATCGCCAATGCGACCCGTGAGAGTGACCGTCTCCGTCTGGGCGTCAGCCCCCGTGCCTCTCTTGCCATGATGCGCGCCGCACAGGCATACGCAGGCATTTCCGGTCGGGATTATGTCCTGCCGGACGATGTGAAAAAAATCGCTGTTCCGGTGCTTTCTCACCGTATTATCTCCCGTTCACGCAGTACTGTGCGCGTAACGGATGCCAATGAGGTCATCATCAGCTATATCGTCGATACCGTTCCAGCGCCCATTGAATAAAAGCAAAGGAGAAGTCCATGCTGATTTTAGCTTTGGTTCTCGCAATAGTGGCGGTGTATCTGATCCAGTACCGCATCTACCGGGATAAATCCTTTGACGGCATCACCTATGACGTGACATTGAGCGCAGGTGAGGTTTTTGAGGGCGAGGACGTTTTCTTCAGTGAAGTGATCTCCAATACCCGCTTTTTGCCGCTGCCGTTTGTCAAGGTGGATACCGCCTTGCCGGAGGGGCTTTCCTACCGCCTCATCGACAGCGGGCAGGACGGAAGCCGGACCGGACGTCTGGCATCCTCTGTGCAGAGCGTGTTCGTCCTCCGTCCCTATCAGAAGATCACGCGTACATGGCGTGTCAACTGCGGCGTGCGCGGGGAATATTCTCTCGGACAGGTTATGATCGTTACAAACGATCTGATCGGATTCAATCAGCAGTCACGCATGATCACCGTCCGTCCCACAGCCAAGAACCGTCTCGTTGTACTTCCCCGTACCGTGGAGCTGGAAAAAGAATTTACCGCATCGCTGTTTCTCAGCGGGGAAATTCTCGTGCAGAGAAGTATCGTCAGCGATCCGCTCCGCCTCTGCGGCATCAGAGAATACGCCGTCGGTGATCCCATGAATCATATCAACTGGAAATCCACAGCTGCCAAAGGCATGCTTATGGTCAATCTGGAAGAATTCACACAGCGTTTCCAGTTCAATCTCGTGATGAATATGAATTCCCGCGATATCGAGCACGTGCCGGGACCGCCGGCAATGCCCTATGCGGTGGAGTCCTGCATTACCGTAGTGGCATCCATTCTGGATGCCGTGGCATCGGAGAATATTCAGGTGTCCCTGATCACCAATACTCTGCCGCCCGATACGCCGCTGGAGGAAACAGCCATCACGGCGGAGGGTGATGAGGTCGGTGCGGAGATCTTTCTCTCCCGTCCCCATGCGGGTACCCATGATATGCTGGAGGTGCTCCGTATGCTGGCGTCCCTGCCCATGCATATCGGCGTATCGGTGGAAAAAATGCTGGATCATATCATTGCTCATCCGGAAGTGTATACAGCCGGCGGCAATCTGGTCTTTGTATCCGCTTACCTGAGTGAGCGTATGATCAATTTCGCCTATACCATGCGATCCCTCGGTATTGAAGTAATTTTCTATATTACCACGGCAAACAATAACGCCATGATCATCCCGGACGATATCCGCGTGGTGTTCAAAACATATTTTGAATGAGGAGGACGGCATGAAACACAGACAACTGGATATGATCGTGACGGGTATGGTGTTTACTGCCGCCGCCTGCGCATTCATGCCCCTTATGTACCCGCTGTTCATCGGCACCTGGGGAAAATGGATCCCGTTTCTGCCGTTGTTCAATCTGCTCTTCATTCTGCTTGGATATTTCCTTCAGTCGGTTTATGCGCGTCGGATAGGGCTTGTCCGCCGTCTAGGAACCATGCAGACCGATATAACCGATCGGGGTTTCGTCCCCTCAGCGGCGGCTTTGCCGATGCTGACAGCACTCGTGATGGCGTTTCTCAGTTCATTTCTGTATAAGGAACTGTACTATCAGATTGCCATCCGCTCTACGGTTCTGTATAAAATGGATTCACTCCATCCGTATCTGGCGGCAGCCGGGACCTTTCTGATGATCCTTGTGGGGATCATCCTCTGGTTCTATCCGCCCGAGAAACTGATCAATATGCGTCTCTTGGGCATTGTCTTCATCGGAACGGCGATTCTGGTATGCGTGCTGCTGCTGTTCGGAGGAACATCCGTGTTTGCCATGATGTCACAGGGATCCGCTCTGCCTGTGATGAGCACAGTCTGCTACTTTATCTTTTTCTCCTGTCTTCTCTATCTGCTGAATCAGGTGTATATCACCCGCAACTACCGCGGTGCGGTGGCTTCCGTGATTACCCCGGAGGCGCGGATGTTCAATATGCTGCTGATCACCTGCCTGATCGGATTCGGCATTACTGCGATACTGTTTACGTATCTGATTATCTGCGGTGCTGCCATGTTCGGGCGCATGATCCTGTTCTTTTTCCTTTATCAGGTGCTGCGAAAAAGCGACAGCGATACGGTGAAATCGGAATTTGTGAATTTCGATGCCAGCGGAGAAATGGCATCCTATGTGTTCAGCGATTCTCCCATCGGCGCCTGGGCACTGTATGCATTTCTGGCTGTGCTGGCGATGTTCTTCGTTCTGATTCTGTGCCGGAAAGCCCGTTCCATTGTTGCCTCCATCGCCGCATGGATTGCCGAGATAATCTCCTTCTGGGTGGTGGCGAAATCCTTCTGGGAAACTACGGAGATCGAAATCCTCAACTATACAGACGAGGAGACAAAACTGCAGAAAGCAGCAATCCGGGATTACAATGCCATGGCGGCATCATCTTCCTCCTATGATGATTTTATCAACCGTTTGAATAATCTGCCGGATATGGGGGCAAAGATGAGCTTCGCTTATTCCATGATGCTCCGTGCCTGCCGCAAGGCGGGGATTCAGCTGAAAACCTCCGATACTCCCAGAGAAGCATGCGAAAAAATCCGCCGCTTTGATATTGAGGAATCTGAGGAACTGACAGAAGTTTTTGAGCTTGTGAAGTACGCCTGTCAGGATCTGGGCGACAGAACCCCGGAGGCGATCCGCAGTATGTGCGCTGTTGTGAAAAAATACATGTTCTGAGCGGCGCAGCAGATGCTTTTGTGCGAAGTGCAGATTCTTTCCGGCAGCATGAATTTCTATTGACAAATTCCCGGAATTTGGGTATAATAATATACGGTAGTAACCAATTTTTACAAAATAGAAGGAGTAAAGAAGATTATGACGAACGTAAAGGTTAAACTCGCATCCATTCAGGATGTCCGCAATTTTGTGGATACCGTCACCAAGTTCAATATCGATATCGACCTTTCCAGCGGTCGGTATGTCGTGGATGCCAAGTCCATCATGGGTATCTTCAGCCTTGATCTGCTGAATCCCATCAATCTCACCGCTCTGACCGATGACGCGGATGAAGAAAAGGCTCTGCTTGAAGCACTGAAGCCCTTTATCGTGGAATAAAAACAAATTGAATATTTACGCAGAAATGCCCGGGTGCTCCTTGCCCGGGCATTTCTGTATTCGGATAGCGCGATCATCGGAACCCCGGCGCTGCTCGGTTCCGGATGCAAGGGCGTCACCCCAGAATATCGCTGATCACATCTTCCAGCGTGCAGGGCATGACAAATCCGTCCGTGATCATACGGAATATTCGTTCTGCTTCTGCCGGATCACCGGTGATATCGGACACAGTGCAGATATCCTCTGCGGCTTCATCTTTTCCGACGGCGGCGGTGATGGAATAGTATCTGCGCCCCGCTGCAGTTGTTTCACTGAGAACGCTCGTAAGTGTCCAGTTCTCCTCTTTGCGTACCTGCATTTGTCGGACTACGGTTCGTACTGTCTCGGTATATGTTTCTTCCAGATAGGTCATGTTGTTTTCACTTCCTTATTTCAGATTGTAACGCAGCGCCGTCCTAATATTATACAGTATAGATGTGACGGGCGTGGATTAAGAAATTCTCCGTTACAAACCGGCATCCGAATGCCGGTTTTGGCGCAGCTTATCAGATCAAAAGAGGAAAATCCGGTGAGAAACTGTCATTTCTGAAACATTCCGATGAACAGGCTCCGCAATACTAACAGAGTATAGTATGCTTTTATAAATGCAGCATGAAAAAATAAGTAAAAAAACATGAGTATCTCAGGAAAAGAACAGTATTGTGTCGTTTTTTGTTCAGTTTATCTATTGAAAATCCGTGGGAGTTGATGTAAAATATAGTAGGTTTTTGTTCCATATAATATTATTAACAAAAGTTAACATATCAAACATAAAGGAAGCCCGTACGGGCGCATACAGAGATGTCACTGATCAAACGGCTTGTTTATCCCGAATACATGCTTCGCCCCTCGCAGAAACTGGGAGACAGTTATCCGCCCGGAGAAATGTACCGGAATTTTATCCGAATCGCCTGGCCGGCGCTGATGGAGTCTTTCCTCGGCGGTCTGATTACGTTTATCGATACGGTGATGGTTTCCACTGTTGGTGAGGTTGCCATATCTGCTGTCGGTCTTACCAACCAGCCAAGGCTTTTGTTTCACGCGCTTTTTATGTCGATCAGCATCGCAGTTAATGCTATCGTCGCCCGACGGTTTGGTGAAAAGAATCAGAAGAGTGCCAATAAATGCCTGGCGATGGCTCTTCCGATTACGTTCATACTCGGTGTTATCTGTACGGTAATCGCGTTTCTGATTTCAGAGCCGCTGCTCCGTTTTGCCGGTGCGCAGGATGACACAATCGAGCAGGCGATCGTCTATTTCCGTATTACGATGATCGGTCTGAATTTCCAGGTGTTCTCTCTGATGGTCAATGCCGCACAGCGCGGATGCGGCAATACCCGCATTTCCATGACCACCAATGTCAGTGCCAACTGCGTCAATGTGGTGTTCAACGCATTGCTGATCAACGGTCTGTTCTTCTTTCCGAAGCTGGGCGTTACCGGCGCGGCCATTGCCACTATGCTGGGCAATATGACTGCCGCTGTGATCTCCCTACGTTCCATCTGCATCAAAAACCGTTTCCTGAAGCTGGACGTGAAAGAAATGTTCCGCTGGGATCTGCCGATGCTGAAAACCATGTTCAGCGTGGGCAGCGGCTCTTTGGTGGAGCAGGTATTTATGCGTATCGGATTCTTTACTTATGCGAAACTTGTAGCGGAACTCGGTACCATGGAATTTGCCACACATCAGATAGTCATGAGTATCATCACTCTGTCCTTTACGGTTGGAGACGGTCTCGGCGTTGCCGCCGGCTCTCTCGTAGGACAGAATCTGGGACGAAAACGCCCGGATTACTCCCTGATCTACGGAAAAATCGGTCAGCGGCTGGGCATCTGTATCAGCGTTTTGCTGATCCTCCTGTTCACATGCGGCGGTTCGGTTCTGGTTGGATTGTTCACAGATGACGCGGATATTATCCGCGTGGGCGTTCATCTGCTGTATATCGTTGCGCTGACAGCGCCGTTCCAGATTTCCCAGGTGAATTTCCGCGGCTGTCTTAACGGTGCCGGCGATACCAAGTACATGGCGGCTGTTTCGTTTGTTTCCATTGCCGTTGTCCGTCCGATGATGGCGTATATTCTTTGCTACGCAGTAGGTTGGGGCGTGTACGGTGCATGGGTCGCTCTGTTCTTTGATCAGTTCACGCGGTTCATGTTTGCCGCCATCCGCTTCAGCGGCTCGAAGTGGTATCAGAAAAAACTGTAAAGGGAAGACGAAAAAATGGAAAAGATCAAACAGTGCCATATCAGTGAACTGACCGGCAAACATAAAGCGGAGCATGCAGACTACGAATACGTCAGAAAAACATTCGTGTCCCGCGGTTCAGCTGAGGGGACTCTGGTCAGCGTCTATGAGATTCCGCCCCTGAAATCCGCGTATCCGTATCATTATCACCTGAAAGATGAGGAGACGTTCTATATCATCAGCGGTGAGGGAATTCTCCGGACACCGGAGGGAGAAAGACCCGTCAGGGCAGGGGATCTGCTGTTCTTTCCCGCATCCTGTGAGGGTGCCCATAAGCTGACCAATACATCCTCTGCGGAAAAACTGATCTATATTGATTTTGACGTGATCCATGATCTGGATGTCGCCGTCTATCCCGATTCCGGGAAAATCGGCATCTGGGGAAAAGATGTGAATCGCGTCTACCCGACAGATGCCAACGTGGATTACTATAAAGATGAATAACGAAAAACTCCGTATGCTGTGCATACGGAGCTTTTTCATTCTTTAATCAATTCCCAATGTGCCTTTCAGCTTAGCCAGCGTGTCTGCCAGCTTGAGCGCATCGGCGCCGCCTTCGCGGATAACCGGGGATTCCAGCGTGATCGTTTTGCTGTAGCCGTGCTCATCCAGAATCCGGCGAAATGCATCAAAATCCACCATACCCTCACCGGGATGCAGTATGGGGCGGAGCGTGGAGAAATCCCGCGGCGCGCCCAGAATATCGCTGATGTGAATGTGCCGGATGTGCGGGGCGATATCGGCGTCCGCCCATGTCTCAGCAATCTGCCGGTGCAGCTGGCCGAATCGGGTGTCGAAAATCAGATCACATTCCGACAGCTGCGGAATCAGCCGCCGCCAGTTGCTGTGGGGGTCATGGGTGTTGCTTGGGACGTTTTCGATCAGCAGACGAATACCGTAGGGTCTGATGATCTCACACAGTGCCGGCAGCGCATCCACGTTGTACGCAATATGTGCGTCGGACTGAAATCCGCCCCAGAGATGCAGTACCATCGCGGTGGAGTGCGCCATGGCACCCATCTCGCAGTTTTTTCGGAAGTCTTCCTCTGCCTGCGCACGCAGCGCTTTAGCCGTATCGGTGTCGCCTTCCGCATCGGCTGTTGCCGCATCGGAGAGAAGCGTACCCACATTCTTTTCGCAGTGGATTACAGGGAAGGGAATTCCCTCCGCCAGCCATTCGCCGCTGACAGCGGCAAGGCGGTCATAGTATACGGGGAGCATCATCAGCTCACCGCCCTCAATCAGTCCATCCGCCATAAAACGGGGAAAATTCTTTGTAATCAGATGTATGTCAAATCCGTTTGAGCGTCCGATCATTGCGCCTGTGGAGCAGAGCAGGGTTCGCTTGTTCATTTCAGCCTCCGAAAAAATAATCTGTGTATAATTGTAGCACAACTTATGCGGCGGCGCAAGAAAAATATTAAATTTTTTACATTATGATTCAAACCTCTTGACTGGTTTCGTTTTTTCTGTTATCTTATAAGCAGAAACAAATAATGAAAGAGGTATTACTATGAATTTCCGTCAGATTCATCTGGACTTCCATACCAGCGAATGTATCGAAGGAATCGGCAGCCGTTTTTCGAAAAAGCAGTTTCAGGATGCGCTGAAGCGCGGTCATGTCAATTCCATCACCGTCTTTTCCAAGTGCCATCACGGCTGGGCATATCACCCGTCCGAGGCGAACGAGATGCATCCGCATCTGAATTTCGATTTGCTTGCGGCACAGATCGAGGCGGCACATGAGATCGGTGTAAAGACCCCTGTCTATCTCTCCGCCGGTCTGGATGAAAAAATGGCGTATCAGCATCCCGAATGGTTGCTCCGTCAGAAGGGGCAGCCCACTTTGTGGAAAGCAAATTTCACCGCTCCCGGCTATCATCTTTTCTGTATGAATACCCCGTATCTGGATTATCTGCTGGATCAGATCCGCGAGGTTGTACGTAATTACGATGCCGACGGTATTTTCCTGGATATCGTAGGCGAGCGGATGTGCTCTTGCTCCAACTGCTGCCGCGATATCGCCGCCCGCGGCGGTAATCCAGAAAGTGATGCGGATATCCGTAAGCAGGCAGAAATCACCTATGCCAACTATACCCGCCGTGTGCGTGAGGCAATTGACGAAATCAAGCCCGGTCTGCCGCTGTTCCATAACAGCGGTCACGTCCGCCGCGGCCGCCGTGATCTGGCGTATGTCGATACGCATCTGGAACTGGAAAGCCTGCCTACGGGCGGCTGGGGTTACGATCATTTCCCGATGTCCGCCGCCTATTCCCGTACTCTTGGCATGCAGTTCCTCGGTATGACCGGTAAATTCCATACGTCCTGGGGCGAATTCGGCGGCTTCAAGCATCCGAACGCACTTCGCTATGAGGCTGCGCTCAGTGCCGCATTCGGCGCGAAATGCTCCATCGGCGATCAGCTGCACCCGCTGGGCGAAATGGATATGGCAACCTATGATCTGGTCGGCAAGGCATATGCCGAACTGGAGACCAAAGAGCCCTGGCTGGATGATGTCACGCCCGTTGTGGATATCGCTGTGCTCTCTCAGGAAGCAGTGGACAATTACTACGGTCAGCCGCCGGCAAACCGTGATGCATCCCTCGGCGATGTGGGCGCCACCCGCGTTATGCTGGAAGGGAAGTATCTCTTCAATGTGATCGATACGGAAGCCCCGCTGGACGGTTATAAACTGGTGATCCTGCCCGATTCTATCCGTCTGGATGCGGCTCTGCAGGAGAAGCTTGCGGCATTCATCGCCGCAGGCGGCAAGATTCTGGCGAGCGGTACCTCTGCTCTGAAGAAGGATGCGGATGAATTCGCCTTTGATCTGGGCGCGGAATATGTCGGCGCAAGCGAATACCGCCCGATCTATTACCGTCCGTGCTTCCGGATGGATGAACTGCAGAATGCCGCATTCGTTATCGGTGCCCCTGCGCAGGACATTAAAGCAACCGGTTCCGTTCTGGTTGAGCGGGAGAATCCCTACTTCAACCGTACTGTGGAACACTTCTGCTCCCACAGACATGCGCCCAATAATCCGTCAGAACGGTTCCCCGCCGTGACTGTCGGTAAGGACGGTGCCTATATCAGCGCGGCAATCTTTGAGGAATACGCCTCCATGGGTAATCTGATTGCCAAGAAAGTAGCTGTTGCCGCCATCGACGCTCTGATCGGCGAGAGCAAGACCGTAAAGACCGATCTGCCTGCACAGGGCGTGGTCACGCTGATGGATCAGACCGCTGAAAACCGCCTTGTCTGTCATCAGCTCTACGCAACGCCCATCAAGCGCGGTAAAGGCGTGGAAATTATCGAAGATATTCAGCCGCTTTATAATATTACCTCTGAGGTGCGTGTCGGTAAAGAGCCGAAGCGCGTATATCTGGCTCCGCAGATGAGCGATGTTCCGTATACATGGGAGAACGGCGTTCTTCACTTTACGCTGGATAAGCTGGAAATTCACGCGATGGTTGTCATCGAATACTGATGCTGCGACAGGAGAAGTTTTATATGAAACTTATGTTTGCATCTGATATGTCATTCAACTATTTTCCGGAATATCCCGGAAAAGCGAAAGCTGTTTCCTCTATGAAAGCGGCTGCCGCTTTGATGGCACAGGCGGATTTCAGTGTACTCAATCTGGAAAATATATTCGGTGATCCCACCGATGGCGATGCGATTGTCAAAAGTGGACCGAATCTGATTTCATCTCCTGCGTATATGGAGTATGTCCGTGCGCTGAAGCCGACTATTGTCGGTCTTGCCAATAATCATACCAAAGATTATGGCGAGGTGCCCATGATGAATACTATGCAGATGCTACGTGATGAGGGATTTATCTGCATTGGTGCAGGCAGTAATCTGACAGAGGCTTATCAACCTGCAATATTGGAAAAGGATGGAATCCGTGCCGCCGTTATCGCCGTATGTGAGAACGAATTCGGCAGTGCGTCCGATACTGATTCCGGTACAGCCGGGTATAATCTTACCCGTGTTTCCCACGCAATCCGGGATGCACGCCGCGACGGGTGCAAACCGATTGTGTACTTTCACGGCGGAAATGAGTACAATCCTTTTCCCTCTCCCGGAAAAACGGATCTGTACCGTCATTTTATCGAGATCGGCGCAGAGGCGGTTATCGCCATGCACACCCATTGCCCGCAGGGGTATGAAATGTATGAGGGAAAGCCGATTGTGTACAGTATGGGTAATTTCTTCTTTCCGCTCTCCAAGCAGAGTCGTCTGAAAGTCTGGAATTACGGATACATGACTGAGCTGCATATTACTGACGATGCTGTTTCCATGGAAGTGCATCCGTATACATTCAATCTGGATGGCATCACTGTGTTTGAGGGTGAAGATAAAGCTGCATTCATGAAATACCTTGCATGCCTGTGCGCACCCATCGGTGATCCGGCGGAGATTCAGGCGTGGTTTGACAGCTGGTGCCTGACCAGCAGCTACAGTTATATCATTGGAAATTATAAACAGGAGATGTTTGCAGACGGCAATGCCGACGCGATCAAAGCGATCAAGAATATCTTTGGCTGTGAAGCGCATAATGAACTGGTACGCAATACCATGTTCATGATCTATGAGGGACATGTTGAATCCGCCAAAGCCCGTCTGCCGTTGATTGAAAAACTGCAGAATCTGGAGATTATCTGAAAAACGGGTATCCGTAATACTGTATGAAAGAAGCCATTTCCGCGGTGTCAGGTTCGGAAATGGCTTCACTTTTTTTGTTTGCTTCTCAGCGGAAATATCGCAGATTGATTTTGTCTCTTGCCCGGTCCCGGTAGGTCCATTCGCTGTGGATCTCCCGGATCTCTTTTTCAAATTTCTCCGACGGAGGATAGACACAGCAGAATTTCTCCTCCGACATCGTACCGAAAATCAGTGTGTTATCCGAGAAGAAACAGAGATCTTCCATATTCTGCTCCGGGATTCTGAACCCTGTTCGGAATAAATGACTTGTGTATGATTCCAGAATCTCTCCGGCTCCGGGATCTGTTTTGTAGAGAAAAACATGCATGGGCGGCGAAACTTTTTGCCGCTCAAACCATCTGCTTGTCTGAAAATCCCGGATCAGATACGGCTTTAACGCCTTTTGCATATCGGATGCGGAACCGTATGGTACTTCCGTCATGGTGAAACAGTCACAGCTGCACAAGCAGAGCCGCAGAAGACGCGCGGCTTCCTTTGCAGAAAGCGGATCATTGTCGTATGACATGTACAGCATAGCGGAAAAACCTCCCTGTATGCAAACAGGCAGACCGTTTCCGGTCTGCCTGCCGCTTGAAAATTACTTCTTGTAGAACGGACCGTATGCAGCGCATGCACGGTAGTCAGCGCCTTCCTTGTCCATGCCGAATGCGTTCCAGCTGGAGGGACGGAAGATCTTTTCGGTGGGAACGTTGTGCATAGCAACCGGAATACGGAGCATGGAGCACAGCGTGATCAGATCCGCACCGATATGACCGTAGCTGATGGCACCGTGGTTGGCACCCCAGTTGTTCATTACTTCATATGCGGTCTTGAAGGGAGAATCTTCCTTGCCGTCACAGCGGGGAGCGAACCATGTGCAGGGCCATGTGTAGTCGGTACGCTTCCAGAGTACGTCGGAAACCTCATCGGGCAGAGCAACAGTCCAACCCTCGGCGATCTGGAGCATCGGACCGAGACCGTCCACCAGATTCAGACGGATCATGGTGCAGGGCATCTCGTACTTGGTGAGGAAGCGGGAGGAATATCCGCCGCCGCGGAAGTAACCGCAGTCTGCGTAGTTCCAGGTGGAAGCTGCGAGAATATTCTTCTGATCCTCTTCAGTAACATTATACCATTCCTTGATCAGATGCTCGCCGCATCCGCCGCATACTGCTTCGCCGTTGGCATCGAGGCAGGCAGCACCGGAGTTGATCAGGTGGATGAAGCCGTCCGCTTCCTTAGCCTTGCCTTCGATCTCATAGCCGGTTACGCGCTTGACAGCGTCGCCGCTCCAGTATGTGCGGACATCGGCAAAGATCTGCGCACGGTTGGTGAGCAGCTTCATGAACAGCATGCCCAGACCGTTGAGCACGTCGTTCTCGGTAGCGAGAATGTAGGGCTCACGGGCACCGTTCCAGTCAAAGGAGGTGTTGAGCATGGATTCCGGGAAGTCGCAGTTGGGATAGAAGTCCGTCCACTGACGCTGACCCTGGAAGCCGGCGGCGATGGCGTTGTGACCGACCATCTCCTCTTCGCGTCCTTCAGGAAGATTCTTGTTGCCGTTCATCAGATCCTTGATGATGACCATCATCTTGACAACGAATTCCCAGTCGGATTCTTTTTCTTCCTTGGTCTTCTGCAGGAAATCGGGGTTCTTGTCGAAGCCTTCAATGCAGTTTGCCTTGGTCCATGCCAGAGCCTTCTGGAATTCTGCTTCGTCATAGATGCCCTCGGTCATGCGGCGGATGATTTCCACCTCGTCCACAGACTCAACGCGCATGCCCAGATATTCTTCAATGAACTTGGAATCGATGATGGAACCGCCGATACCCATGCAGATGGAGCCGATCTGCAGATAGGATTTGCCGCGCATCGTAGCAGCAGCAACAGCGGCACGGCCGAAGCGGAGGAGCTTTTCCTCAACGTCAGCGGGAATGGAGGTGTCGTCCATATCCTGTACTTCGTGACCGTAGATGCCGAATGCGGGCAGCCCCTTCTGTGCG
>SVTS01000073.1 GCA_015063645.1 Oscillospiraceae bacterium | reverse complement strand
ATGAAGCAGCGTACTTAGCACGCGAAGCCTCTCATGCTCATAGTCATGGGAGGCGGTGATGTTATTGAAATTGTAATCCCTGGCGGGATAATGCAGAGCCCGCAGTCCAAGGGACGAGAGCGATGCGGCTGCAGCCGCCGCATCCTTTTCCTCGGGCGATAGAATGAGGATGCACATATCTGCAAAATCCTGCGCCAGAGCCGGCAGGAATACATCCGCGGCACCCTCGGAGAGCCCGGTGGCGGTAACGGGACGGTATCGTCCGCGATCCAGCGCCTGACGGATCGTCTGAGTCATGGTGGAGTACTCACGTCCTGCGCGGAAAAGCGAGGTCAGGAGAGAGAGATTCATAACTTATTCCTTATCCGGACGGTGACCGTTGCACAGTCCCATCGCCTGATCAGTTTTGCCGGCGAAAATCATCTTTGCCGCCTCTTCCACGAGCGGGAAGCAGGTCTGCATGTTCTTTTTGTCCTCGGCGGAGAGATTGCCAAGTACCCAGTCGCGGAGATCGTATTCCGGATGCGGCTTCTTGCCTACGCCGAAGCGGATGCGCGGAAATTTGTCCGTGCCCATCTCAGCGATGATGGAGCGCAGACCGCGCTGACCGCCGTCCGAGCCGTCACCGCGGACACGCATCCGTCCCGGATCCTGATAGATATCGTCCACCAGAACCAGAATGTTCTCCGGGGGGATTTTATAGAAATCTGCCGCAGCGCGAACCGATTCGCCGGAGGCGTTCATAAACGTCAGCGGTTTCAGCAGCAGAACCCGATATTCCCCCAGCATCGCATCGCCGCAGAGCGCATTGAATTTGGAGCGGCTTACATCCGCATGCAGCTTTGCCGCAAGATGATCCAGCGCCATGTAGCCGGCGTTGTGACGGGTGCCGGCGTATTCCGCGCCGGGATTGCCCAGACCTGCGATAATATGTGTGGGCGGCGTTTGGGGAGCAGTATCTTTTTTCGCGATCTGCTTGAACAGATCAAAAATATCAGCCATATTATTCCGTTTCCGGCAACGCACAAAAAGCAGCTCGCGGTTGCGGCGGGCTGCGGCTGTTGCCTGTATGTCATTGTTACTATATAATTATATCATGATTTTCGTGGAATGCAAGGGGAATTTTGACTCCTGCGTAAAATTTTATGGGGGAAATCTGTCGGGGATGGTCGTCAAATGTAAATTGTACATGAAAAAATCGCGAACTATTTCAATTGCATCTTGTAATATGCCGCAAAATTTATTATAATAATATGTATGGATTTACAGACAGGAGTATCCCATGAGTTTATTTGATAAAATACGGAATCCTCTCACACGGATAGATGAGGCGGATGAGGACAGAGAGTTTGTCTTCACCAGTGAGGCGGGACCGAACTATGACAGGGAAGTGTTCCTGCATTCTCTGGCATCGTTCGGACCGGAAGATATAAAACTGTCCAAACCGAAAAAAGAGAGAACCCGCGCCGAAAAAGCAAGCGATCTGGCACGCAATGTGATGATGTTCATCTGCCTTGCCGTGTTTGCTGTGAGCAGCTTTATGCTGATTGATAACCTGCTTCAGAAGCAGGAGGGCAATGCCCTGTATGATGAAGCAGCCGCTGAATTTGCCGCCGCCGGACTGGATTTCGGTCTTTTCGGAGATACCGGAGAGAATAAGGGCGGTTCTGTGGCGCATCTGCGGCAGAGTAATCCCGGTACAGCCTCCGCATCTCTTTCCGATGTAAACAAGGCGATTGCTGCCGGCGAGAGTTATGCACCTGCGAACAGCGGATACAATGCGGAACTGGAAAAACTGCGGGCCACGCTGCGCTCCTATAAGGACCGCAATGAGGATGTGTACGGATATATCAGCATCCCCTCTGTCGGTATTGAATATATCATGGTACAGGGGGAGGATAATGATTTTTATCTGAACAACAACTGGCTGAAAGAGTATCTGGTTATCGGATCCATTTTCGTGGATTACCGGTGCTTCGATATGATCATGTATAACTTCAATACCGTGATCTATGGGCATAATATCACCACCGGAAGCGGCTCCATGTTCCACGGTGTGGAAAAATTCAAGGATGAGGAAATCTTCGAGACTGCGCTGATCTACATATACACCATGGATGGGGTATATATTTATCAGCCGTTCTCCTTCTACGATACCCGCGCATCCTCCGGTTATATCCGTACCGGATTTGAATCCAAGGAGGATTTCGTGCAGTTCAGCGCGGAAATGAGAGCACGTTCCCGCTTTGACACCGGTCCCGTCGTGGATGAAGACGACCGCATTATCACACTTTCCACCTGTACCAATACAAGCGCCGACGGACGTTACGCCCTTCACGCAGTGCTTGTGGATTACATCACCTGAGGTCTGTATGAGTTTTGCCGGATTTCTTCGCTGTCCGCTTTGCGGCGGATCGCTTGACAGAGAAGGGAACAGTCTTCTCTGCAGCGGACACAGCGGAAAACGTCACTGTTACGATATTGCCTCGGCGGGTTATGTAAATCTTCTGCCGCCGGGAAAAAAGAATAATGCCCACACCGGCGATGATGCCGGGATGATTGCCGCACGCACCGCTTTTCTCAGCGGCGGATATTATGACTGTATTTCTGATGCGGCGGCTGATCTGTGTGCCGCGCATCTGCAAGGCGGAGAAGACGCCGTCCGTTTCTGCGATGCCGGTTCAGGCGAGGGATATCACACATGCCGCATTGCCCGCCGTATTGCCGCAAAGAGCGGCAGAGCTGTGGAAGGATGCGGTGTGGATGCTTCCAAAAAGGGAGCGGCATCGGGCGCAAAGCTGGCACGAAGTGTGGAGGCGAATATTTCCGTTTCCTTCGTCGCGGGAAATATTTTCTCCCTGCCTGTGGCGGATCATTCGCTGGATGCGGTGTTCAGCCTGTTTGCGCCGATACCTGCGGCGGAAGTGTCCCGCGTTCTGAAGGATGACGGCGTGCTGATCGTCGTTGCCTCCGCGCCGCGGCATCTGTGGGAGATGCGCTGCCTGATCTACGATGATCCCCGTGAGGGAAATGCGGAAGCGGCAACACCTGAAGGATTTATCCTGAGTGAGAAAAAAGAAGTGCGAACAAAAGTGCATATCCCCGATCAGGATACGCTGGACGCACTGTTTACCATGACTCCGTTCTATTACCGGACTCCCGTCGCCGGACGGGAGCGGCTCGGTCATGCAGGCACGCTGGATGTGTCGGTGGAGGCGGATCTGTATGCTTTTCGAAAAAGAAAGGACTGACATCGCAGTATGAAGATTTCTGTTTGTATTCCTATGTATAATGAGGCGCTGATTGCCGCTGATACAGCCCGCACGGTGTGGACTGCCATGGATGCACTCCGCCGTGAAAACGGTGTGGATTTTGAGATCCTTTTTGCCGATGACGGCAGTAAAGACGAATGTGCCCGCCTGGTGGAAGAAGCCGCAGAGGCGGATCATCTGGACGGTGTGCGCGTAGTTGGCTATGGGGAAAATCGGGGTAAAGGCGCGGCAGTTCGACACGCAATTCTGCATTCCACCGGCGATATCGTGATCTACACGGACTGCGATCTTGCCTACGGCACGGATGTGATCGGAGAGGTGATCTCCCTGTATACGGACGATACCGATGCGATCATCGGCAGCCGCCGTCTCAGCGGAGACGGATATGAGGGTTATACGTTTATCCGCAAACTGGCATCCAAGGTGTATATCCGTATTCTGTGCAGTATCGGCGGATTCAGACTGTCCGATTCCCAGTGCGGATTCAAATCCTTCCGCGGAGATGCCGCACGGAAAATCTTTGAAAAATGCGAGACAAATGGGTTTGCGTTTGATTTTGAGGTTCTGATGCTGGCGGCAAAACTGGGGCTGAATATCCGGGAAATGCCCGTGCGGATCATCAATCACCGTGAATCAAAAGTGCACGTTCTGCGCGATAGTTTCCGGATGCTGCGGGATATGACAAAGATCAAAATCCGTGTGCGCCGCGTCAATTTTGACTGACCGGCGGCATATACTGTGAAAAACAGCAGGAGAATGCATAATGAAAAACTTTCACGAAATCCAGCCGAAAGACTGGCAGATCAATCCTTTTCAGAAAATCGGTGAGGAGTGGATGCTCATCACCGCGGAAAAAGACGGTAAATGTAATTCCATGACCGCATCCTGGGGCGGCGTTGGCGTGCTCTGGGCAAAGAATGTAGTGTATATCTTTGTGCGGAAAAGCCGTTATACCAAGGATTTCATCGACGGCGCAGAGCGGTTTTCACTGACCTTCTACGAGCGTCCGCAGTACACCGCCATGCTTTCTTATATGGGCAAGACTTCCGGACGCAGCGAAGACAAGATTGCCAAAGCAGGTCTGACGCTCTGTCATGACGGAGATACACCTTATTTTGCGGAAGCGGATACGGTGCTTGTCTGTCGCAAGATGGCGTGTCAGCCTGTGACACCGGACAGTTTTGTGGATTCCTCTGTCGATGCAAAATTCTACGCCGATCACGATTATCACGATATGTATATCGCGGAGATCGAAAAGATTCTGGTGAAGGAATAAAAAGAAAAGGTGAACGGAAATCCGTTCACCTTTTTGTTTTGCACAATCAGTCGCCGATGTAGGGCATCAGAGCAACGTGGCGGGCGCGCTTGATAGCAGTGGTCAGCTGACGCTGATGCTTTGCGCAAGCACCGGAGATGCGGCGGGGAAGAATCTTCGCACGCTCGGTGACGAACTTCTTCAGACGAACCGTATCCTTGTAGTCGATGTGATCGATCTTGTCAGCGCAGAACAGGCAGACTTTCTTTCTTCTGCGGTTGAAGGGGCGCTGAGCGGGACGCTGTGCTGCCTCGGGAGCCTTGGCTTCGGAAGCCTGCTCGGGAGCAGCGACAACTTCATTTCTTTCGTTATCCATTCTTATGAGACCTCCTGTATAAATTTAGGTTGGCTGCTGCCATCAGAAGGGCAGCTCTTCATCGTCCGACAACTCCTCGAATTTCGGAGCGCCAGCCTGCTGGGAAGCAAATGCGGGAGCGCCGTAATTGTCGGGAACATAGCTGTTCGCCTGCGGCATACCCATGCCCATACCCATTCCCATGGGAGAGCCCTGCTGCAGGGAAGCCGGACTTTCGGATTTCGCATCAACGAAGTAAGCTTCGTCGGCGACAACTTCCGTGGCGTATCTCTTCTGCCCCTGCTGGTCGGTCCAGCTTCTTGTCTGGATGGAACCAACGATGCAGATGGAGCTTGCCTTGCGGAAGAAGCGTGTTACGAATTCCGCGGTTTGTCTCCACGCGGTGACATTGATGAAATCCGCCTGGTTTTCGCCTGTCTCCTTGGACTGGAAGCGGCGGTTAACCGCAACCGTGAAAGAAGTGACGGAAACACCGGACGGGGTGGTCTTGAGTTCCGGATCAGCCGTAAGGCGACCGCCCAGAATGACCTTGTTGAAGTTGAAGTTTGCCATAATTCCTCCTAATAAGAAGAGGCAGGCTTATGCCTCAGCGGCAGCCTTCTTGACTTCTTCCAGGCGGATGATCATAGAGCGCATGATACCGTCGGTAATACCGAAGATACGCTCAAGCTCTGCCGGGAATGCACCGTTGCTCGTGAAGTTCACGAGAACATAGTAACCCTCTTCCTTGTCATCGATCGGGTAAGCAAGACGACGCTTGCCCCACTCGTTGATCTCGGAAATGGCACCGTTCTCGTTGATGAGAGCCGTGAACTTCTCAATCAGCGCCTTGATAGCTTCCTCAGAAAGCGTACCGTCAACGATGTACAGAAGCTCATAAGAGTTGTTCTTTTCCATTTTTACACCTCCCTATGGACTTTTGGCCGTCGGCATACAGATTTACCGACAGCAGAGAGACGGCTTGTACACCTGCACAAAACCGTTCGCAGTATATTATACCACGCTGAGGATGAAAAGTCAAGGGATAAATCCTTTTTCTTTTCTGTAAACAAAGAAAAATTTTGCTTTGCAGTCGGGCTTTTTTTGTGCGAATGGGAAAAAAGAAAATAATTTGAAAAAAGGGCTTGTATATTTGCCGCAAATCGAATATAATATATACTTGGAGAATACCGGAAAACACGGCAGCTCCGAAAAATCGTGTCCCAATAAAAATCTATATATATTTTGGAGGAAACTATGTCTGTAAAAGTTGCTATTAACGGTTTCGGTCGTATCGGTCGTCTGGCTTTCCGTCAGATGTTCGGCGCTGAGGGTTATGAGGTTGTCGCTATCAACGACCTGACCAGCCCTGCTATGCTCGCTCACCTGCTCAAGTACGATACCGCTCAGGGTCGCTACGACGGTCACACCGTTGAGGCTGGCGAAGACAGCATCACTGTCGACGGCAAGACTCTGAAGATCTACGCTGAGAAGAACGCTGCTGACTGCCCCTGGGGTGAACTCGGTGTTGACGTTGTTCTGGAGTGCACCGGCTTCTATACCTCTATCGAGAAGTCTCAGGCTCACATCGATGCAGGCGCTAAGAAGGTTGTTATCTCTGCTCCCGCAGGCAACGATATCAAGACCATCGTTTACAGCGTAAACGAGAAGACCCTGACCAAGGATGACAAGATCATCTCCGCTGCTTCCTGCACCACCAACTGCCTCGCTCCCATGGCTAAGGCTCTGAATGACTACGCTCCCATCCTCTCCGGTATCATGACCACCGTTCATGCATACACCGGTGACCAGATGATTCTCGACGGTCCCCACAGAAAGGGTGACCTCCGCCGCGCTCGCGCAGGTGCTCAGAACATCGTTCCCAACTCCACCGGCGCTGCTAAGGCTATCGGTCTCGTTATCCCCGAGCTGAACAAGAAGCTCATCGGCTCCGCTCAGCGTGTTCCCACCTGCACCGGTTCCACCACCATTCTGGTTGCCGTTGTTAAGGGTAAGGATGTTACCGTTGAGGGCATCAACGCTGCTATGAAGGCTGCTTCCTCCGAGTCCTTCGGTTACAACACCGACGAGATCGTTTCCTCCGACGTTATCGGCATGACCTACGGTTCTCTGTTCGATGCAACTCAGACCATGGTTACCAAGATCGACGAGGAGACCTATCAGGTTCAGGTTGTTTCCTGGTATGACAACGAGAACTCCTACACCAGCCAGATGGTTCGTACCATCAAGTACTTCGCAGAACTGGCATAAGTTCATCTGCATTTCAGGGAGGCGTGACTTCGGTCACGCCTCTTTTCATTTGTTCTCCTTAAATTTACACTTTTTACTTGATATACAGCGCAAAAAATGCTATACTACCTGTATGGATATTATAATTACACCCGCTGAATCGGGAAAGTCAATTTATACCCTGACGCGGCAGGATATGGGCTTTTCATCCGCGATGCTGAAGAAACTGAAATTCTCCGAGGGCGGCATTCTCGTCAACGGGGAATTTGTTACGGTTCGTTATATATTGAAGGAAGGCGATGTGCTTTCTCTGGCGCTGGAAGATACGGCGGAGGATGTCAGTCCGTATATCATTCCCGTGGAGATGGAACTGCCTGTGCTCTACGAGGATGAGGCGCTGACAGTGATCAATAAGCCGCCGGATATGCCGTCGCATCCGTCTCTGGGGCATCAGCTGGATACGGCAGCCAATGCGCTTGCGTGGCGGTATCGGGAGCGGGCGTATGTGTTCCGTCCTGTGAACCGGCTGGATCGGGATACCAGCGGCGTCATGCTGACCGCCAACACAAAGCTGGCGGCATACAGAATGTTCCTTGCCATGCAGGCAGGGGAGATCCACAAACAGTATATCGCCGTGGCGGAGGGGATTCCTGCAGAGCCGGAGGGACGGATTGAGGGATATATGCGCCGTGAGGGTGACAGCATTATCCGACGGATGGTTTGTCCTGCGGATGATCCCGGTGCGCATCATGCCGTTACGGAATATAAAGTGCTGTACGCAGCTGACGACCACAGCGTGATCCTTGCCTCCCCGATTACGGGACGTACGCACCAGATCCGGGTACAGCTGGCTTCCATCGGATGCCCGCTGCACGGAGATACACTTTACGGTGCTCCGTCGGAGCATATTGCCCGGCAGGCGCTCCACGCGATAGCCACCGGATTTCCGCATCCGGACGGACGCCGGATGTACATCACCGCGCCGCTGCCTGCGGATATCACTGCGCTGATTGCCGCCCTGTTTCCGGACAGTGCGGAAAGAATATGTGAGGATGTTTGCTGTCTATGATCAAAAATGCTTACCGTGCTGTCTGCCGCTTTATGCCAGCATTCTCTTTCTGGGGGATTGTGCTTGCAGCTGTCTGCGGCGGTCTGCATCTGGGATTTGTTTTCAATCCCGCATTTGCGGATGTGTTCAACGAGAGCGTTTCCGCCTTTTTTCGTGCGCTTTTCTCGTGGATGACGGTGTGGATTCCGTTTTCGCTTGCGGAGATGCTGATTCTCTCCATCCCAGTGATCTTTGCCGTTCTTCTGACGGTCTGTATCCGCCGTGCGCGGGATGGATGGCTGCCGGCTCTGCGGTGCATTTTCGGGATGCTGTCCGTGATCGCGCTGATCTATGTGATGTTTGTCCTCACATTTGCCGCAGGGTATCAGGCAACTCCGCTGGACAGAAAACTGGGTATTTCCCGCGAAAAGGTATCCGCGCAGCAGCTGGCAGATACAGCTGTGATTCTTGCGGAGGAGACAGAGAAATCCCTGGATGAGATCACATTCCGTCCGCAGTCCTTTTCCGTAATGCCGTACAGCTATAACGAGCTTTCCCGGAAACTGATGGACGCATACGATCGTGTCTGCGAAAAATACCCGTTTATTCAGAAACTGTATTCCCGGGTGAAACCGATCAATCTCAGCAAACCGATGACGTATACGCATATTTCCGGTGTGTATACCATGTTCACCGGGGAAGCCAATATCAATGTCAATTATCCGGACTATGTGATTCCCTATACCGCCGCCCATGAGCTGGCGCATCAGCGCGGCATTGCCCGTGAAAATGAGGCGAACTTTGTGGCATTTCTCGTCTGTCAGGAGTCGGATGATCCGTATATCCGCTACAGCGGATATCTGAATATGTATGAATACGTGGCATCCGCACTGTACTCTGCCTCCCCGGATCTGTACTATGAGGTGCTGTCCACACTGGATATGCGGCTCCGTTATGAGATGCGGGCGTACAGCAGTTTCTTTGATCAGTACAGGGAAAATATTGTGGCGGATGTGAGTGAAGCAGTGAACAATTCTTATCTTGTGATGCAGGGAACAGAAGGAACGAAGAGCTACGGAATGGTTGTGGATCTTGCCGTGGCATATCTTCTGGATGACAGAAAGGAGTAATGCATGAAAAAATCCCATCGTGCTCTGGTGGCTCTCTCTCTTGCGCTGTCGCTCTGCGCGGGGATTTTGTTCAGCACCCGCGTAACTGCCGCCGCAGCCCCCAGTCTGTTCCATAACGATGAACGGTGGTACCGGGACAGCACAGCCTGCCTGGAAGCGGTAAACGGCGTGTTTTATGTGCCGGTGGATCTGTTCGGCATGCTGGAACCGATTGAGTTGTCCGTTGACAGCCGCCGCGGGGAATTTATGGTCTATAACCGAACCACGGGGCAGTATATTTCCGCTTTGTTTGACGAAAAAATTGCAACTGTCAACGGTAAAGAGGAGATTTATCTGAATCTCTACAAGCTCCACGGCGGATACTATTATGTGCCGGCAGAGTATTTCTGCGAGGTGCTTTCCCTGACATTTGACGTCAAGGTTTCCAGCAGTACCGCATACGGTGTTTCCGTGCGCATCGCTGACGGATCCGAAACGAAAACGCTGCCCGAACTGCTTTCAGCCTACGATCCCGTGGCGACGGAACCGCCGCCCACATCCTTTCTGCCGCCTGTGACAGCCGATACCGCACCGCCGCCCGTGAGCAGCAATAAGGACACACTGCAGCGCACGTATTATTTTACGTTCAATACTGTTTCGGCGGATACGTATCCGGATCTGCTGCGCGTATTGCGGGAGAATGACGCATATGCCGCATTCTTTTTCACCGCGGAGGAGCTGAGCCGCTATCCTGAACGTGCTGTCTCCGCCGTTGTCGGCGGGCATCTGGCTGCGCTCACCTGTGAAAGCGCAAAATCTGCGGACGATTTTCTCGCGCAGATGGATCGTCTGAACGAGCATCTGTACAGCATAACCAAGATGACAACACGAATCGTGCAGCTGCCCGGCGGTACAGCCCGATCCGGATTCAGCGAAGAAGACGTGAAGAAGATCACCGATGCCGGCTATGTTCTGTGGGACTGGACCTACGACGTGCCGGACAGCGTCGGATATCATATCACCTATGTGGAGGCTGCCTGCAAAAAGGCGATGCTTGAAAGCGAGATCGGCGTACTCCGCATGAGCTGCAACAAAACAGTGACGGCGCTGATTCCGCGCCTGATCCGGTTCATTGATTCAGATCCTCTGTATACACTGAAGCAGATTCGCCCGAGCGGGGAAGAAATCCGTTTTGCGGCAAAATCATAAAAAGGAGTTCACATGGAAACGAAAAAGAAGATTCTCATTGTGGAAGACGAAAAAAATATTGCCATGACCATGCAGTACAACCTGAAAAAAGAAGGATACGATGCGGAAATCGCCGGTGACGGCGGTCTCGGTCTGACCCGTGCGCTCAGCGGAGAATTCGATCTGATCCTTTTGGATATCATGCTGCCGGTGATGGACGGCTTCACTGTTTGCGAGCATGTGCGTCAGCACAGTCAGGTGCCGATTATCTTTGTCACTGCCCGTGAGGATGAAAAAGATAAGATTTTCGGTCTGGATACCGGTGCGGACGATTATGTGACGAAGCCGTTCTCTTATAAAGAGCTGATGTCCCGCATCAGAGCCAATATCCGCCGCTCTTCCCACGAAACGGTACAGAAGAAACCGGCGGCATCCGCCGAACCCGTGACAATCGGTGCTCTGACCATCGACAGCGAACGATATCTGGTGACCAAGAACGGTGAGCCGATTGAACTGTCCAAAAAAGACTATGATTTTCTCGCGTTCCTTGCCGCCAATCTGGGCAAGGCATTCTCCAGAGAAGAACTTCTGGAGGAAGTATGGGGCTATGAGGGCGGCTTCTACGGCGATATCCGCAATGTGGACGTAACCGTCTGCCGGCTGCGTGAAAAGATTGAGGACGACACAAGCAAACCGGCATATCTGATGACCAAACGAGGCGTCGGCTATTACCTGCGCCGTCCGTAATTAAAGAAGGAAAACGGATTCTGCCATGTTCAAAAGTCTGTATTTCAAGATCGTAC
This sequence comes from Oscillospiraceae bacterium, assembly GCA_015063645.1. GTDB lineage: Bacteria > Bacillota > Clostridia > Oscillospirales > CAG-272 > SIG701. The sequence continues at coordinate 4,652 of SVTS01000073.1, read as the reverse complement.
TGATTCTGCTCGTATTTATTCTGGCGGTCATGTGCGTAGTCAGCACGGTGCTTCTGAGCAGCGTTTCCTCGTTTTATACCGATCAGTTTATGGATCAGATGGAGGAGAGCTTCTCGGAGGATTCCCCTCTGTATACGGAATTGCGGTATGCACTGTATGCACCCGGTTTCGCGGATGAGCAGAAATCCATCCTCTCCTCGTATGCATCCATTCTGGGCATTGACCGCTACCGCAACTATTATGTTCTGTCCATGGACGGGGTCATGCTTGCCGGTTCGGATGCGGAGCAGGGAGAAGATCTGCAGATATCCCCCAATATGCTTTCCGCCATGAACCGGGAGACGGAAAACCGCCGTTTTTCCAGCAGCTCTTTTGCGGATTTTGCTCTGTATCTGCAGAGTGAGGATGCGGAGTGTATTATTTATGTGATCGATACGCTGGAGGAAATGAATCAGCTGTCCATGCGTCTGTTTACAATTATTCTGCAGACGCTCTTTATCGGTGTGCTGATCGCTATTCTTCTGTCCTTTTTCCTCGCCCGCGCCATCACCTCTCCGCTGCAGAGCCTGACCAAAGGCGCACAGCTGATCGCCTCCGGTGAGTTTTCCCATGAGATCGATGTCCACTCGCAGGATGAGATCGGTATCCTGACCGATACCTTCAATAACATGAAAAATGTTCTCCGCAGTACGCTTCTGGAAATTGACGGCGAAAAAACAAAACTGGAAACTGTACTGTCCTGCATCTCCGATGCGATCATTGCCTTTACGGATACGGGAAGCGTTCTGCACTCCAATGAGAGCGCGGCGGAACTGTTCGGTGAGGCGTTGAAAGGTAATTTTCATATCGATCAGTTCTTCGATCTGATGGATATTCCGCTGGAGCGGAATGCTAAGGGAATTGTGCTGACGGCGGATATTTCCACTGTGGAAAAATCCGATGACGGCACTTGGATTTTCCGGGATAAAGTGTATAACGGACATGTATTCGATGTCAGCTTCGGACGGATTCGCTTTATTTCCAAGGAAGTGAAACGCATTGGTCTGATTGCGGTTATTCACGACATTACCAGCCGTTTTGAATTGGATAAATCCCGCCGGGAATTTGTTGCAAACGTGTCCCATGAGCTGCGTACACCGCTGACGTCCATCAAGGGGGCCTGTGAAACGGTGATGGAAGATCCGGAAATGCCGGAGGATACACGCCGGTATTTCCTGGATATGGCGCTGACGGAGAGCGACCGCATGACGCGTATCGTGTCCGATCTGCTGGTGCTTTCCCGACTGGATAATAAGCGTACTCAGTGGAAAGTGGAGACATTTGATGTCTGCCGTTCCATCAGCCGTCTGATAGAGGTGATGCGCGTGGATATCGAAGCCCGCAGGCATACGGTTACATTCTCCCCGGAAGGAGAGATCCCGGAGTTGACTGCGGATAAGGAGCGCATTGAGCAGGTTATCATCAACATTATCTCCAACTCTGTCAAGTATACGCCTGAGGGCGGGCGGATTGATATCTCCGCTGCCTGCAAGGACGAAAAAATCTCCGTGCGTGTTGCCGATAACGGTATCGGCATTCCCGAAGAAGATAAAGAACATATCTTTGAGCGTTTCTACCGCGTGGAGAAATCCCGTACGTCCGAAACCGGCGGTACCGGTCTCGGTCTTGCCATTGCCCGTGAACTGATTGAAGCGCACGGAGGCACTATTTCCATCGAAAGTGAACTGGGAAAGGGAAGTGCGGTCACCGTTACCCTGCCCGTTATCTGCCGTCCCGCGTGATTTTTTGTGAATCCTGAAAGGAGTGAGCGCACCGTGAATAAAATAGTCGTCCGTCTGGCGCAGCTGCGTGCGCCTCTTCTGAACGGACTTCTTGCGGTACTTCTGGCAGTGCTGTTTGTCCAGTGCGGAATTTTCATGGCGATGTACGCCGGCGTACGCCGTTCATCCGCTGAAGTTCCTTTTGATATGCGTATGCTGTCCGCTTCTTCCGCCGATTCACAGAAGGAGCTGGATCCCGAACTGCTTGCGCCGGAAGTGATTGCAATACACGAGGGGAATACCTGCTATGCTGTCTGTCATTCTGCGGTTGTTGTGAAAGAGACGTATGCGGAGCTGAGTGAATGTCTGCTGCCCGCTTTTCTGGCGGAGCCTGTGGCTGCTTCCGCAGAGGAGTGGCAGAGTGCTCTCTCAGGCACTTATGTATATGCCGCTTACGCAAATGAACTTCCGTATCAGGTGATCTGTGCATTTGCCGCATCCCAGGCGGACAGTGATGCCCAGGTGCGCCGGACAGATCCCTATGTGGGTGTCAGCGAAGTGCTTCTGGATGCCGATGAGAGCGGCAGATTTACCTGGCTGTTGGTCCGGGGCGGCGGCGGCGTATTCCGCTTTCCGCTTACAGCGGAGAAGACTGCCGCTGATTTCACGACATATCCGCTCACATATTCCGATTCTTTCTGCAGGGCAGAACTGCGTGATCTGGGAGATCGGTGTGTGCTTGAAACGGAAGATTCTCTGCCGACCCGTGTGATTTACGCGTCCAGCGGTATGACAACGCTGCTGACCACCAATCAGGACTTCCTGCGCTTTCTGAATTTCAATCCGGATAAGCTGAATTACCACGTGGAGCCGGATGGAACGTATGTCTACGTGGAGTCCCACGGTATTCTCCGTGCCGCTTCCGATGAGATGGTCTATCATGCAACAGAATCAGGCGGAATCGAAATAGACGGTTTCGGCGGCTCCGGAACGGATATTTACGCATATCTGCGTGTGGCATCCTACCTGATCAACCGTATCGGAAGCATGAGCCATCAGTATACCGGAGGAGATGCCGGGCTGTATCTGGAATCCGTCTCGGCGGAAGGGAAGACTCTCACGCTCCGTTTTGAGTTCCGCTGTGATAATATCGTGCTGGCGGGTGACGGAGACGTGCAGGGGCTTACGCTGAAATTTACCGATGACCGTCTGACGGAGATCCGCTATCAGATGGTGGTTGTGCGCCGGACGCTGGACGTAAACCGCGTAATGCTGAAGAGCTGGTACAGAAGAATGCTCGGCGCGGATGCAGATGCGGATATGCGGCTTGTGTACGCCGCAGACAGAGATTCCTACACACTGACTGCCGTGTGGGCGGTGATTTCTGCGCCTGAAGCGGAGGAAGGAGGCGAGTCGTCATGGGCTGGACAAGACTGAAACTGATTCTTGCAGCGGTGCTGACTGCCGCCAATACAGTGATGCTCTGCCTGATCCTGGGCTTCCATTATTCATCTGCCTATCTTCCACAGCAGTCTATGGAGCGCCTGCAGCTTATGCTGGCAGAAAACGGAATCGCCGTGTCAGAGTCTGCCGTGGACACGAAGAAACCCAATCTGGTGATTTACGAGGGCGCTTTTGGGGAAGATTATTATACAAATGTCGCCGAATTACTCAGCGGGAGTGTGACGGAGCTGTCTTTCAACACGCCCAACGGATTTGTTTTGAGTATGGAAAACGGAGACCGTTTTTCCTTCTATAACGGTTTCGGTATTCGCTATGCGGCAAAAGACGCCCCTGGGGCAGAGGAACTGGATGCGCTGTCCGGGATGAATCTGACCCCGCTCAGTAAATCCGACGAGCGGAAACTGAAACGTACAGTGAATGCTTTTCTGCAGACAGCGGAAAACGGAGGCGGAACGGCTCAGCTGTCCCTGCTTGCGTGGGATGTGCTGTATACCGGCGAGGATCCGGAAAGCGGAATCCGATACTGTGTCTGTGGACAGAATGCAAGAAATACGGAGATCAACACGCTGACCTCGGCGTTTGCCGTTTATGACGGTAAGGTAATAGGTATCAGCGGAAGCTGGTGCTTTGCGCAGGTGGACAGCTCTTATTCCGCACAACTTCTGGATCAGATCAATATACTGTATAGTGTAAAAAACAGAGTGCTGGAAGAGCGGAAAGAAAACGGAGGGGATGTGGTTGAGATCCGCTCGCTCCGTCTGGGCTATGCCGCTTACTTCCGGGGTGATTCTGAGCGTTTTTATCTGATTCCCGTGTGGAATACAGATATGAACAACGGAACAACCTACAGTATTAACGCAGTTGATGGTTCTTTGTACACAAACTGATGCGCTGTCGCAGCAGTGCGCATTGTACAAAATGCTCAAATATATGAAAATTATGAAAAAACTCGAAAAAACTCTTTCATTTTTGCTCGTAAATTGATATAATTATATGCGGATAATTGCGCGTATTGCGTGATGCTGATTCTGTTTTTTCGTGCGCCGGTTTACCGTGCGCTTTGGATATCCGGCAGTAATCGAAAGGATGCCTGTCCCGGCAGGTGTGATATATATGGAAAAAATTGTTGTTCGCGGAGGCAAACCGCTTTTTGGCAATGTCGAAATCAGCGGTATGAAAAACGCTGCTCTGCCAATAATATATGCATGTGTTCTTGTAAAAAGTAAATGCGTTATCGAAAACGTGCCTGCAGTGCGCGATGTAACCATCTCATTCAATATTCTGCGGGAGATGGGTGCGAAGATCCGTATGCTCTCTGCAAGCACGTATGAGATTGACTGTACCACCATCGATATCGAAGCAGTGCCCTATGAGCTGTTCCGGCAGATGAGAGCGTCGTATTATCTGCTTGGCGCGGAATTGGGACGT
>SVTS01000001.1 GCA_015063645.1 Oscillospiraceae bacterium | reverse complement strand
GCTGTGCCCCCGACTTAACCCAATATATAGGGGGGGATGCAAGGGGGGGCGCAGGTCTCCGGTGGAGACCTCAAAATGCAAAGCATTTTGAAGCGCTGACCGAGCCGGCAGGCGAGACCGCCCCTTGCACGCGGCGGTAGCCGCGGAAAAAGCTACACTTGTGCATATTGTATACAGTATGTGCTTAAGTTAATGACATTGCCCGTTTTATCTTGGTTTTTGATTGACATTTTTCACAGGCTGTGATACAATATGAAAGTATCAATCAATCATGAGGTATGTATGAATCAGAAAGAACTGAATGAGATCCGCCGCCATCTGACGCCGGACCGGAACTGTATCGGAAAAATATACGGCTGTTTTGTCAACTGCGCAGGCGAGATCATCACCTGCATGGAAACCTCCATGGCACTGATGCCGGAGGATGAAGTGGAGCGTTTCCTGGCTCTTTTCAAAAAATCCCTGTCCGGCGGTATCGGGCGGTCTCTGCTTGATATCCCATTCTCCACCGTACAGGTGGAAACGAGCGAAGAGCATGCTCTTCTGACAAAACTCCGTTCCACGCTTTGTGCGGATGAGGAGGCCCGCAAGGATTTCTTCCGCCGTATCATCGCAGGCGTGGATCTGAAAGATACCAATTATCTGATCCTTCTTGCGGCGGATACATATGATGTTCCATGGAGATCGAAAGACGGAGAGGAAACGGATCGTCAGTCCGATACGATGTTCACCTATCTTCTCTGCAGCATCTGTCCGGTGCATGAGGGGAAAACAGAACTCGGCTATGTAGCAGGTGAAAAAACATTCCAGAACTGTACATCCGCACAGGGTGTCAGCGCACCGGAGATGGGATTCATGTTTCCCGCATTTGACGGACGCCGTGCCAATATCTACAGCGCCCTGTATTACTCCCGGAATACCGCGGATGTTCATCAGAGCTTTATTGAATCCTTCTTCCACACCGATGCCCCCATGTCCGCCGGTATTCAGCGGGATACGTTTGAGAGTATCCTGACCGAAACGCTGGAAGAATCCTGCAGCTTTGAGGTAGTGCAGACTGTTCACGAACAGATCCGTGAGCGTCTTGAACAGCATAAGGAAGCCAAAGAACCTGATCCGCTGGAATTGAGCGGCAGGGAAGTGGGCGATATGCTTCGATCGCTGGAAGTGCCTGCGGAGCGGATCGAGAAATTCCAGGAGAAATGTACCGAAGCATTCGGTGCAGGCGCACCGCTGAATCCGGGCAATATCGTAGATGTGAAAAAATTCAACCTGACCATGCCCCAGGTGAAAATCTCCGTCGCGCCAGAAGCCAGCTATATGGTAGAAACCCGCGTGATCGACGGACGGAAGTATCTGATGATCCCTGTAAGCGAAGGCGTAGAGATCAACGGCGTTGCCGTTTATATTCCCAAAGAAGAGGCATAAAATAACGTGGATCCCCGGGAAAGGGATCCACGCTTTTTTATTCCATTATGATATCCTGGATAAAGACAAGATTCACACCGTTCAGCTTTCTTTCACCCCAGAAATACCCTTCGCCGTAACTGGATCCGTCAGGAACATGAACAACGAAATCCTTGTGTACGCCTTCAAAGGAAACCGGAGGCATAACCGTAGCTTCGTGGCGGTTGTAAATCCAAAGCTCTTTCAGCGCAGAGGCACCGATAAACGCGTCATTTTCGATGGTCATCATGGAAGATGTGACCTCGGAAATAAACTGCTCAAATGCCGCAGGAATAATGAACTTCTCGCATATACCGCCCGACAGCGCATTGGCGCCCAGCAGGGAAACTCGGTAACCCTCATAACAGATGGGCATTGTCAGCGTTTTCTGCTGTTTGCCCAGTTCGGTCAGCCCGGTGATCCGGTAACCGAAGTCCGTCATCTCATAGGTAAAATACACTGCATTCTCATCTGCATCGCCGAAGTAGCGGATGTCGATGTCCGGCAGAGCAGGGGCTTCCGGAATCTCTTCTTTGACAAATGCAGGAATTCCCAGAGCAAGGAGAAGTTCCTTGACCAGCGCAACGGTGTGCAGCTTCACACCGACATCATTGCAGTGGAAATTGCTGTCGTAAAAGTATTCTGCCGTGTAGATGTGGTCGGATGCAGACCCGAGTATCGGACATGTGAGCGAATCAGCAAGGAATTTCTCGAATGCAGAGATGCTTTCAGCCGTGGTTTCCTCAGTAAGTGCCATCTCATTCATCGGACAGAATCCGAAGTAGACCGTGGCACCCTGCTTTTCGCAGTAACGGATGTACTCATTCACATAGTCAATGAATTCTGCATCCACCGTCTCGGCACGCAGATCGATTGGCGTGTTTGGATCATAATACATGCCCATTACGTTTTCCGCACGGGGATACGTCAGATCACCGTATTCATTGAAGTAAGATGAATCATAGGCGCCGCTGGCAGCGGGACGGGTATCCGTGAGCAGATACTGCAGCTTTTCAGCGCCGAATCGCCAGGTCGCACCGAGCAGTGACAGCTTGTTGTCTCCGCGGATGTAGCGTGCCATGGAGAAATTGCCGTCCATCGCCGTCAGTGCAGAATCGGAGTTGAAATACAGCGATAAAGTCTGCGGATCCATTTCAGGTGCAAGAACGACAACGTCACCCGCACCGATGCCGGGACGTGAGATATCCATCATGATCTTTGTACCCAGCGCGGCATACAGACCGAAATTCACCACAGGCAACCCTGTGTATTTCTCAATCATGGCGCTGTCGATACCGAATGCGGCGGAAGAACCGCCAACTATGACGATCTTCTTTCCCTCAAGGGAAGTGAGTCTGTCAAATTTTTCATCCAGCGCTCCGACAAACGTGGCATCGTAGACGGACGGCGTCGCGTAAGCCGCAAGCACAAGAATGCCCAGCGGCATAATCAGCACAAGAAGTGCCGCGATGATTCGGATAATATTCTTTTTCATGCGGCCCTCCTCAGAACTGGAAATAGATAAATGTGCTGGTCAGATTCTTCGAGAGGAGCAGTCCCCAGAAGAACAGGATCACCCAGACATAGTACATGAATGCACCGTTCTGCACGAGCATGCCGGAACCGTCCGGTGCATCATCATAAGTCAGAAGTCTGTCAATGATGATCAGCGTAAGAATGGAAACGAGAACCGTCAGAACAGCAACGGGCGTAAGCTCCATGGCGGCAAGTGCGCCGCCGAGACCGACATCCCAGCCGGTAAACAGTCTGCCGACCAGATAGAACGCATCCGCCGTGCTGTTCGCGCGGAAGAACATCCATGCAAAGCAAACAAGCAGGAATACGTTAAAGCGTCTGATCCACGCAATTACAGGCGAATTCTCGCTGAGACCGCGCTTTGCCAGAAGAGCATTGCGCTTTTTCCATGTAAGTCTGCCGATGATCTGATAAATGCCGTGAATGCCGCCCCAGATCACATAGGTCCATGCGGCACCGTGCCACAGACCGGAGACGAGGAACACGATCATCAGATTCATAAGCGCACGGGGAAGAGCACAGCGGCTTCCGCCCAGAGGAAAGTACAGATAATCCTTGAACCAGGAGGACAGGGAGATGTGCCATCTGGACCAGAATTCCTTGATGGACGTAGCCATGTAAGGATGGTCAAAGTTCTGCATCAGACGGATGCCCATGATGCGCGCACAGCCGATGGCGATGTCCGTATAGCCGGAGAAATCGCAGTAAATCTGTACCGCAAAGAGCATCGTTGCGATAATAACGGCAAAAGCGGAGGCGTTTTCCGTATTGTTGTAAACCGCATCCACATAGATCGAAATGCCGTCGGCGACAATGATTTTCTTGAAGAAACCGACGATCATGTGCTTGGCACCCTTGACCGCATTGTCATTATCCCACGCATGACGCTCGCGGAGCTGAGGAATCAGATTATCGGGACGTTCAATCGGACCTGCAACCAACTGCGGGAAGAAGGACACGAACAGTGCATAGAAGAAGAAGTTCTTCTCCGGCTGTACGTCGCCGCGGTATACATCGATTACATAAGAAAGCGTCTGGAAGGTGTAGAACGAAATACCCACCGGCAGAATCAGATTCAGTGCGATGGGGGACGGCGTTCCGCCGAACATTTCAATAATGCCCACCACACTGCCGGCGAGGAAATTGAAATACTTGTAGAAGAACAGTACGCCGAGACATACAATCAGCGTGAGAGCAAGCCAGATTTTTCTGACTTTCTGATTTGCACTTCTGGTGATAATATGGGAGGCGATCCAGGAGATCAGCGTTGTTCCGACAATCAGAAAAACCAGATCCGGCTGATAGCACATGTAGAAGTAGTAGCTTGCCGCCAGCAGCATCGGCCAGACGAGTTTTTTGGGAAGTACAAAATAGAGCAGCGCCACAAGAGGATAGAAAATCAGAAATTCCCAGGAGTTGAATGTCATGCTTCCTCACCCTCCTTTTTCCCGCTTTCTTTGCGGAAATACCGCAAAGCGTGCAGCGAGGAATAAATGAGTACGGATGACAGGAAAATGAGTACAGCCGCATCCATGGGAAGCGCCATCAGCAGCATCACCGTGAACAGAATGATGTGCATGGCGAGGGAAAAATACGTGGAGATGCGTGCCGTACGGCTCTGTCCGAAAACAGACAGAGCGTGCAGCACGATGATCGCCGCAGAAACGGCAATGAGTAATACAGTAAGCAGTACAGTCATAGGCAGTTTATACCCTCAAATCAGTTAACAAAATCCACTTTGTACTTGGGTTCGGTGAGAACCTTGCCGTCGGATCCCTTTTCAAAGAGACACTGATCGAAATCCGTGCCAAGATCACCGTTCTTGTACTTCACTTCCTTGCCGAGAATATCACAGAGATCGGTGTAGAGATAGTAAGTACGCCAGCTTCTGCCGTAGTTGTTGGTGTGGAATGCACAGTCAAAGAAATACTCATGTGCATAAATGTAATTCTTGCAGGAACCCACAATACCGTCGAAGGTGAATGCTTCTTTGATCAGCTTGTCATAGGCATCCAGCCAGGTTGTGCTCTTCGCTTCCTCAATAACAGCCTTGGCATCGGACGGCGCGAAACCGAAGTACACCTTGGCACCGGTCTTCTTGACAAGATCCGCCACGCGGTTGATCTGATCCACATAGGGGGACTGATCAATGCTGACCCAGTAGCTGTCATGCGTGTAATCGTTCTGGAAACCGGCGTTCTCCCACTGTCCTTCATTGACGGATTTGAAGCGGTTGTTGAACGTCAGGTTGTATGCTTCAATGAATTTTGTTGAAGAAGAGTTGACATAACCGTTCTTGTTCTTTTTCACATCGTCGCCGTACATGTTCATGCCGCCGACATTGACACTGTCCTCGTAGCTGCGGGGACCGCGTTTGTAGGCATATTCCTGATTCTGCTCACAGAATGCATCAAAAACATCACTGTATTCGGAAATATCCACATAGCGGAACAGCTGATACAGGGACTCCATGTCGCGGATGGTCTTCCAGTACAGAGCGGTGTCACCCATCATGTAGATACTGTTCTCCGGTGCAAAGATAACGATATCGTTCTTGTGCGCGAAGTTCTGCATGGCTTCCAGATAGAGGGAACCGTGGGTCGTACGGGTCGTGCCGAAGTTGACAACCACATACTCATGATCCAGCAGTGCTTCCAGATACTCCGTTCCGAGACCCTGAAGCGTGGAGGAACCTGCAATAGCAATAATGCGGTTCCGATCCTGGGAGGCGAGAATGCGGGAAAGCTTCAGACCGTAAGCTCCCGCTTCTGCATTGGAGTAGCGGGGGGCGATGCTGGCGTATACATAAAACTCTCTCCACTTGGAATATGTGCCGTCATCAAAAGCCTCATCTTTCATGGACCAGATGCCGGAAGGGAAGTAGAGACGCTTCATGGAAGAACAGCCGACAATCGCACCATCCTGTACTTCCTGCAGAGTGCGGGACAGATACAGCGTTGTAAATTTCTGATTCTTGATGGCACCCTTCTGAATGGCGATAACAGGCTTTCCGTTGATGTATTCGGGAATAACCAGCGTTTCAGCCGATCCGATATAGCCGGTGATAATTACACCGTCTGTCTTCCAGTCCGGGGCATTGGATGCCTTGATGCCTTTCGGCAGCGCCATGGTATAGTTGTCAAAGGTAAAACCGGCGGTGTCGGCTTTTTCCCAGATGCAGTACAGAATATATTCGCCGCCATCGGGATTAACCTGATAGAACTTGTCGCCGGGAAGAACCGTAGTGCCGCTTCCGTCCGCTTTGGTGTTGTACTCTTTCAGAACATAACCGTCGCGGGTAAACGTACCGTCATTCCAAAAGGCGGTAGCACAGCTGATCTTCGCCAGATAATTGGTCGCAAGGCTGACAGTGAGCTTGTCTCCCGCAATCGTTGTGGTGGACAGCTTGTTACCCTTGGCGTTGACCGTATTCTTGTTGATTGTGCCGCCGTTGGCGTTGTAGCTGAATACGTTCATGGAGGTGTAGTTGGGCTTGATGTGCAGCGCGGAATCCTTGACAATATCAGGCGTAACACGGAACGTGTAGGAACGGTCCGTAGAAACAATCTCGTCGCTTGTGCCGAGAGACCATCCTGTGAAATGTCTTGCCAGATCTCCTGCGGTGACCGTGATCACCGTGCCGAGATTTACCTGAGAACCGCTGGGGACAGAGGATACATCTGCAGAAGCGGAACTCTTCAGTACGTAATCCACTTTTACACTGGTGTCGAATTCCAGTTTTTCCGCCACAACCGTGATCATGGTCGCCTTTGTTACATCAGCCAGTGTAAGTGTGCCGCTGTCGGCATTATAAACCCCGGCATCCGCGCTGGTGAATACATAATTCTCGGCAAACTGGAGCGTAAAGACTGCATCTTCTCCGGGAGCAACGTCCAGTACTGCCTGGGGCAGAACCGTAATACCCTCGGAAGCACTTACCATAACACGGACTGTTTCTGCGGAAGCAGTATCGCCGGGAACGTCAGAACCGATTGTATCAGAGGTAGAATTGCAAGCTGAAAATGTCATGCACAAGAGGACGAGGATCGCAATAAATGGAAGAAAACGATGCTTTTTCATGTACGGTTACCTCTTTCTTTTTACGGATTACCCGTTTGCATATAAAGGGAACAGATTACTTGCCGCTTAAAAATTCCACGGGGAATTTTGGGGAAGTAAGCAGATTTCCGTCCGCGTCCTTTTCGAAGAGACAACCCTCGAAATAAGTGCCGACTTCGCCGTTCTGATACAGAATTTCACGACCGAGCAGCGGACAGAGATCGGTGTAGAAATTGTATGTGTGCCAGGTTCTGCCGTAATTGTTCGTGTGATAAGCACAGTCATAGAAGTACTGATGGTTGTAAATGTACTCGTGGCAGGAACCGAGAATACCGTCAAAACAGTACGTTTCCTTCATCAGCTTGTCATAAGCGGCGAGCCAGTCTCTGTTTTTCGCCACATCAAAAGTACGGTATTCATCCGAAGGAGCAAATCCGAAGAAGACCTTGGTGCCGTCAGCCTGTACCGTACGGATGATACGGTTCATCATATCCATATAGGGGGAAGTATTGATATCCACCCAGTAACGGTCGTCCGTGTAGTCCAGCTGATCCTTGGCATTTTTCCACGTTCCCTCGCCGGTGGATTTGTACCGGCTGCTGAACAGGATGTAATATGCTTCATTGTATGTGACGCCTGTGGTGCCCACATAACCGGCTTTTGCCTTCTTGACATCGTCACCGTGGGCATTCATGCCCGCATACCCGGCAACATTGTCATAAAAACCGGGAGCGCGCTTGTAGGAATTCTCCTGATTCTGATCCCGGAACGCACCGAATACGTTGGTGTACTTGGAAATATCCACATGCTGGAACAGCTCATACATGCATTCCATATCCCGGATCGTGCTGGTGCGCAGTCCGTTGTCACCCATCATGTAAATGCTGTTTTCCGGAGCGAAGAGAACAATGTCCCCGTCTCCCAGATAATGCTGCATGGCTTCCATATACAATGGACCGTGCGTCATGCGGATCGTTCCGAAATTGATGACCGCATAATCGTAATCCAGAAGCGCCTCCAGATAGGCGGATCCGAGACTCTGATACATGGAAGAACCGGCGATAGCCACCAGGCGGTTCTCGTCTGCTGTGGAAATAATTCTGGAGAGCCGGATGCCGAACGCTCCCGCCTCCGCTGTGGAATACCGCGGCGCAATGCTGGCGTATACGTAGAACTTCGTCCAGTTTTTGTAGGTGGCAGCGTCAAATGCATCGTTGCCCATATTCCAGATTCCGCCGGGGAAGTACAGCGTTTTCAAAGAGGAACAACCGCTGAACGCACCGTCCTGTACTTCCTGCAGAGTACGGGAGAGATAGAGCGTGGTGAATTTCTTGTTGCTCACCGCACCGCTGCGGATGGCAATGACGGGCTTGCCTTCCAGATATTCCGGAATAATCAGCGTATCGGCATTTCCCTTGTATTCCGTTATGATCACACCGTCGGTACGCCAGTCAGGCGCATGCTGTTTCTTGACGCCGGAGGGAAGTGGCATGGAATACGGTTCATAGGTAAAATCCGCTTCCGAAACTTTTTCCCAGATGCAGTAGAGAACGAAATCGCTGTCATCACCGGTGTAGGCATATACCTTGGAACCGGGCTGATATGCTTCCCCCTTGCCGTCGGGAGACGTGTTGTATTCCTTTAATATATATCCTTCTCTGGAAAACGTTCCGTCGTTCCAGAACGCCGTGGCACAACTCATCTTCTCAAGATACGAGGAAGTCAGCGTAATTTCTATCCGGTTTCCGCTGACAATGGCTCTGGTATAATTGTTGCCTTTGGCATTGTCAGTGGTTTTGTCAATTACGCCGCCGTTGGCATCATAATAAAACTTGCTTACACTGCTGTAGTGAGGACGGACAATGAACACACCGTCTTCTGCCAGGTCACGGTCAACTTTGAAAATGAATTTCCGATCGGTGGAAACAATTTCACCGTCTGATCCAAAGGACCATCCCTCGAACTTCCGCCGGTTGTTGCCGGCATATACGCGGATCTGCTCACCGTCCCGGACAAAACCGTACCCGGAAACCGAAGCCTTGTCATCATCGCTGGTGCTTTTCAGCAGAAAACGGATATCTGCTTCCTCAGGAATTTTAGCTGTCTGAGATTTCACCGTGATAAGCGTTGCTTTTTCCACCGCGCGCAGCGTCAGTGTGCCGCTTTCAGCATCGAACTCACCGCACGTTGCCGACTCAAAGGCAAATCCCTCGGCGAATTGCAGCGTGAACACAGCATCCTCACCGGGATTCAGATCCAGAACCGCATCCGGCATCACAGTGATTCCTTCATCGACTGCAACCATCACGCGGACAGTACCGTCCTTTGCCTGATCGGATTTTGAATCTCTGCCGCACGCACAAAGCATGCAAAGAAGAAAACAGATGACAAATAAACAGGATAAATACTTTCTTTTTATAGAGTCCACCCCCGAATTCAAATGCAGATAATACTTTATTCATTGTATCATATCTTAATAAAAAAGGAAATAGGTTGAATAAAAAAATATGGAAAATTATATAAATTGTACAATGTGCACAATTCGAATCCTCCTTCAGCGCAGTGCATACGGAGAAACGCTTCCGGTAGATGCGCGGGGAAGCAATTCTGTCTCCACGAAAACAGTGGACGGATTCTGCCAAGGATTTTCCATTTCAAGCAGAAGCGCATTGAAGAGTTCGCGTGCGAAATGCATATAATCCGTTTTTATTGTTGTAGGCGGAATGGGAAGCAGGGCAGAGAAGTCCGCAGCACCGAAGCCGGTTACGGAAATATCCTCAGGAATCCGTGTTCCCCGTGCCCGCAGAGTGCGGATAACTGCATCCGCCATTCTGTCGTTTGCCGCACAGATAGCAGTTACCTCCGGATGTTTCATCAGAATGATTTCCGCCATTCTGGCTGCTTCCTGCTCAGACCAGCCGAACGTGCTGATCAATTCTTCCCGCGCGGGCAGTCCGCAGGCATTCATCGCCGCAATAAACGCTTTGCGCCGCTCGATACTGTTGTAAAACATGGAGTCACCGCCGATGTATGCGATATTCCGGTGACCGAGTCCGTGCAGATGAGCAACAATCTGCCGCATTCCGTCCTCGTTGTCAATGACCACACTGCGGAATCCGCGCAGGCGCTGGGACATCAGAACGGAGGGGATTTGCCGTCTTCTCGCTTCCTCCAGCATTTTCTGCGGAACATTGTCCGCCCAGATGATCCCCCGGCACGCTTTCAGAAGATCCAGCAGTCCTATGTCCGCTGTCGGATAGGTGGTGACTGTAGTGAAAACCTGAAATCCCTGCTCAAGTCCGAGATATGAGAACGCATTGCTGACGGGACCGATAAAATTGTGGGTGCGCAGTGCTTTTGCGGATCTTCCTCCGCCGTTGGCAACAACCATTCCGAGAAGCTGGGAGGAATTATCATGCTGGGGGACTGCCTGCTCGCTGTGTGAAAACGGCATGGATGAGGTAACCACAGAACCGATGCCTGCTCGTTTCAGGATCAGTCCGTCCCTCACAAGGAGAGTCAGCGCGCGCCGTATGGTTGTCCTCTCCACATTCCATTCTTCCTGCAGAAGCCGTTCCGGAGGCAGAAGATCTCCCGGCTTGTATGTACCGTTTTCAATTCTCCGGCGTAATTCTTCATAAATCTGCCTGTAACCGTTGTGATGTTCCATGTTATCCTCCCATGATGTGGTATACATGTATATTATACACGATCGAAAAACCTATGTCAATATGAATATTAGGCATAAAATCCCCAAAATATTATTATTTTGTGTTGACAAAAACTTATATGGAGTTGTATAATAAAATCGTTAATTGACCCCTATATGAACATGTATGCATGTAGAAAAGGAGAATAAACATGAAACGCAGAAACTCAATCCTATCCCTTTTGCTGGCAGCAATGATGGTTCTTCCGTCCATGGCTGCATGCTCGGACGCTCCCGCACCTGCTGACGATACCTCAGCTGCTGCAGATACCACTACAGCTGAGGAAACCACCGCAGCGGAAACAGAACTCACAGACGGACTGGGCGACGTCAATATGGACGGTTTCACCATGAACATTCTGCACCATAATACAGAATGGCTCACGTGGACCGTGACCCAGCTTGATGCCGAGGAAATGACTTCCGATCTGATCAACGACGCGATCTATACCCGCAACGATAAGATCCAGAACCGCTTCAACGCAAAGATCAAGGTGACCGGAGAAAAAACTCCCTCCGGTATGGTTGCCAGTATCGTGCAGTCGGGCGACGCAACGTATGATATTATCTATCTGTACGGCGTAAACACCTTCGGCAACGTGGATTACCTTGCCGATATGGATTCAATTCCGCATCTCTCCCTGGATAAGGAATGGTGGAACCCTCCTGCAACGGATGTTTTCCGTGTGGGTGACAAACAGATCGCCATAGCCGGCAACCTTTCTCTCAGCTACATCTCCGGTACCTCCGCATGGATGATGAATAAGGATATTTATAAGAACCTCCAGCTGAAGGATGATGTGTACCAGCTTGTCAAGGACGGAAAATGGACGCAGGATAAGTTCTTCGAGATCTGCCGCAAGGCAGTAGCTGATCTGGACGGTGACGGTAAGACCGACCGTATCGGTACCGGCGCATCTTCTCTGAAGGCATATGTCGGTGCACTGACGCAGGGCGCCGGCTACACGCTGGTTACTAAAGATAAAGAAGGCTATCCTGTTTTCGAAGTTCTGAAGAATGAAAGCCTGATAAACTATATGCAGGATCTTCTGGAACTGTATAAGAGCGAGCCCACGATCTATTCCTCCAACGGTCAGTCCATCCATGGAGGCGATACCGGTATCGATTTCGCCGAGGGCGACTGCCTCTTCAGCGAGATTTACCTGATCAATATTGCCGACTACCGTGATAAGGACGTTGATTTCGCTATCCTGCCCACACCGAAACTGAACGAAGAACAATCCCAGTATCTGACCCGTTCCTCCATCGGTGAGATTGCAACGCTGCCCCGTTCCGCAGATGCAAAGCACTATGAAAACGTCGGTATCCTTCTTGAGGCTCTGAGCTTTGATTCTCAGTGGAATCTGCTTCCCGCTTATAAGGAAGTTCTTCTGAAAGCCCGTCTCGCACGCGATAACGAATCCTCCGATATGCTGGATTACGTATTCCGCTCCGTTGCATTTGACGCAGGTCGTGTGTGCTGGGAACTCGAGATCAATAACCCCATCAACGAAGTATACCAGAACCAGGGCGATAATCTCGTCTCCACGCTGACCTCCCTGACCTCTTCCGTCAACAAGATCATCAAGGACTTTGTTGAAAAAGTAAAAGCAATGCCGTAAAAATAACCGGAGGATTCCAACTATTGAAATCCTCCGGTTTTCATAAAAAGAGGAAAGAACTATGAAAAATTTGATCCCTGCCGCAGACAGCGGCGCATGGCGCTTTGTTACACCTGAATGCAGAAACTATGCCGTCGGAACTCTTGATTCCGCTGCCGGTACGTTTTCCATTACTGTCAGTGATCCCATCCATTACGGCGTAGGTCGTTGGGAAGCAGAATATACGCTTGCTCCCGGCTGGTACGATTTCTCCGTCGTCTGCCATACAGATGCGGATATGCATGACGTATATGTACTCCACGATATTTACACCGATTCCAACAGAACCGATATCCGGGATCACGCGGAGCATGAGGAGAGAACACCGGACGGTTGGCGCTTTACCGACCGCATCGAAGTGCCGGAAAATGCACACAAATGCAAAACCGAATTGTGGTTTAAAGGCTATACCGGTCAGGTCATCTGGGAGCTTCCCGTGATCACACCTGCCGTAGTACCCGCGCCCCGAGAGGTGCGTGTGGCAATCGGTTATATGAAACCCCGTGCCGCTACGCTGGAATCCAACAGGGAAGTGTATACCCGGATTGTGGATAAATGCGGTGCATATAACCCCGATGTAATCCTCATGAGCGAAGGCATGTATGAACGCGGTGTCGATTTGCCTCTGCATGAAAAGGCGGAATCTGCAGAAGACGGCGTGATGATCCGTGCTATGTGCGAAAAAGCGGCGCAGTATCACAGCTACCTGATCTACAACTTCCACGAAAAATATGAGGGCGAGATCTATAATTCGTCTCTGCTGATTGACCGCGAAGGGAAAATTGCCGGCAGATATTTCAAAACACATCTGACTGTGGCCGAACTTGAAATGGGCATGACACCCGGCAGGGAGCATCCCGTGTTTGACGTGGATTTCGGTCGAATCGGACTTCTGACCTGTTACGATCAGTATTTCCCGGAACCGGCAAATGAACTTGCAAAGAAAGGAGCCGAGATCGTCTTTATCCCTACAGCCGGAGACGCGAGAGAGAAATGTCACGCCCGCGCACTGGACGGCGGATTCTATTTCTGCGTCGGCGGTATGAATATGGAGAATCCGTACGGCTGGGCACCGTCCCGTATCATCGCGCCTGACGGAGAAATCCTTGCACAAAGCGGTGAGGACGAAGCAGTTGTGTTTGCCGTGATCGATCTTTCAAGAAAGGTACGCCGCCATTGGCTCTCCACAGGTGCCAATATGACTGAAGCACGTTCCGTCTACCGTTTCGAAAAGAATCCGAAAAGCTACTGATCCCAAAAAGCACCGCATTATCATAATCAATGTCATTAACTTAAGCACATACTGTATACAATATGCACAAGTGCAGCTTTTTTCGCCGCTAACGCGGCGAGGCGGGGGAGGAACCATCTCACACGGCGAAGTTTCCTCCCCCGCCACCCCTGTCTCCTTGCCTCTGCCGAATCCTATGGATATCTTCAACAAAAATACGCCCGAAACTTCACCTATGGTGAAGTTTCGGGCGAAAATTTATGCATGTTGTCCTAAATCGGCTATCAAGCCAAGGAGATTGGGGTGCAGGGGAAAGGAACTTCGGCGCCTGAGATGGTCCTTTCCCCTGCCCGCGGCATTCGCCGCGGAAAAAGCTGAATTTGTTTATTTTGATGTATCTACATCCTTAAGTTAATGACATTGATTATCATAATGCGGTGCTTTTTTGTATCACAGAGGTCAAAAAGAGGTTCAAGGAAATCAATTATCGGTGTTGACAAATATTTGCGCGTCATGTATAATGGAACCAACAATTTTATGAAAGCAGGTGCACCTGTATGTCTTGTTGCTGTAATTCCAAGAACCTTTTCCCGGCACCCGGTTCCTCTGCCTGGACGACCGACACTCCTTCCTTCAAGCAGTATGCCGAATTTTCCGCAAGTGAAGAGAACGGTACTCTGTCCATCAGCGTAAATAATCCTGATGTGTATGCTGTCGGTAAATGGGAGACGGTCATTGATATTAAACCCGGCTGGTACGATTTCTCCGTAAAGTGCCATTCGGCACAGGAGGAGACGGATCTGTGGGTGCTCTATACCGTTTATAAAGAAAACGGTAATATGATCATCCGTGATCATGCCCGCTATGCGGAAAAAACAGAGGACGGATACCTCTTTACCGATAAGGTTGACGTGGCTGAAGAGGGTGTAAAACTCAGAGTTGAGCTGTACCTGAAAGGCTATATCGCCGATGTTGTGTGGGATGCCCCCGTTCTTACTCCCGGTGAAGCACCGGCAGCCCGTCCCGTAACAATTGCCATCGGTTATTTCCGCCCCCGTGCAGATTCCAAAGAAGCGCACGTGGAACGTATTCTGGAAATTATCGATAAATGTGCGGAGTGCAAACCCGATGTCGTTGTTCTCAGTGAATCCATGTATGGTCGCGGTCTGCCTATGAAGTATCCGGAACGTGCCGAAACCGTTGACGGTCCTATCATTATGCAGGTACGCGCCAAGGCTGTCGAGCATCATACAAATATCATCTATAACTTCGTGGAGAGAAAAGACACGGAGTACTATAACAGTTCCGCTATCATCGACCGCACCGGCAGCGTGATCGGCACGTATCATAAGACTCATTTGACCGTCGGAGAGATAGAGCACGGTCTGACGCCCGGACATGAGCATCCCGTATTTGATCTGGATTTCGGCCGCATCGGTACGCTGACCTGCTTCGACCAGTACTTCCCCGAGCCGGCAATGGATCTGATCAGCAAGGGTGCTGAGATCATCTTTGTTCCCACCGCAGGTGATGCCCGCGAAAAGTCTACTGCTCATGCTATTTTCGGCGGTGTCTATGTAGCCGTTGCCGGCAATAATTCCAGTTCCACCTATGAAAAGTATCCCTGGGAAGGCTGGAAACCCGCACGTATTATCGATCCCAACGGTATCGTTCTTGCTGATACAGCCGAAGATATGTCCGTTGCTTCCTGCACGATCGATCTGAGTAAGAAAACACGTGTTTGGTGGCTGTCCGTAGGTTCCGCAGCCGCTGACTGCCACGGTGTTTACCGCTTCGAAAAGAATCCCGCAAGCTATCGGAAATAATGAGAAGAGCCGTCCTGCGGACGGCTCTCTTTCATTCCTCGTCAAAAATGTTCTTCAGATACATGCCGGTCTTGTACGCCATAGCGGCAAAATCCTCAATCAGACAGGCAGGACGGCATCCGTAGACAAATTCATAGGTCAGATTGCCCTTGTATCCGATCTCCTTCATCGTGCGCATGTGCGCTGTCCAGTCAATCTCTCCTTCATACGGCATCAGATGCAGATCTTTACCGTAATAATTGTCGTGAATGTGCGTGCAGGTAATACGGCTGCCCAGCGTCTTCATTGCATCCAGCATGCCGTTTTTGAATGCAAGATAAGCGTGACCGGAATCCCAGCAGCAGACAACGTGCGAAGAATGGAAGCGGTCAATGATCCCCATCAACTCTTCAATGCGGGAAGTGAAACGGGATTTCGGCACACCGTTGCGGTCTTCAAATACGGTTTCCATGGCGAGATTTACACCGAGGGATGCAGCCTGCTCCGCAAACGGTGCCCAGAATTCATACATCTGTGCCATGGCGTGCTCCGCATTGTAGGAGCCATCCGGTTCCATGTTGTAGTCGTCCGCATGCACCGCGATCTGTTTGTTGCCCATCTTCGCGGCAGCCTGCAGCGCACGGCTGATATGTTTCGAATACTCCTCAATGGGACGCTTGGTGTACCGGTTGTACGGGGCATGTGATTGCTCCAGCGTCATGCCGCAGCGCGCTGCCGCATCCATGACCGCATCAGTCTGGGCTTCCCAGTCCTCTCCGGCGGTGTTCGGTGTATAATCCAGATAACGGAAGCCTGCATCAGCAAAGATTTTCATGCATTCGTAGTGCGTGCGCTTCTCGTCCTGGGGCAGGGATTTCATCAGGTATTTGGCATTGACAGACAGTTCCATAGCGATTCCTCCAACATTTTTTGACTGAATTCATTATAAATCAGGGTCGAGATGGTGTCAAGTCCTTAGGGAAAAGAAAATAAAATATTTATATTTACAAGCTGGAAAAGCTGTGATATAATGTACAAAGCAGAGGAATATTCCAAATATAAGGAGATTAGTTATGGCAATGTTTCCTACCGTGCTGAGACAGCCGGATCGCGTTATGGGCGCAACGGATGAAAGCCCGTACCGTTTTGAGGAAGATCTGCAGGCTGAATGCCCTGTGCAGTATGAGTACCGTGTGGAAAAGAACTCCGCCAAAGTGATCGTGTATCCCTCCGGCGCACCGGTGAAATTTCTGAAACTCCGTTTCCGGGCGGATCTTTCCTTCGTGGAAGCCGTTTGCGGCGACGAATGGGAAAGATGCGGTTCCGGCGGTCCGATCGAATGGCGTTCCATGATGAATCATCGCCGTCTGCCCTGGTTCTGCTATCTGAGAAGCGGACAGCAGCTTGGCTGCTACGGCGTTAAAACCGGCGCAGACTGTTTTGCATTCTGGCAGGCAGATACCCACGGACTGACACTGTTTCTGAATCTGATGAACGGAAACTCCGGCACGGATCTGCAGTCCGGGTTGGTTGCATGCGAAGTGGTGGAGCGGATTGCCCCGGAAGGTGAGACACCGTATGAAGCTGCCGCCGCTTTTGCCGGCGTAATGTGTGAGCATCCTGTTCTGCCCAAGGCGCCCGTGTACGGCGTGAATAACTGGTACTGGGCATACGGAAGAATTACCCATGACAGTGTTATGGTGGAAACAGATTATCTTATGGAGATGGTCGGAGACACAAAGAACCGTCCGTATATGATCATCGATGATGGCTGGCAGTTTAACCGCACCACCAGCAGTCCCGCATATATCGGAGGTCCCTGGTATGCAGGCGAGCATTTCGGCGATATGGAAAAGACAGCAGCTTCCATTCACGAAAAAGGGGCAAAAGCAGGTATCTGGTTCCGTCCGCTTCTGACTCTTGGCAGAATTCCCGATGAAGCACGCTTGTGGCTGAACGCCGGCGGTCAGATCATGGATCCCTCCCATCCGTATACACTGGAACGCGTGCAGACAGATGCCGCGCGCATCAGCGGCTGGGGATATGAACTGATCAAGCATGACTTTACATCCCATGACCTTTTTGAGTCTTCCGTTCTGGCATCAACCCATGGCGTCAATCTCATGGGCGGCGGTCGGAAGTTTTATGACAAGACAAAAACCATGGCAACGATCATCAAAAATCTGTATAAAGCCATCCAGACAGGCGCGGGCGATACAGATATCATCGGGTGTAATGTTATCGGTCATCTTTCTGCCGGAATCCACTCCATGCAGCGCGTAGGCGGTGATACCAGCGGACGAAGCTATGAGCATACAGTACGTAACGGCGTAAACGCCATGATGCGCCTGCCGCAGAACGGTAATTTCTTCATGATCGACCCCGACTGCGCCGCATTCACGGAAAAAGTATCCCCCGAAGCTAATCTGGACTTCCTTGAAATGTGCGCCATTACCGGTGTGACAACACTTGCGTCCGTAACTCCCGGTATTCTGACACCGGAACAGATGAAACGTATCCGGCAGATTTATCAGATCGCCGATCAGAACGAGAAGCATTACGGCATTGTTAACTTTGAGAAAACCTCCCTGCCGGAGATTTTTGAAGGAAACGGTGAACGCCGTGAATTCGATTGGACAGCCGTCTATGACGGATCCCGTTCCCAGCTCAGCTGGATGCAGTAAAAAAACAGCTGTTTTAGAAAGGATAAATTATCATGGAACTCAAAGGACTGAAAATCAATTTTCTCGGTGACAGTATCACGCAGGGCTATGCCGCAACAGATCGCGATGTGCTCGGTTTTGTCGGACTGATTGCAAGCCGCTACGGCGCGGTCTGCCGCAACTACGGCATCGGCGGTACCAGAATCGCCCCCCAGAAAGAACCTTCCAAAGAACCCCGCTGGGACAGAGATTTCATCGGCCGTGTGGATGAAATGGATCCGGATGCCGATATCGTCGTTGTGTTCGGCGGCACCAATGACTTCGGTCACGGTGATGCACCGCTTGGCGAATTCTCCGACAGAACAGCGGATACCTTTGCAGGTTCTCTTCACGTTCTCTGCCTGAAACTTATCGAAAAATACCCGTCAGCAAAGATTGTTGTTGCAACGCCTCTCCACCGCAGAGCGGAAGACGATCCTACCGTGGCTGGCAGAAAGCCGGACGGTACCGCTGTGTTTAAGGATTACGTAAATCTGATCCGTCAGACAGCAGAATACTACGGTCTGCCGCTTCTGGATCTGTATGCAACCAGCGGTCTCCAGCCTGCCGTGCCGATTATCAAGGAAAAGTACATGAACGATGGACTCCATCCCAATAATGCCGGTCATTCCATCCTTGCGGATAAGATCGCCGCATTCCTGATGTATTCCATCTGATCGGCACGTACCATTGAGCAAGCCCGCCGTCAGGCGGCAGAATAACAGTAAAGGTGAATATATATGAAAATTCTGTATCTTGGCGATTCCATTACTGATTGCGGAAAGAATACCAGTGCCGGAAGCATGCTTGCAATCGGTCAAAGCTATGTTATGCTGACAGCAGCCCGTCTTGCCGCAGACAATCCGGGAAAGTATGAATTTGTAAACCAGGGCATCAGCGGAAACCGTATCGTGGATCTGTATGCACGTATCAAACGGGACTGCTGGAATTATAATCCGGATCTGATCAGTATTCTTATCGGCGTAAACGATGTGTGGCACGATATAAACCACCAGAATGGTGTGGAAGCAGACCGTTTTGAACGTATGTATGATACTCTTCTTTCCGATACAAAAGAAATACTGCCGGATGTCCGTTTTATGATTATGGAGCCTTTCGTTCTCCCCGGAACGGCAACAACCGCTCACTGGGAGGAGTTCGAAAAGGAAACCGCTCTGCGTGCCGCCATTGCTGCGCGTTTGGCTGAAAAATATAATGCTGTCTGGATTCCTCTTCAGAAACGTCTGACAGAGGCAGCAGGAGAGCATCCTGAACTGATTACACCGGACGGCGTGCATCCCTCCATTGCGGGTCACCAGATTATAGCCGATGCATGGCTTTCCGCGTTCCCCGGATAATGCAAAGATAAATTAATCAATATCCCAATAAAAAAAACACACCGGTATATCCGCTAAGGCGGATATACCGGTGTTTCGCTTGTTCAGAATCTGTAATACTGTCCCGGTGAGCGGAGGTTTCCCGCGGAGACAGACCAACCGGATGTCACATCAGAACAGACATTGTACTTATACATGATGCAGATCACGGAAACGGATATGTGCAAGCCAGTCGCGGCGCATTAGCCAGTGTTCACCGCGGCGCAGAAGATAGCCGATGCGTCCGTCATACAGATCACATTCCGCAGAGGGAAGTACATCCGGTGTGATAAGCCCCGGAACTCCTATTTGCTCAAAAGCAGAAGATGCCGCTTTTGCACAGAGGAATTCCGATACCGGATCCGCCCAGAGATCCTTTTCCGCCGAACCGACAAAAACTGTCCGGGGAGCAATCAGCGCCAGCAGATAATGCTGGTCAAAGGGAAGCTTGTCCTCGCATCCGGCAAAAGAAGCGTATTTCCGGCAGAACCAATAGGGAAAACGGCTTGTGATGTCGCGAACCGTCTCTCCGCCTTTGCCGCGCTGAAGCGCAGCACCGCTGCATCCGGATTCCGTGGAAATGGCGAGGGAGAAACGTTCATCCTGCGCGGCGCACCAGAGTGCCGTTTTGCCCAGCCGGGACCATCCGCTGACGGAAATGCGGGTGGAATCCACATCCTCCCGGGTGAGGAGATAATCCATAACCCGGCTTGCCGCAAAAGCCCACATGCCGATCTTGCCCCATCCGCTGTCTCCGCCAGAGGGATACGCAAGCGCCAATCCGTCCCATCTTCCGCTGTCGCTGGTCACATCTTCATAGCAGAAGGAGACAATTCCGTACCCGTGATCCAGAATTTCCTCTTCCGGAACGTGTTCCACGATCCGGTGATCGTTTACTGCTTTGTTTTCCTCCGTGTGGAAAGAAATGTGCAGAAATACCGGCGCCGGTTTTACTTCGACAGGCAATAATACACGGACGCGGAAAGAAAAAGTACCGTGAGGTGTGGGAAAGCTGAGCAGAATCCGCTCGCTCAGCGCTTTTCCGCCGTACGTTATTTCGTGAGATTCCGTAAAGCCGGATACCTCCCCCTCAAAGGAGGGCGTGAATCCGTATTCATTTTCTGCAAGCAGATGCAGTACCTCCTGCCGTTCTGCCGGCAAAGAGGGAAGCGCGGGAAGCTTTCGTTCCGTAATAAGTTCGTTCAGCATGGCGTATCCTTTCAGTCACTGCATATTTCAGCCGATTTTAGCCGCAACCTGTTCCCTGATATCCTTCATGCCCTGAACGGTAGGATGCGAGTGACTTTTGTCCACATTGACAAGCTGCAGGGACTCCACCCCGTAATGCTCGCAGGCTTCCTTCATGCCCTCAGTGATTTCCCCCTTCAGTCCGCTGTTGATGATCACAATGATACGCGCCTGCGGGAGCGTTTCTTTCAGCTTGTCAATAAAACAGCAAACGGCGGGCAGAACCGCATGCAGATCTTCCTTTTTCCACGCGGAATACTGCAGAGTACCGACAGGCGCACCTGCCCAGCTGTCGTTTGTCCCGCCGAAAACCAGAACGGTGTCGATTTCGTTTTCATTGAAGAATCCGCTGTCAATCAGCTTGTTCAGACGGTAAATGAACGACGAAGAAGTAGAACAGTCTCTGTTTTCATACCCGGTATAGCAGATGGTGGAACCAGACCAACTGTCGTTCAGTACCAGATTCGCACCGCTTTCCGTCATCAGCTGATGCCACCATGTCTCTTCCACATGGCGTACGTCGGTCCGCTCCGTTTCATCCTCGGAATAATAGGGACCGTAACCCTTCGGAATGTATCCGCGGAACGTGGAATAACTGTCACCGAAAATTATAAAATTCTTCATATTTTTGTACCTCGTTTTGTCTCTGAATACCTGTAATATGGTATCACAGAATTCCGGATTTGTCAACAGAAGGGCACAGATAAATAAAACCGGCAGTATGAAATACTGCCGGTTGGATATTGTCAGCTGAGTTTTGCAAACATATCAAGAACTTCTTTGTAATGCGCGGTGGTTTTGTCCTTGATTGCAGCAAATTCAGAGGCGAAATTAGTGGATTTTTGCGACATCAGCTTTGCGATCAGCGTATACATACCGCAGTCTCCGTCATACATCATACCGAAATCAATGACTGCATTCGAGCAGATCAGATCAAACAGCTTGGATGCCGTGCTGTCAGCGGAGAGTTTGGATTTCATCGTGATCTCAAAGACAGCGGGATATACGTTCTGCTCCCCCTCATAAGAGAGTGCATCGAATACGGCGGAAGCAAATTCCTTATCTTTTGCAGTGGAAGGAATTGCTGTGATAAACGTAGAACTATTAGTCAACGCAGTGTAATATTCCTCCTGCGTCTCATCCCACTTGGGCATAGGGAGGGCATAATAAATGTCTTCCATTTCGCGCATGTAATTGCTTGCGTGGAAGAGAATCGCATTCCAGAACAGAATTCTGCCCTCAGCGAAGGTCTCGGCGGAGGTAGCACCAGTAATTACATTGGCGGTACGAGTACCGGTGAAAAACAGATCGTTCAAGCGTTCAACAATGCTCTGCATTTTATCGCTGTTCAGTGTCAGTTCCACTTCACCTTGATTATTCAATACGGCGGTCATCTGACCGAACCCGTACTGGTAAGTCATGGCTGTGTCATTTTTTGCAGACTTTAGATTTCCGTAGTGACCGAGTGCATGCAGATCGTCTGCATAAATCGTTCCGTTGCCGTTCAGATCCTTGGTGAAGTCATTTGTGTATTCAAAGAGTTTATCCAGCGTCCATTTGCCATCAAAAACCACCTGCTCCACCCCCTTGATACCGTTGCGCTCACCGAGGGATACATTAAAGAACATGCCGTACATAGCATTGGGCATTGCAACCATATCAGAGAGAAACATGTATTGCATACCGTTCACTTTCAGTGGATCGTTCAGTTTATCACCGTACCAGCTCTTGCCGGAAATATTTTTCTGATAGGGAAGTTCTGTGCTGGGGGTGAATAGTCTTTCTGTCACCAGAGGGACTACAGTGGTGAAGAAGCTGGTGGTGTGATCGTAATTGGTGTTCATTGCCTGGATTTCGCTGCGGATAGCGGCAGCGAAACCGGACTTCGGAGCGGGCATAACGTGTGCCAGCTTCACATCCAGCTTATCTTTGACTGTCAGATTGCGGCGGTAGACGGCATCATTGACAACATCGCCCGTTTCTTCCTCCATGATGAAGATACCGGGGATGCTGCGGCTGCCGTCCGCCGGCGTTGCCATCGTGTATGTGCGTCCGTCGTAGGTTTTTTCGATGTAGTCATAGGGAATTTCCGGTTCCGGTGCGGCGGTGGTTTCTGCAATGGGTGCGGATGTCGTTTCGGCGGATACGGAGGTGTCATCCGACGGATGTTCTTCCGATGAACAGGAAGCAAGCAGTGCGGAAGACAGCATAAGGATGCTGAGAAGCAGGGCAGTACGTTTTGTGTGTTTCATGTCGATTCTCCTCAATATTTTTTATTTTAGTATATCATCTCTTGGTATGATACAACAGGTGGGAAATTGATGGAAAAGAGGATGTAATTGATATACTGCAAAAAAAAACAAAGAATTATCTTGAATAAAGGGGAACATCATTGACATAGCGAGAAGAATCGAGTATAATACTCATACAAAGATTGAAAGAGGATAAGAGAGCTCATGGATAAAGTGCTAAGTGAAATGGATGTTGTTCTGGAACATATACCCAAATGTCATACGGTTTACCGTGCGTATCCATGGGATTGCGGAATTGCCCGGCAGGGACAATTACCGAAGGGATTGCATAAGTACACGCTTATGCTGGTGACGGAGGGGAGTTTTATCATCCATTTCCGGGACTGCAAGCCCTTGACAGCACCCGCTGGCACGTTTGTTCTGAAAAAACTGACGGATGATTTTTTTGAACATACCTCAGACATGCTTCCATTTCGGTACTATCTTGTTGGATTCTTCACACGGGATCCGCTTCCACTGGATTTTTCCCTGAATACCTCTCTTCTGGCAGCGCCGGAGGATTACCCGGAGGCAGAAAGGAAAATAAAAGAGGCATATGGCATCTTCATGCGGAAAGATCCCGGTTGGAAGGTGAACATGAGAAGCCGCACGCTCTCGCTGATCTGGATGTTTATCCATGCCTATGCGGAGAGTCGCGAACAGCAAAGTAAAATGGTGCAGCAGAAACCCCCGTCCTTTCTGCTTGAAGCTATAGGGATCATAGAGGCGGATGCATTCAATCCGTATCTGACCGTAAATGATGTTGCAGAGCAGTGTCATGTGTCCGTGGAGCATCTGATCCGTGTTTTCACTCAACAGAAGGGAATGACTCCCAAACAGTATATCAACGCGATCAAAATCGGGAAAGTATGTGAATATCTGCGAAGTACGGACAGTACCGTTGAGGAAATCATCAACAAAACAGGTTTTTCCGATTCCGCTCAAATGCGTCGCCTGTTCAAAGCGAGAACAGGCATGACCCCAAAAGAATACCGGAAAAAATATATGTATATATTCTGAGACTGTACCGCTTAAACCGTATTTTTGCTTGCATAATACAGGGAAGTGTGTTATAATATACCCGTATCACGGGACGCCGCAGGTTTCCCGGAATTGGAATCAGAACAGGAGATTTACTTATGAATTTGGCATTTGTCGGCTTCAAACACAGACATACCGGAGCAATTTATCAGGAAGCAATGAAAGACCCCAACATCACCGTTCTTGGTGCATGGGAAGATACCGATGACGGTAAGGCACTGGCAGACGGTCTCGGACTGGAATTCAATTATCCTACGCTCGAATCCGTTCTCGCAGATGAAAAAGTAGATGCCATCTGCCTGGGCGGCTCCTTCGGTGAGCGGGGCGGAGAGGCAATTGCCGCTCTG
Organism: Oscillospiraceae bacterium; assembly: GCA_015063645.1. Classification (GTDB taxonomy): domain Bacteria; phylum Bacillota; class Clostridia; order Oscillospirales; family CAG-272; genus SIG701. Next base: position 63,550 of record SVTS01000001.1, on the reverse strand, counting down.
CGTGCCGGCAAACATGTGTATGCGGATAAGCCTGTCTGCACATCCCTTGCCGAAATTGATGAGATCGAGAAGCTGGCAAAAGAGAAGAATCTCAAAGTCGGCTGCTATCTGACGCTGCGCTTCTCCGCAGGTATCCGTAACCTCCGCGAGATGATCGCCGACGGTATGCTTGGTGAAATCGGCTGTATCAATATGACCGCACAGCATCCCCTGCAGTACGGCTCCCGCCCCATGTGGTATTTTGAAGAAGGCAAGCACGGCGGCACGATCAATGATATCGCAATCCACGGCGTGGATCTTGTCCGTTTTGTTACCGGTATGGGCGTGAAAAACGTAACCGCAGCCCGTACATGGAACCACTTTGCCAAGGAAGAACCGGATTTCCGTGACTGCGGACAGTTTATGGCAGAATTGGAGAACGGTGCAGGCTTTACAGCTGACGTTTCCTATGCTGCTCCCGCCAGCTGCGGATTCTCCCTGGAAACCTATTGGCGTATGACCTTCTGGGGTACCAAGGGCGTTGCTGAATATAAGATGAAAGGTGCCGGCAAGGCAGGTATCGATTCCGATACGGCAGTCCTTCTTCAGGTTGCCCTTGAGGGCAGCAGCGGATTTGCTCCCGTAGAACTGAAATCCTATAATGTCACCGGTCTCGGGGAATTTGTCCGTGAGATCAACGGCGAAACCGATCTGCTTATCGATACGGCAGAAGTGATCCGTACTTCCCGCGAAGTCCTTACCATCCAGGCTGCAGCCGAATAAAATTTCAAATCCCGCTGACACCGTAAAACGGTCTTCAGCGGGATTTATTTGCATGTGTGCAATTAATGGTAAAAATAATGACAAAATACATTATTTTCAGTTTACAAATAAAGAAGTACCTGCTATAATATAGACAGTAAGAGAATTTGTCTATTATAAAAATACTGCAGAATCAAAAGGAGCGCCTATGAAAAAGTATATGAATACCATAGAACCTTTTGCTGTCGGCTATCTGGAAGCGGAAAAGGACGATGTTGGCTATCGTATCGCTTCCGGACTTCTCCGCCGCGCCCAGCATATGCCCATCAGTATCCCGGATGATCATATGTTTGCCGGCTGGTACAATGAAAATGACCCGTGCGGCGTAAAGTTCGAATACGGTATTGGCATTGTTGTGAAGCAGGATAAACTCCGCCGCAATATGGAACAGTACCCGGAATACGCCGAAGAACTGGCAGAGATTCTGGATAAATGTGCCAATATAGATACAGTTGCCTCTGTGCGTGAGCATATAACCGAGGCAGAATGGAATATTTCCCGGTGTGAGGCAGGTTGGGGAGGCGGCTTGCGTGCCTGGACCGGCGGACATTCCAATCCAGGATACGATATTCTCCTTGAAAACGGAACAGACGGTCTGCGTAAAAAGATTGCACATTACCGTACGGTCAATAACGGAAAAGATGTATTCTACGACGGACTTCTGCTCGCGCTGGATGCCGTAGATACAATCGCTGCACGTTATCAGGCTCTTGCCGCCGAAATGGAGGAGAAGAGCACGAGTGATGCTGACCGCGCACGTCTTGCACGTATTGCCGATGCCCTTACCCGTGTTCCGCAGAATCCGCCGAAGGATTTCTTTGAAGCATGCCAGATGTTCTGGCTTGTATTCTGTACAGACGGAATTGATTCACCCGGACGTTTTGATCAGTTTATGATCCCGTACTGGCGGAAATCCGAGGAAAAAGACCGGCGCGAATGCCTGCGTGCCCTGTGGCATCTGTTCAAGAAAACAAGAGCGTGGAATCTGTGCATCAGCGGCTCCGACGCAGCCGGTAATGACGAGACCAATGAAGTATCCTATGCAGTATTGGATCTTGTGCGTGAATTCGCCTGTGATGCTCCCAACGTAACCATGCGTGTCCATAAAGGGACGCCTGAGGCTCTCTGGAAAAGCGCTGCTGCGGCAATAGCAACCGGATGCGGCATGCCCGCTCTGTATAATGACGAATGCGTTTGTCCCGCGCTGGAAGCACTTGGGATCCCGTCGGAAGATGCCCACGATTACTGTATGAACGGCTGTAATCAGATCGATATTTTCGGCAAATCCCATATGGGACTGGAAGACGGGGAAGTGTGCCTTGCCAAATGTCTGGAGATGGCGCTCTACCGCGGTAAATGTCCCCTTAGTGGCAAACAGGTTGGCGTTGATACAGGAGATCCGAGACAGTTTGCGGATTATGAAGCCCTTTATGCAGCATATTGCCGGCAGGTGGAATATGTAACTGATTCCGTTACAGATGTGGCAAGCCGTACTCAGGAGATCATGTCCCGCATTGCCCCCAATCCCCACCGTTCCAACCTGATCCTCGGATGTATCGAGCGCGGTGCTGATATGAAAAACCGCGGTCCCCTGTATGCCGGTGCGCAGATTCTGGCAGAGGGACTTGCAGATGCTGTGGACTCTCTGGCAGCAGTACGTCATTTTGTTTTTGATACCCATAAATATTCCATGACGGATCTGATGGATGCGCTGGATAATAACTTCGAGGGCTGGGACGGGATGTACCGCGACTTCAGGAGTTTTGATAAATTCGGCAACGACTGTGCCTATGTGGATGAAATCTACCGGAATGTCACCGATCATTTCTACGGATATCTGCTGACCAAGCATCCGTATCGCGGTGGTCAGTTCGGCGGTGGATGCAGTACCTTCTCCCGCGCTGCCACATACGGCGGAGCGATCGGCGCATTGCCCAACGGAAAAAAGAGAGGCGAATCTCTCCTCGCTGACAGTATCGGTGCAGTACCCGGCTGTGACAAAAACGGTCCTACAGCTCTGCTCAATTCCGTGCTTATCGCAGATCAGTCGCTTGCCAAGAGCGGCAACGTCATGCAGATGAAGTTCTCAAAGAGCATTCTCGGTACAGAGCGCGGTCAGCAGGCATTTATCGCATTGGCAAAAACCTATTTTGCCGGCGGCGGTCAGCAGCTTTCGATCAACGCGATCTCCCATGAAGAACTTCTCGATGCAAAAATCCATCCGGAAAACCACGGAAATCTCATCGTCCGCGTAGGCGGCTACAGCGATTATTTCACAGCCCTTTCAGAAGGACTGCAGGATAATATTATCGCCCGTACTGAAATTGAATTGTAAAGAATAATCCCCGCTGCGCTGCCAATATCATTTACTTAAGCCGCAAATCACGCGATTTGCGGCTTTTTATAATATACCCAAAAGAATATGCGGAAAAAACTCTTGCGGCTTTGTCACAAATCCACCTATTTTATCGTTATGGTTAATGTCCGGACGAAAAAACAGGGAAAGGAGTATAGTATGCCATATACAAACGAGGATATAATTGACGTGCTGTACAGGCTTTACGAACAGCCGATGTATTTCGAAGCATACAAGATATTGCATGACGAATATCTTGCGGAAGATGCAGTACATGAAGCATTTCTGAGGTTGATACGAAATCGAAAAAAGATTGTGGATCCCAATTCTGCTGCAGTTCGGAGATATGTCTACAAAACAGTAAACAGTACTGCTCTGGATATATATCGCCGACAAAAGAAGCAGCGGGAGCACTGTGTGGAGATGGATGAAGCTATCGAAAATACGATTATATCGGAAGAAGAAACACTTGTGAACCTGCCGTTGTCCTTGATATCTGATCTTCCACCCAAGTACGCCTCCGTTATGCGGTGTCTGTTTCTTGACGGGCTAAATATCAGGGAAACAGCAGCCGTACTGAAGATCAGCGAAGATCTTGTAAGAAAACGGTGTGAGCGTGCTCGTAAATTCTTGAAGTCGACACCGATAAATCTGAAAAAGGAGAGACACCATGAGAGATAAACATATCTTTTCAAAATCTTACACTGAACGTAAAGAAACGGTACTCCATGCTCTGCGGCGTGAAGAAACTCTCAAAGCGGAGAAAAAAAACTGCTTCTATACCCGTATCCCAATCAAAATTATAGCTTCTGTCGCTATTTTGTCTGTGCTGACAGTCAGCGTATATGCTGCAGTACAATGGATCGACTTCCGCATGGAGCAGAACGGTGATGAAGTTCGTATTCACGCAAGTCTGAATGAAACCGGTGAGAATGATGATGCTGAGGAAAAGCCTGTCAGAAGCTGGAATGCAAAAGAAGGCGAAATCAGTATCCGCCTGAATATCCCCGATTTGCCCTCCGATATGCGCGAAAGAGAAAACACAAACGGTAAGTATTACAGCGAAGACAGCTCCCGTTCCATGACCATCAACGGCATCGATCTGCGCCGGAGCGACCTTGATCAGATTATTGGCGGTGGAGATGAAGCAAAACAGATCGATGTTGGCGGAAAAACCATGTTTGTGATTGGTTCAAACAGTGATGCCGCGTACTATAACCGTACTGCTTTTATTCTGTTTGAAAAAGAAGAACTTGTTCTGAAGCTGTGGGTCAGCTACGGTATCACAGATGACGAATTGACCACGCTTGTTTCTACGATGACCGTTGAAGAAACGACCGACGTTCTTCTTGCACTTCCGATTATAAATGAGGTGGGCGATACTTCAGGCAATGATGAACAGAAGGTGTACTATTATGAAGTAGATCCGGTTTATGAGACAGATCTTATCGAAATCGGTGAGTCGAGGCGTGCCGCCACCGACTTGTACACTATTACTGTAAATAAAGCCGAATTTTTCGATAACATCAATGTACTGAAACCAGGATGCATCCTCCGGAAGGATTTTGTCAACAAATTTGTCGATGATGCGGGAAATCTTATTCCATACAATCGCACGGAGAAGCTTATCGTTCGGGAAGGCAATCATTGGAACCTGCAGTTTGGTGACACCGTCCTGTCGCAGAAAAAGCTGGTCGTTGTTACGATGACGATGTCGGAACTCAATTTTGAGAGCTTCGACGAAGAAGACCGTGAGGGAATGCTTCAGGCCTGTGTAAACGGGTACGATATTTACAGCTACACGGTTACAGATGGCATAATCGATTTTATCTCCCCGCCTGATACCGTAGTTGACAGAAAGCCGGAATCTCGTGCCGACAGCAGCGAGATCATATACCGTGAATATCTCGGTAATAACCAGTGGAAGGTAGCATATCTGATTGAGGAGGATATTGCAGAGGGAGATCTTGTACTTTATGCTTACACCGGTAAGGTAACTGTGAAAATCAAGTAAAAACGAAAGTGAGAGGTTTGATTCCTCTCACTTTCCATATATAGGCTGCACTGCAGAAGAGATTTTTAGCTGAAAACATCCAGAATCCTCCGAAAGACATTGCTTTTGCAATACGGAAATGATATAATATAAAAAATACAGGTTGTGAGAGGTTGTTATGCTGGATCTGGATATCGAACAGTTCTGGAAAGATGATGAACTGGCACATAGGGAAAACTGTTTTTCCAAAGAGGCCCCGCAGGTCGCGCTGGGCATCCGTATGAGTGATGAATGCGTCTTCGCCGAACTTGGAGAAGAGGGCGAACCATGGGGCTATACACCGCCCGAGCGCAGACTGGAGCTGAATAAGCGTTACAACGAAAAAGCGCTGAAGATAGTGGGACGCAAACTCCTGCGTGAAAATCCTCCTGCTCCCGCAGACAGCTTTTTCCCGGCGTTCCGCCAGATCGGCGAAGTTTTCGGCGGTCAGTATGTGTTTGACGGAAAGACAACATGGCTGAAGGGAACGCTTACCGATGAAGAATCCCTCGCAAAGAAACTGGATGAGATCGATCATTTGGATCTGCGCTCCTTCATTCTGCCTGCTAACTGGGAGTCTGAAAAGAAGCGTCTCTATGAGAAGTATGGAAAACGTCCCGGGCAATTCAAAAGTATCCGCGGTCCCGTAACACTGGCATCCTCTGTATACGGTACCGAAAATCTTCTGTTCCTTTACTATGATAATCCTGATCTTTTCCGTCGTTTCTCCGAGACGATCCTTCGCGTTGTGCATGAATACATCAGTATCTTCATCGAGGAATCCGGGCATAGTGAAGAGAATTTCTCCCACGGATTCAGTTTTTATGACGATGACAGCAACCTGATGACTCCCGAAATGTATGAAGCGTTCGGCTATCCCATTCTGAAATCCGTCTTTGAGCGTGTTTCTCCGAATCCGGATGATAACCGTTTCCAGCATTCCGATTCTGCGATGGGTCACCTTGTGCCGATCCTTGCCCGCCTGCATCTGACAGGCTGCAATTTCGGTCCAACCGTAACCGTTTCCCATATCCGGAAATATATGCCGCATACACGTATTGACGGACAACTGGCACCGTTCACCTTCATGCGCAATAACGAAGCAGATATTATCGCAGAAGTAAAGCGCGACTGTGAAATGGCGCGGGAAAACGATGCCCGCGGTCTGAATCTGAGCACCGCAGGTTCCATCAATAACGGCTCGCTTCTGACAAGTATGCGTACCGTTATGGCAGCAATCCAGAATTACGGAAGATACTGATTAGGGAGGAATAGCATAATGCCCCGCTTGGATCCTTTTTTTGACAAACAGCCGCCTTTTACCTTTATCGAAGAATTAAAAATCCCCATGTACCGGAACGCTCCGACGGATTGGGGCAAACGCCCGGTGGAGCCAGGTGAAATCGATGCCTCCGGCATGTATCTGGCGACAGAATGTCCGGATGACATTCTGAAGACTTCCTGGGAATCCCTGAACCGCTTTCTGCAGATTTATCATATACAGGGCAGTCGATATCCCGTATTCGTTACCCTGACAGCAACAGAGCGCACTGAATCCTGGAAAGCGGAAATATCCTCGGATGGAATCCGGATCAGCGGTGATACCGAAGGAATCCGCCGCGCGCTTGTGTGGCTGGAGGATGAACTCCGCCGTGCGGAAGCGCCGTATCTTATGCCCGGCGTTACAGAACGCCATGCAGTGATCCGTTCCAGGATTACACGCTGTTTCTTCAGTCCCATCAATCGCGCCCCCAAATACGGCGACGAATTGTCCGATGAAATCGATTACTACCCTGACGAATATCTGAACCGTCTCATGCACGACGGCGTCAACGGCGTGTGGATCTATACCCGTTTCTCCGATCTTGTTGACTCCTCTTTTGTTCCGTCGTGGGGCAAGGGCAAAGATGCCCGCGTCGCAAAACTGAACCGTGTCGTGGAGAAATGCGCCCGGTACGGTATCGGTGTGTATGTATTTGCTATCGAACCGACATCCATGCCGGAAAATGATTTTGCAAACTGCCCGGAAATTCAGGGCGTATCCACCGGAACATATAAACCGCTTGTTGCCCGCGATGCAGAGCCGGTAAAGCATCACTGTATCTGCGTGGAATCCGAAGAAGGAAAGAAGTTTGTCTATGAAGCCGGCAGACGGCTGTTGGAGAACGCTCCCGGAATCCGTGGATTTATCAGTATCACCATGGGCGAACGCCCGACTTCCTGCGCATCTGTCAAGAATCGTCAATGCCCGAAGGGCACTTGTCCTGCCGCATGCAGCGGTCAGCTGCTTGCCGATGACGTGGAAGCACTGCGCTCCGGCATGCACAGCGTAAATCCCGCCTGTGAAGTGATCAGCTGGACATATGGACACCGCGTATGGGAGTATAGCGATATCCTTGATTATGTGGAGCGTGCTCCCGTGGATGTTATGCTGATGCAGAATTTTGATGATATGGGCTACGAGGAGCAGCTTGGTGTCATGCGTCAGTGCGTGGATTACTGGCTTTCCTATGTCGGACCGTCTGAATTGTTTACCGTTACCGCAGAAAAAGCACAGCAGTGCGGCAAGCATATGTTTGCCAAAATGCAGGTGTGCTGTTCTCACGAGATCGCCAGCGTGCCCTATATCCCCGTGCCCGGAATTATCTATAAGAAATATGCAGCAGCCCGTGCATACGGTGTGGAGGGTGTAATGCAGTGCTGGTACTTCGGCAATTATCCCTCCATGATGAGTAAAGCTGCCGGAGAATTGGCGTTTGTGGAGAAATACGAAGATGAGGATGCATTCCTCACCTCGCTTGCGGCTATCTATTGGGGACGTTCCAGAGCCTCGCAGGTTGTACTCGCCTGGAAGCTTTTTGAAAAATCCTACCGTATGTACCCTATGAACATCATGTTCAGCTATTACGGACCCATGCATGACAGCGTTGTCTGGAAGCTGTATCTGGAACCGAAGAATAATAAACTCCCCCGTACCTGGCAGACGCTGGATCCTATCGACGGCGACAGAATCGGCGAGAGCCTGCTGCAGGGACATACACTGGATGAAGCCCTTACGCTCCTGAACGGTATGTGTGAAGCATGGGCGGAAGGACTTGCCGCCCTGACATCCCTTTCCGCATCAGGGGAAGATATGACCGAACAGATCTCTGTAGCGAAAGCCATCGGCATTCTCTTCAGCGGTGGTCGGAATATTCTTGCATTCTATAAACTCCGTGATGAACTCGGTACACAGCAGCGAAATCCTTGGGAAATCTTGAAGTCCATGGAAACGCTGGTATACGCAGAAATAGAAAACAGCCGTGCCATGATCCCGCTCTGCGAAGAGGACGGGCGTCTCGGCTATCATTCCGAGGGAGAGGGCTACAAATTCTTCACGGAAAAAATTCTCGATCGCATTGCCCAGCTTGAAAAACTGCTTGCAGAGGAATTCCCCCGTGTCCGCGCACGCATTGCTGATGGAAAAGCACCGCTTGCCTATTACCTCGGAGAGGGGGACGGTGCCCGCTATGAATTGAGCAGCGATATCGAAACCGCCCCCTGGGAGATGATCGGTACCGGTGCACAGTTCCGCGGTGCAGTCAGTGGAACGGAACTGACTCTGGATTTGTGTGCACAGACACCAACCGTGTTCCGAATCTGTCCGGAGTATCAGCTCTTTACTCCGAATCCGGCAATCGCAATTCATCCGGACGGAACCGTGAAATTCGGAAGCGAACAGGACACAAAATTATATAATTCCATCTTCGGCGATAAGTGGAATGCAGAACTGCAAAAGTATGCCAATAAGGAGAAACTTGCGAACGGTTGGCGACTCCATATTGATCTGCGAAACTTCGGACTTGAAAAAGCCCGCCCGTTCAAAATGCGCATTACAGCCGGCAGTGCCGGATGGATAAAAGATCCGGATGCATTTATTTCCCTTGGTCTCAGCCAGGTACTTATCGGCGAATACGGCTGGATGATCCCGCCTGTTCAGTGATAACAGCAAACCGCAGGAATGAATTTTCCTGCGGTTTCTGTTATTTACTGCTCTGGCATGTGCGTGCATATTCTGAAGGGGATATTCCGGCTGTCTTTCTGAACAGTCGGGAAAAATAATGCAGCGAGGAAAATCCAAGCGCTTCGGCAATCTCCGTAAAATTCAAATCACCTTCCGCAATGAGCTGTTTTGCATACTCAATTTTCAGTCCGTTGCTGTAATGGACAGGTCCGCATCCGCTCATCTCACGGAACAGCATTTTCAGCTTGGAAACACTCATGGAACATCCTGACGCAATCTCCTCCAGCGAGAGCGGCTGACAGATATGTTCATGCAGATATCGGACAGCTTTTTCAAAATCAGCATCCCATCCGGCGGGAATCTCCCGGTTTATCTGCCTTGCATATTCAACAAGAATATCTGCGAGAAAAAATTCCAGCTGTTTCTTCATCCTCTGCAGAACGGAGGTATCCGTTCCTTCTCTGATCATAAGCCCCGGAGAAGTGCGCATGAAACAGCGCTGACCGTCCTCCATGATGCGGCAGAACAGCTGCCTGTGTGCCTCGTTCAGTGTGATCACACGATTGTACAGCGGATCAAGAAAGCCGGCCCCGACTTTGAAGCTGAGAATATAAGCCTGAGCCCCGGTGATGTCTTTTCCCTCGTGGAACGCCCCGGGCGCATATATCATCATCTGTCCCGCGGACAGAGCGTATTCCTTTCCGTCCACATACAGAGTATGCCTGCCGCGCAGTATGTAGATTATTTCGGGAAAATCGTGGGCTTCCCCACCTGAACGTGGAAGCCTGTCGAACGTGTGGAGCAGAACGGAAAAGATTCCCTCAACGGTAAAAGTTGCCGGAAAATCGCTGCTGATATACATCTTCTTCCGCCTCCTGCACATAAAATCCGATGAATTTAACCCGATTGTGCAAATTTTTGCCTGATTGTCTATAGACACCGACGCATGACTGTGCTACAATAGTGACAGTGATGCGGACGGCTGGCAGTCAGCATTATTATAATCCATTTAACGAAAAAAGTCAAGAACAGCAGATCACTGCCGTTCAGCTGCAGCGCAGCGGAAAGGATACAGTATGGATACTATCAGACTTGGACTTATTGGATGCGGCAAAATGATGGGAACTCACGTGAAGGGCGTCAAATATGTAGATAACGTGGAAATTGTGGCAGTGTGCGATATTATCGAAGAAAAAGCACGCAGGGTCGCACAGGAGTTGGGCAATAATCCCACCGTGTTCACCAATTTCCGCGAAATGACAGACTATGTGGATGCTGTTATGATCGCGTTGCCTCATGATCTGCACTTTGAGTGCGGTATGTTCTTTGCGATGCACAATAAGCATATCCTCATGGAAAAACCGCTCTGCAATACAGAAGAGGAATGCCTGCGTCTGATAGAAACCTGCGAGAGCCGTAAACTGAAACTCATGTGCGCCTATCCCGTGCGGTTCTGGAAGGGCATTGAGAAACTGAAAGAACTTATGGACAGCGGTGAATACGGGGAGATTATCCAGATGTCCGTATGGACGGAACAGCTTACCGGTGCACAGTTCCAATATGATGATAAGGAATCCAACTGGCTTCTCACCGGAAGACTGGGCGGCGGACAGTTGTTCAGCCATGGCTGTCACTATATCGATCTGATGCTCTGGTTCCTGGGGGATCCCGTAAACGGTGCGCATTTCGGAACGCGTAACGGTACACCGTGGATGCTCCGCGAGGGTACCAGTGCCGTGACAATCAAATTCGCCAACGGCTCAGTTGGTTATCACGGAGCAACCTGGGGCGCAAGAGGTACCCGGCTTGCCTATGATTTCCAGATCCAGACGGAAAAAGCCATGCTTGAATATGAGCATAATACCGGTGAAGTCCGTGTGTACAGCGGCAGCGGTGAGCATAAACCCGGCGGTGCAACGGAGAAGCAGTCCTATAATGTTGTCTGGAAACGGGACGGCGCTACATCCAAGGAAACACAGCATGAGATAAAGCACTTCGTAGAATGCGTTCTGCAGGATAAAACACCTCTCACCAGCGGCAGAGCAGCCCTGCAGGGGCTGCGCGTAATCTGGGCGCTGTATGATGCGGAGGAGAATAATAAACTGGCAGATCTCCGTGGACTTGGATTGAGTAACGCATAACAGAAAAAACGCACAGCTCCGACAGCTGTGCGTTTTTATATTAGCTTCAATCTGAGACAGGCACCTGATATCACCTGCGTAAAAGATCATTTCAGAAATGTATCAAAGAATCCGCGGACAATCTTCTTGCCGATTTCCCGTCCGATGGTGTTGGCAGTGCTGGAAAGGGTCTTCTCCAGTATGGTGGATTTGCGGCGCGTGGACGACGATTTCTTCTGAGCAGCTTCTTTTTCCCGGATTACTTTGTCAAGCTCTTCCTGTTTCTCTTTCTTTTCCTGCTCCTCACTCAGCTGTTCGTAAGCGGATTCACGATCCTCTTCCCTGGAATACTTGTCACGCAGGGAACTGGCAAGAACCACACTCTGCAGCAGAACCGGATCCACAGCAGACATACTGCTTCGCGGCGGCAGAATATTGGCTCGTTCTACGATGGATGGAACACCGTCACCGTCCAGAACGGAGACCAGCGCTTCGCCGACTCCAAGCGCCTGAATAGCATCCGCCGTATTGAACGCAGGATTCACACGGAAAGAGCGTGCAGCCGCATTCAGCGCTTTCTGATCGTTTGGGGTGTAGGCACGCAGCGCATGCTGTACACGGTTGCCGATCTGTCCCAGAACACTGTCGGGAATATCGGTGGGATTCTGCGTGATGAACCATACGCTGACACCCTTGGAGCGGATCAGACGCACAACCTGTTCTACTTTCTCAATCAACGCCTTCGGTGCATCGTCAAAGAGAAGATGCGCTTCATCAAAGAAGAATGCAAGCTTCGGCTTATCCAGATCGCCTGCCTCAGGCAGCATGTCATACAGCTCTGAGAGCATCCAGAGAAGAAACGTTCCGTAAAGCAGCGGATGCTGGAACAATTCAGCACATTCCAGAATATTCATCATGCCGCGTCCATCGGCATCCCAGTCTACCCAGTCGGACAGATCCAGAGACGGCTCACCGAAGAAGATATTGCCGCCCTCATCCTCAAGTGCCAGAAGAGCACGCTGGATCGCACCGACAGACTGCGGCGCAATATTGCCGTATGTCAGCTTGTATTCCTTGGCATTATCGCCTACATACTGCACCATGGACCGAAGATCCTTCAGGTCGATCAGCAGAAGCCCCTTGTCGTCCGCAATGCGGAAGACAATACGCATAATACCGCTCTGCGTATCATTCAGCCCCAGAAGCCGGGACAGAAGCTCCGGGCCCATTTCGGAGATTGTTGTCCGTACAGGCAGTCCCTGTTTGCCGTACACATCCCAGAACTGTACCGGATATTTGCAGTAGTCAAATCCGTCAAGCCCCATCGTGTCGATACTGCGGCGGATGTGTTTGTTTTCCTTTCCGGGTGTGCACATACCGGAAAGATCGCCCTTGATGTCGGCAATAAATACCGGAACACCCATATCGCTGAATGATTCAGCCAATACTTTCAGTGTGACCGTCTTACCTGTACCGGTTGCTCCTGCAATAAGTCCGTGCCGGTTTGCCATGGACGGTTCCAGATAAACGCGGTTTTCACCGGTGGCAAGCCATATTTTATGTGTGTCTTTCAGATACATGATGCACTCCTTGGAGATTGATGTGTGTATAAATTAATTATATCAGATATCCGCCTTTTTGTCATTATATTAGTGATATTTTTTTGAAAATTTCCTTAAAATCAATCGCTGTACATATCGTATAATAGATAATTCCCATGAAAATATCGAAAAAAACCGCAATCACTTGCTTTTGCCGGTGAAATGATGTATAGTATAAAGGAATAAACGGGAGGCACTGCGAACATGGACAGAAATATATGCAAATTCATAGATGCCCGCGCTGAAGATGTGCTGACGGTTTCCTGCTTCGTACTTGAATCGAATCAGGAAATAATCCGGAATACCTGGACACTGAAGAAACACCGCATGATTCTGGTGACACAGGGCGATGGGGAATTTCTGCTGGAGAGCAGAACTGTACCGTATTCTCCCGGCACATTGGTGTTCGGATTTGAGTGCGAGAGCTGCCGTGCGCAGACACAGCAGGAAACTGCCTATATGTATATTGATTTCAGCGGAGTCAGAAGCGGGGAGTTGTTCAGGAGATTCGGTATCACGCCGCAAAACCGCGTCTTTACCGGATTTGCAGGACTCATTCCCATGTGGAATGAGAGCCTGGCAAGTGCCTCCGGACAGAATGTGGATCTTGCCGCCGAGAGTATGCTTTTGTATACATTCTCCCGTCTCAGTGTGAAAAATCCGCTGCAGAATGATCTGCTTACTCGGATCGTGGAGATTTCCGAGGAGAATTTCTCCGATCCCATGCTGACGATCACGTCCGTTGCTCAGGAACTTTCGTATAATTCAAAATATCTTTCCCATCTCTTCAAACAGAAAATGGGGATGAACTATTCGGATTATATCCGTACTCTGCGTATCAAATATGCGGTGGCTCTGTTTGAACGCGGGATCGATTCTGTGAAAAATGTAGCGTTCCTTTCTGGCTTTACCGATCCGCTGTATTTTTCATCCGTGTTCAGAAAATGCATCGGCGTGTCACCCAGAGAATTCAAAAAAACACTGACCGATAAAGAATCAGATAATAAAAAGGAAACAGATACATATGGGGATTTTTGACGGTTTTTTGTTTTGCACAGATCTGGACGGAACGCTTCTGCGAAAAGATAAAACCATTTCCGACGAGAATCTGTACGCAATCGACTACTTCAAAAGCGAAGGCGGTTATTTCACATTCGTTACAGGACGTATGCCGTTTTTTGTCTCGAAGATTCATGACAGAATACACCCGAACGCGCCTATCGGATGTGTGAACGGAGGCGGTCTGTACGACTATGCTAATCAGAAATATATATGGACAAGCACCATGCCGGAGGCGGTTACAGAGCTGATACAGTGCATAGATGATGCTTTTTCCGACGTGGGTATTCAGGTCAATACGTTTTATAAAACATATTTCTGTCGGGAAAATAAGACCATGCAGCATTTCAGAGAAGTGACACGTCTGCCGAATCTCGTCTGTCCATACCGCGAGGTAAAAGAGCCGATTGCTAAAATTGTCTTCGGAAGCGAAAGCGGGGAGACGATCGGAGAGATTGCCCGGACGCTGGGCGCACATCCGCTGGCAGATCAGTTTGACTTTATCCGCTCTGAGAGAACGCTGTTTGAGATTCTGCCGAAAGGAATCGGTAAAGGAACGGTAATCGAAAAACTTGCACAGTATCTGCATGTGGATATGAGTAAAACCGTCGCCATAGGCGATTACAATAACGACATTTCCATGTTTAAATCAGCCGGACTCGGTATAGCCGTCGCCAATGCATGTCCTGAAGCCCGTGAGGCAGCCGATTATGTAACCGTAAGTAATGAAGAACATGCGATAGCCCAAGTGATCCGTGACCTTGAAAACGGCAGATATGTTTAATAAAAGTATGAAAAAACGCACTTGCTTTGCAAGCGCGTTTTTGTATATCCATCAGATTCCTTCCAGAAAACGGTTGACAACCAGTTGACGGAATGCGGGGGAAAGGCTGGCGAAATATGCCGTGAATCCCGTAACGCGGACTACCAGATCCGGATACAGATCGGGATCCCTGTGCGCCGCAAGCAGCTTTTCACCATCCAGAATGTTGATGTTGATCAACGTTCCGCCCTGCCGGAAATGAGAGAGAAGCAGCTCCGTGACGCGCTCAACGCCGCCTTCTTCTACTGTGATTTGGGGATCAAACTCAAGCTGCAGCGGAGCCGTGTTGCCCCAGCCGCACTGAACTGCCGCAATACCGCCGGCGAGCGCTGTGACAGCACCATCCTGCCGGAAATGCGGATTCGGATTCGCACCGTGGGAGATCGGCTCACCGGCACGGCGTCCGTTGGGCGTAGCACCAACCTTGGAACCGTATTCGATCGTTCTGGACCAGCTGAACCAGCCGGGAACCATCTGGCGTCCCTCCGGCATCGCCTGTGCGCGGACAATGCGTACCCAGCTTTCGGTCAGACGCTTCGCCCAAGCATCCGAAACAGTGTTTCCGCCGCAGTAACGGGGGGCAGACTGCATCATAGCGCGCGTACGCTCATTGGCGAAATTATCGTCCAGCGCGGCGTACATATCCTCCCAGGACAGCAGATGTTCATTTTCAATGCGCGCCTGCAGTGCGCCGAATGAATCGGCAACAACCGCAAGACCGGCGCCGTCAATACCGACCGTATAAAGCTCCGCACAGCGGGAAATGTCTTCTCCCTTTTCCAGAGTCCCGTGCATCATCAGATTCATAATCAGCTCCGGAGTAACATCCGCGATGTGATCCAGATGATGATTGATGCCCGCCGCAGTGATTTCCACAGCTTTTGTCAGATGCGCCTCGTAAAGCGCAAACAGCTTTTCTGTGGATTTATCGCTTTCACCGCGCATATCCTTCAGAGCTTCTTCCAGAACCTTGGCAACGTTGATTTTCACCGTGTCGTTCATGGGGAATTCCCGGCCCGGTACGCACATCCAATGGCAGCCTACGGCAATGCGCTCCCGGGCTGTCTTTTTGTCGGCACCCGTGCGCATGTATCCGCTGCAGAGGGCTTCATCATTGGCAAAACGGGGCCAGCCGTTCTTGTTCTTGAACAGATAATAGACCGCTTTGCGGATAAACGCCGGATCGCAGTTGTCATGGACGCGTACAGTCAGATTGCAGGAGATGTTGATGGAATCCGCCGCGTCGAGAATCAGATAGGAGAGGTGGTTTGTGACATCACGGTCATTTTCATCCACACCGGAGATCTGATAGTAATGCGGATCGATCAGCAGAAGATTGGCAATGAGGAATTTCGCCGTTTCATCATCCAGAATTCCGTCTTTGACATCTTTCTCATAATAGGGAAGCAGAAGCGTATCCAGCTGGAATCCCGCACCGTCACGGGTGTAAATGCGTGCAGCACAGTTGAAGAATGCAGTCCACTGGCAGACTTCCCGGAAAGTGCCCGGAGCCCCGAGTTTTACATTTTCGCAGGTCTCGCACATTGTTTTCAGATTTTCGCGAACAGCGGGGTCTGTTTCCTCAGCGATCATAGTGTGAAGTCGGTCAATGTGCCGCTGGATAAAGTCCACAATTGCGTTGACGCAGCGTTCTTCTGCATCATAAAAAGCAGCTTTGTCGGGATTTACCGCACGGTACTTCCGGATCTTCTCCAGCATACCGCCGAAGCCGAGCGCAAAACCGATCCGGTAATCGCATGCGAAATGCGCATCACTGTCAATACCGCTGGTGATATTGTATTTCACATGCCACGGCTTCAGATGATCGTAGGGGAAACGCTGTTCGTCCCAGCGCTTGCTCCACTGATTGGTGGCACCTTTCTGGATAAATTCCAGATTCTTCAGATTATTCTTCAGCCAGTCAGGCATGTAATGCAGATCGCCGCGATAGTTGACCAGCATGTCACGCCAGCGTCCGCAGAGCATTTCATTCTTGTCAATATACGGCTCATGTGCACCGATAACGCGGACAAAATTCTCCGCCATGCCGTCCAGCCCGTAAAAACTGCCGTTTTCACTGTTGTACCACGGAATGACACAGTAACCGGGCGAGAGCGGCACCGTGCCGAAATCGTCCAGATCCGTGCATCCGTTCTGCTTGCGCTTTTCCAGCGTGTGACGGATCTTCGTCTCACGCATGGCGCGCAGTCTGTCAGCGTATGAATACATGTTGATTTAACTCCTTCATAAGTTCCTTATCCGGTACGGTGAAAGAGGGAGATCCCATTCCCAGTGCCGTCAGCTTTGCATTGCCCAGCGGATGATAGGGAAGAAGCTCATACTTTTTCACGTTCTCAAGTCCTCTGAGAAATTCTGAAATCTCCGGAATTCCCTGGCTGATCTCCGGAATCACCGGCGTACGGGCAATAATCGGAATACCAAGCTCATTCAAACGACGGAAATTCTCCCTGATGCGCTCATTGGACACACCCGTGTATCGGCGATGGGTTTCGCCGTCCCAGATTTTCAGATCCGCCATTATAAGCTGCATGCGGGTGAAAATATCCTCCCGGAAGAACCAGAGCGACGTTTCCATCGCACACCGGATTCCGGAGGCAATACATGCGTCAGTCAGCTCTGCCAGGAAATCCGCCTGCAGAAGCGGTTCGCCGCCGGAGAACGTAACACCGCCTTCCGTCCCATAGTAATCTTTGTCCGCGAGAATCTCGCCGAGAACCGTATCTGTGTCCATGATCTTCCCGCAGAGAACACGTGCCCCGGAAAAGCATCCCTGTGCACATCCGCCGCAGTGAATGCATTTGTCCGGATAAAACAGTGTCTGAGGCTTCGGGGAGATGCATTCCGGATTGTGGCACCAACTGCAGCGCAGAGGACAGCCTTTGAAAAACACCGTCGTGCGCAGTCCGGGACCGTCATGGACGGATGCACGCTGAATATCCGCAATAATTCCCGTCATACTTTTTCTGCTTTTCCGCTGGCGGATGCACGGATTACAGCGTCAAGAATCGCCATTACGCGCAGATTCTCCTCCAGCGTAACCATACGGCAAAACGGTTTGCCTTCCTGTACGTGAGCAGCCCAATGCCAGGGCATGTTGCGCATGCTGTCCTGCGGCTGATATTCGGGCAGAGCAACTTCCTTGCCGAACATATCGTATGCTTTGACGTCGGGAGTGTCCTCTGCACCGCCGGTGCAGGTGACCACACCGTCTGTGCAGTTGACCATCGGACCGGAGGGAATCAGTGCGCGGGGCGTAGTCCAGGTTCCTTCGATAACGGACATCTTATCCGCAAAACGGACAATAGCAGCGGCATTGTCTGCCGTGTCACCGAAGGGAGTGTTCAGATCAGCGCCATATGCCAGTACACTTTCCGCACCGTCCCCCATGAGCCACTGCGTGAACAGACAGCCGTAACAGCTGATGTCGAGGAATACGCCGCCGCCGTGGGAGGCATTGTGCCACCAGGTGCGTCCCCGAATCTCATCCGTCATTTCCTCCGCGCTTTCAGCAACGCCGCGGTGGCGGGCACCCTTGCCAAGAGGTCCGGTGTGACCGTTTATGTACCGCATCTTGATCGGCTTGCCCACGATACCGCTTTCTACAGCGGCACAGAGCTTGTGCAGATACGGACGCCAGATTACCGGCCAGTTCACAACGGCAGTGATGCCGTGTGCCTTTACAGCGGCTTCAATCCGTTTCGCTTCCGCATAGGAAACAGCCATCGGCTTTTCAATGCAGACGTTGACACCGCGCTTCGCACATTCTTCCACAACATCGGGCTTCTGGCAGTTTTCCGTCAGAATGAATGCGATGTCCGGCTTCTCGCGATCCAGCATCTCGCGGTAATCCGCATATTCGTTCCGGCAGTATTTTTCTTTTACATTTGCCAGATTCCATGCAGGCGTGTAGCGGAGCGGAGGAATCCCCTCACCGCTTCCGGCGACCTCAGCGATTGCCGACAGAGTAAAATCGGGCTGCTCGCTGATGTACTGCGCGATCTCATTCACATGCATGTGGGAGAATCCGATTATAACAGCTTTAATCATAATCCACCTTATCCTTTCAGCTCGGAGGCACGGACTTCGCGTCCAAGCTCAGCAGAGCGGTAGAAGCATTCAATTGCCTTGGTAACTTCCATATTCTGTGCTTCGCGGATCAGATATTCATCGCGTCCCGCGAGAACGTCAAGAATATGACGGTACATGTAACGGTGCTGCTCAAAGGGAACGCCTTTGTACTGACCGTTGTCAAACCATTTCATCCGGCATTCTGTCTGATAACGTCCGATATTCTTGTACAGCGTTTCGCCGTTTACAGACAGACCACCCTTGTCACCGCAGATCACCATGTCCAGATTGGTCGTAGGCAGATTGATTGCCCAGGAGAACTTGAAGTTGACACTCATGCCGCCTTCAAGGCGCATGAAGCCGGTGGAAAAATCCTCCACGTTGAATTCGCGGTAATCGTACGGACGGGGCGTGAAAGTGCCGCTGTAGGCGCCGCTTTCCGCAATGCTGAGAAGAATGTCCTCACCCTGATTGGCTATCTTCGTGTAGGTGCTGCCTGAAACAGCTTCCACTTTTTTGTCACCGACGATCCAGAGCAGAGAATCGATCAGATGAACACCCAGATCGCAGAAAGGACCGCCGTAGTTGTGCTCTTTCATGTGGAACATGCCCCACGTAGGAACGCCTATGCGGCGGACAAAAGCGATGTCAGAGAAATATACGTCACCAAGCTCACCGCTGTCCACCAGAATCTTGGACTGCTGCATGTAGTTGCGCCAGCGCATGCACTGGCAGGGGAAGAGCATCTTTCCGCAGTCGCGTGCGGTCTGCCACATTTCAGCAGCATCGGCAACGGTCAGTGCCAGAGGCTTTTCGCAGGCAACATGGGCGCCGGCACGGAGTGCCTTGATCGTCCATTCTTTGTGATACATGTTCGGCGTACAGACCGCAACAAAATCAGGGTGCAGCTCATCCAGCATTTTCTGCGGATCCGTATACCAGTTGGGAACAGCATGGCGCTTGGCGGTCTCTGCCGCAGCTTCTGGACGAATATCGGCAACGCCGATAACTTCAACAAGTCCCTCCTCGCGCAGAATGTTCAGAATCGGGAAATGTGCACTGTTGGCAATCATACCTGTGCCGATAACGGCGACTCTCAGTTTGCTCATAATTCTATTCTCCTTGACAGTATAAATTGACGGATAATACTATGCAGTATGTTTTTTTACGGAAAAACATCAAAAAGAAAATACCGCAGTTCCTATTTACAATTATACAGTTTTATGTTAGAATTGTAAATACACAGAATGCGCGAAGTGGTGGACAAAATTGTCATGGAGGCGTGTAATGATCAGCAGTTTTTCTATAAAAACACTCCCGCAGATTGAGGAAGCGTATATCGTCGTCCGCCGTACTGTCTGGCAGGTGGCGGATCCGTATACCATTCTCCTTGTAGTCCTGGAGGGAGAATGCTCCGTGGAAATGGGTTCTGAACAGTATGAACTGAGCCCGGGAAGTGCTTTGCTCATTCCGGCAGCGCAATCCTACCGCCGTTTTCCGGCAGGAGACGGAATGTGCAAAATGATGTATATCCATTTCACTCCATCGGAAAAAATCAGAGAACTGGAAATTGAAGAAGCAGAACATGAAGTGAGCCGCCTGCGTGCTGAGACGGAAGCGGCGCTGATGAAGAACAGAACGGATTCTCTGTTTTCCGTAAATCCTCTGTACCTGATGCCGCTTTATACAGATACGAATGGGGAACTGCGTAATGTGGCTGCCAGCATGGAGACTTTGCTGAACGGACTCAGCGCGGATAACGCTTTGCCGCTGATGCTGTATTTCTGCCAGATCCTTTCGATCGTCTCCCGTGCAAGCTGCCGTATGCTGCGCGATCGGGAAACTTATACGGAGTTTCGCCGTGTCCCGGCCGCGCTGAAAAAAGCAGTCTGGTATGTGCGGCAGAATTATGCCCGTCGGATCGCCCTTGACGAGTTGTGCCGCGTGAGCAATCTGTCAAAATCCCAGTTGATCCGCCTCTTCCGGAGCGAATTCGATAAAACGCCCGCACAGTATATCATAGAATTCCGTATCAACCGCGCACGGGAAATTATGCTGAATGCACCGGATATGTCTCTGAAAAATGTCTGCGCGGCAGTGGGCTTTGACGATCCGCACTATTTCTCCCGGGCATTTTCCAAAATCACAGGAGAATCTCCGTCCGCCTACCGCCAGCGCATTACACGGTACCTGGCAGATGAAAGAAAAAATGAAACATAAATTTGAACCTCCCCGGAACTTCCGGGGAGGTTTCGCATGTTTTATGCCAGGGTAATTTCAAAAATTCTTGCCTGTTCATCCTCACTGAAATCGACCGTGACAGATGTGCGGTCAAAGGAGTAATGCGTGTCAAGATTGCGCGGATATGCCACACAGATATCTGCCGCATCAATTTCGGGAAGCTCCAGCTTGACATGGCGCTCTCCGCCGAGATTCCAGACAGCAAGATAGACCTTCTTGTCCGTTTTCAGCCCGGCAGCCGCAAAAGTATCACCGAACCGTGCATATCCCCTAGGCAGATAGGGAACTGCAGTGATCTTCTCCGGCGTAATCCGATTGTAGAAATCAATTCCCTCGCGGATCAGTCCCTGCTTTTCTTCATCCAGCAGATGAATGCGGGAGGCAAGATGAATACGCCCGAGAACCGCATTGACCATGTTGATAACAACAAGTTCGCGGGAAACGAGTCCGTTTACCGCCTGATCATTTTCTGCGGCATTGTAAACAGTCCTGGAAACGGGATAACTCCATACAGCCGCCTGCTCCGGAAGAACGGATGCGAAAATATTTGCCGTAATGTAGGGATAACGGTTGTATTCCGTCTGATCGGAAGTGGAGATCAGATGGAAGATGGAGAGCGCACTGTAGTCCATGCGCTGTCCGCCGCCGGCACAGTCTTCGAATATAACGTCCGGATGCTTCGCCATCATCTCCTTGACCCAGTCCAGGAATGCAGCAGACTGTTTCTCCAGACCGTCACCGAGGGAAGTGGCGTTCAGATCCGTACCGGGACCGGGATTGGGACATCCGTCAAATTTGATGTAATCACAGCCGTATTCGTCGATCATGCGGTCCAGCGTACGGGTCATGTAATCCCGTACCTTGGGATGCCGGTAATCCAGCAGATATTCCGTACCGTGGGCGATCTTTTTACCGTTCCGCTGGAAGAAACATTCGTCCCCGTAATATTCCAGCATTTTCTTGTTTTTATGTCCCACAGCCTCCGGCGCGATCCACAGACCGAATTTCATACCGAGAGAGCGTACATATTCCGTTGTGGCACGGATTCCATCCGGGAAGCGTCCGCGATCTTCATACCACGTGCCGAACAGCTTGTACATGCTGTCCGTAGAATGTACTTCCCGTGCATCGTGCCATCCGCAGTCAACAACATAATATTCACAGCCGCTCTTTGCAATATACGGAGCTGTCTCGCGTACGCGCTCCTCAAAGGGATCGTCCCAGGAATAATGCATGTACTCGTTGTAAATGGAAGGAAGATGCTTCTCAGCAGCACATCCGTCCGGCTTGATATGCCGGCGGTACCGTGTCATCTCAGCCAGAACACCGTTCAGCGATTTTCCTCCGGCAAGCGCTGCCGGTACAGTGGTGTATGCCTCACCCGGCTGCAGAATTTTGTTCCAGCTGTGGCGGCGTGCCGTAGGACCGCCGATCTGCAGGTGGAAACGGTTCCTGACAAAGGAAATCTCATAAAACCAGTCGTAATAGGATTCGATCTGGAACATGAGGAAATCGCTTTCCTCTCTGTTTTCCAGAATTCCCTGGGGAAGATGCTCGGGCGAGGACATGTTGCCTACGTTTTCCACGCGGAAAACAGAATTCTGCCAGTACATGCCGAAATCGTAGAGGGAGCGTACATCGGGCATCGCTTCCGTATAACGGGCATTGGTGAACTTGTGAAAATAATACTTTTTGTGATCGGCAATCATATCGTGACCGAAACGAAGACCAAAGGTGTTTGCCATTTCCAGACAGATTTCCCCATCGGAAATATTGCGGATCGTCTGGATAACCCGTACCGCATTGGTGTCGTCATAAATTGTGTATTCTGAAATCACTTCGACGATATCGGAACGCTGCGTTATGCGCAGAACATTGCCGGTCTGCTCATGACCTGCATAAAGCAGCTTCCTGACCTCCGCAGATCCGCGCATACGGTTCGTTCCGGAGGTAATGCCGCCGGCAATATCAAACTCACAGAGCGAAAATTCAGCGGAATCGCCGCTGCGTTCCGAATAATCATGAGAGAAACAGCGCATGAGAGCGATTGTCCGTTGATCACTTATCTGAAATGTCAGCGGACCGAATACAATATTTTCCATAAAAAATGTCCTTTCAATCCATCCTCGGATAGGATACTTTACAGTCTTACAACAGCTTCGCCGTCTTTGTATTCAATACGGTTTCCGTCTGTGGCAAGAGTGTCCACATAAGCGAGATACGCAGCAGCACTTTCAAATTTCGGCTTGAAGTCCGCAATGATTTGCTTGGCGCGTGCTGCATCGTCGCGGAGCAGAATCAGAAGCATGGCAAGCTGCCACTTGGCACAGTCCACACATGCCGCAACAGGATCAGCAATGTAATAATCATTGCCGTGACCGGTACCCCTGCCGCCGCCTGCGTAAGGATGAACAACCGGCATAATGCAGGAAAGGTCGCCCATGTCCGTACTTCCCGTACCGACAGCATTGGATAAAGAGAATTCCTTATCGGGACAAAGCAGCGCATATGCCTCTCGGGACACTTCCATCATGTTACGGTCATTTTCAAGCGGAGCATAGCCGGGAATGTCGATGATCTCAATGTTTGTCCCAATGGAGAGAGCGGCACCGGTAAGCGCGCGGTTCATTTTGCTGTTGGCTTCTGCAATTGCCTTAAAGGTGCGTCCGCGGACATAACTTTCCATATAAACGTCTTCGGGAATCGCATTTACCATCTCACCGCCATTGGTGATGATCGGATGGAAACGGATAAGATCTGCTTCGCGGAACGTTTCACGGAGTGCATTGCAGGCATTCATGCCGCAGGTTGCCGCGTAAAGCGCATTCTTTCCATCCCAGGGACTTCCGCCGGCGTGTGCTGCGCGTCCCTTATAGATGATATTCTTGGCAATGCATCCGACGGAGCCGCCGCGCACGGCATAACTGCTTGATGTGTGTACCATGAATGCCATATCCACACCGTCAAAAAGACCGCGGGAGAGGAATTCGCTCTTTCCGCCGAAGTAACGGATAATGCCTTCTTCCTTCAGCTTGCGTCGGTAACCGATCTCCAGAAGCTCCTCAGCCGGTACGGCGCAGAGCATAATCTTTCCGCAGTACTTGTCCAGAATACCGGGTTCTTTCAGCGCAGCCGCAACACCGAGAAGCGCCGCACACTGTGCATTATGGCCGCAGGAATGAACCGCGCCTGTCACCGGATCTGCCTCAGGATGGGTAGGGCAGATGATGGAGTCCAGCTCACCGAGAATCAGCACCGTAGGACCGGGACGTCCGGTATCGAGTGTGGCGGTAAATCCGGTAATGTTTTCCGGCTTGACAATCTCATAGCCCAGCTCAATAAAAGATTCCTCCATGAAGCGGGAAGTTTCTACTTCTTTGTATCCGGTTTCCGGATGTTTCCAGATAAAACGCTCAGCGGCAAGAATCCGCTCTCTGTGTTTTTCCACTGCCTGAATAATGTCCTGCATAATTGCCTCCATAAAATTAAATTTGATTTATTAATATCATCTCTGCATGAATTCAACCGGCGACATGCCCGTGTGTGCGCGGAATACGCGGCTGAAATAGCTGGGGTCGGAAAATCCCGTTGCACGGGCGATCTCTGACACCGAGTACTGACCGGCAGTCAGCAGATCCTTTGCGTGAAGAATGCGTTTTGAAATCCGGTATTCTGCCGGACTCTGACCGAACAGCCGGTGGAACATCCGTCTGAAATGCGTCTCGCTCATTCCGCAGATCTCAGCCAGATCGTTGATACTCTGGTTTTCCGTGTACGCTGTATCCAGAATTTTCAGTGCCGGCTGCAGCCGGGCATATCCGTTCTGGGAACGCAGAGAACGGTTCGCATCTGTCAGATACAGATACAGAAGCTCGTACAGGTACGCTTTTGCCATAAGCATGTATCCAGCGTTTTTCCCCTGCCATACGGAAAGCAGCTGCTCAAAATGACCGCTGTAGCGGGAGAAAAGGGAAGCATCCGTTATATGACGCAGGTTTCCGCGGAGAATTTCCGCCGAAAAGGCATTTTCCTCGGCATGAATATCTCTGAGACGGAAGTTGACCGTGTAATGCTGAAAAGATTCCTGTCCTGCGCATTTCACCGTGTAATTGCTGTTTGAAGGAAGGAAAATCATGTTGCCCGGCAGAAGAGTGAATCTCTCTTCACCAAAGTCGAAAAGTGCTTCTCCGCTGACGGAGAAAACCAGACCGTCCATCTTGCGGCCGCCGCGGTAGCCGGTCCATCTGAATTGGGGAACAAGGGAGTTCTTGTGTACCAGCAGAATCTCATCTATCTGAAAATCAACATCAGAAAACTGCATCCGTATCCCCTCCTTGCCCAATACCTTCATGATGCCATTATACAGGCAAATCCGGATACTGTCAATAGATCGGAGCGAAAAAACGAGGAAAGATGGTCGAAAAGTACCGTGATGGTTGATTCCTCCATTTACACATTCGCCGAGAATGTGATACCATAAAGAAAAAAACAGGAGGATTCCTATGCGACATACAAGAAAACCGCGTATCGGACTGATCGGAATGGGGCACTTCATATACTGGCCTCAGTTTGACGGACTGAAAGAGGAACTGATGCAGAAACAAAAAGACTTTGCAAGGTTCTTTTCCGCAGACAGTGAGGTGATAGATCTCGGCTTTGCTGACGATATTGATTCATCCACGATCTGCCTGAAACGCGCTCAGAAGGAAGATCTGGATGCACTGTTCATCCTGATGGCAACCTATATTACATCTGCCGTTCTGTTCCCGTTTGCAAAATATCTGCATGTTCCCCAGATCCTTGTTGGCATTCAGCCGCTGGATCAGCTGAATTACGGCAAAACCACTACCTATATGCAGCTCTGCAACGACGATATTTGCTCGATGCCCGAGTTTGCCGGTGTATATGAACGCCTCGGCGCAGCGAAGCCGTTTTATCTTGTGGAAACCGCGTCCCATACAGAAGCAATCGCCGAACGCGTAGGTGTGTATGAACGTGCAATTGCAGCCCTTGCAGCTTTCAAATATGCAAAATTCGGCTATCTCGGACACACCTATGACGGCATGTACGATATGAACACTGATGCAACCGCTTTCGCGGGTACATTCGGTGCTCATGTGAAAATGCTGGAAATGTGTGAACTGGTTGATTACGTTCATGCCGCAACCGATGCGGAAGTAAAAACACGTATTGACGAAATCAAATCCACCTTCCGTATATGTGATCCCTCCAACGATCCTCTGACGGATTATGTACACGATAATGATCTCCTGCTTGCCGCTCGCTGTTCCGTGGCACTGGATAAACTGGTGGAGAATAACGGACTCAGCGCACTTGCGTATTTCTATAAAGGTGAGGGAGGAAACGAATACGAAACTGTGGCTGCCAATCTGATCATCGGCAATTCGCTGCTGACCAGCCGGGGAATCCCTCTCGCCGGTGAGGCAGATCTGAAAACTGCTGCGGCTATGATGATCATGAACCGTATCGGCGGGGGCGGATCTTTTGCTGAACTGCATCCGTTTGACGTTTGCGATGATATCGTTCTGATCGGTCATGACGGACCGCATAATATCAATATCAGCGATAATAAACCGATTCTCAGAAAGCTGAAGCGTTTCCACGGCAAATCCGGTTCCGGCGTTTCCGTGGAATTCAATCTGAAAACCGGACCGATTTCACTCCTCTCCTGTTCCGTGGCTCGTGACGGCAGTCTTAAGCTGATCTCCGCATCCGGTGAGTCCATCCCCGGTGCGATTCCTCAGACCGGAAATACCAATACGAAGTGCCGCTTCAAAGTTCCCGTAACGGAGTTCGTTGAAAAATGGTGCGAAGCCGGTCCAACGCATCATCTTGCCCTCGGAATCGGTGACCGTTCCCGCGAGATTGAAATCTTTACCCGCATGGCACAGATCAGCCATATAAAAGTTCTGTAATTTTTAAACGGAGGAAATGGTATGCATCATTACGATTACCGTGTGGAAACAAACGTAGGTCGTGTCTGTTTTGAGTTGAGTCTAAAGCCTTTCGGATACGATAAATCTCCCGTCGGATGTGAAGCTGTGGCGCGAGAGTTGTTTGAAAAATGGAAACCTCTGCTCCGTTATGCCAGCGGATGCGCAATTCTTCTGTGGACAAGTGACGGAAGTGAAATACTCGAATACACCGGCAACATGGAGGATGCGTTTGAATGGTGCCGCTACATCGGCATCGGCAACTGGGATCGTTCTCTCAAGAAGAACCCCGATGAGAATAAGGCAGATTACAACCTTCATAAATTCCCGCTTCTCTATATGGAGAATCCGCCGGAGATGACCTACGGTGATCTGAAGAATATAATCGCCGCCCTGAAGAAAGTCGGTCATGAAGAGACCGGACTGGATATCGAAGTGGGGGAAACGTTTGATCCCGGACCGGAATTCGCCTATTCCTGGTTTAAGTACGAACGTCATCCGGAAATTGCCTCCGGAACGATCATGGGAAAGAAAAGATGGGTGCACTGTGCTTCCCGCATGCATGCGGAAAAGAGAGCATATGCCGCATATCCGGACGGTATTCCCGAGGGAACCCATCTGGGAGAATTTCTCGGACGCCAGTTCATGGCGATGAAACGGGATCTTGGCTTTGATTATATCTGGCTTTCCAACGGATTCGGCTTCTCCCTGCAGTCCTGGAACTGGACAGGTGAGCTTTTCGACGGAGAAAAATACGATTTTGAGGGCGCGGCAAAGGTTCGTGAAAGCATCCGTGAATTCTGGGAATATTTCACCCGGGAGATTGGCGATACACGCGTGGAGACCCGCGGAAGCAACCTGTCCACCGGTATGGATATCGCCGCGCACGGCTGTCCGATTGACGATATCTACGCAGTAAAGAATCTGGTGTCCCCGCCCAACTCTCCCTGGGCGGCGCTGGATCACCGTTTCGGTCTGGAACTTGTGGGATATATGTCCCATATTGCGGAAATCCCGGAGAAGGGTTATGCGTTCCGTTATTATATCCACGATCCCTGGTGGCACAATTCTCCCTGGTTTGACCGCTACGGACGTTCCCCTCACGATATTTATCTCCCATTGTCCATCGCCCGTCTGGATGAGAACTGCGGCGTAACAAAGCCGTGGGCAATGGATTTCCTGTCCGTCGATGATTCCTTCGGGAAAATGCCCGATAGATGTAATATGGAAGTCATTCCGCATCTGCTGAGTGCGTTCAATGATTATCCGGATGCTCCCGGACTTGTGACATGGGTGTATCCTTTCGATGAATACTGCCGCATCGGTCTGCGTGAGGGAAAGATGGAGAGGCTGATGATGGATGACTGGTTTATTGAGAGTGCCGTTGATTTCGGTTTCCCCGTAAACTCCGTCATTTCTGACAGAAACTTCATCGCAGCGGATAAGAATAAGCTTTTGAAGACAATTCTGGTAACGCCTGTTCCGGAAGCCGGTACTGCTCTGGAAAAAGCACTGATGGATGCACTGGAGCATGGTGCACGGGTGATTTTATACGGCAGCACGGAATTTGCCTCTGCGGAAATGCGTGCGCGTATCGGCGTGACACTTGCAGACGGTATTGAGGGGGATCTGGAAATCACCACCTCGCTTCCTCTTGATACCGCTGAAATCAACGGTTACAGCAATAAACTGATTCATCAGTCTCTGCTGTCCGGCGGTGCTGTAAAGGAATGCGCATTGCCCGGTGCAGATATATGCGCGGAAGTATCGCAGAACGGTGTGAAACGTACCTATGCAGTATGCAGTGCTGACGGACAGATCGTATGGGTGCGCGGCTCGTTCCCGCATATTCCCTCCAAGAGTTCCAAGCCGGCATACCGCAATCCTGCAGAGAATTTTGTTCCCTCCATACTTCTTCGTGCTTCCATGTCGAAATTCGGCTATTTGATGCGCTTTGACTGCTTCGATATCACCACAAAGCTTCCGCTGATCCTCTTCTCCCGCTGCCGTGGGGCCCTGTGGCTGAACAGCTTTGCCAAAGATACCACGGTCCGTATGCATATGACAACTCCCGACGGTGCTCCTGCGCCCAAGGGAATGGATTTCATCGTAAGCGACAGTGTCGGTACTTATCCTATGGAAAAAGCCATGCATACCGACTGCCGGATCTATGTCAGGCAGAAGAACCGTACAAGAGTCCGCTGCTTCCAGGAAAATATCCAGTCATATCATAATATCGATGAAAAGATCGTTCTGGAAGGACTGGATGATGCGGAAGTTACTGTGTATCCTACTGAAGGCGGCTCGGTGTGCTTCTATCTCACAGAAAAACACGGATCCAATGCTCCCATGTATATGGGCTCCAATGTGGCTTGGGAATACGATGAAAAGCGTGATTGCTTCGTTGCTCATCATGCAACCGGTGTCCTGCACATCGGCTGGCAGGAGAAAGAGCATTTCGGCGAACATGAAAAACTTGATTTCCTCTGGGAAAAATAATCATTCGGAATCCCGCTCTGCCTGCAATGACAGAGCGGGATTTTTATTCCGGATATTGTTTAACCAAAACTATTGACAAGTTTCCGATGACATGATACCATATGTACATAATAAGCGGCGGGAAGAAATAAACTGCCGGATATTTTTGCGAGGTGTTTTATGTACTATAAATCTGTTTCATTCCATAAAGCAGAAGCTGTCTGGCTTCGGGACGGTATGCGTGAAATGAACCGTACAGTCCTTTTTGAATGTACTGTATCTGCAGGAGAGCATACGGAAATGCATCTTGCCGGTCATTCCTGCTATCAGGTATATATTAACGGAGCATTTATTTTCTTCGGTCCTGCACGTGCAGGCAGAGGTTATTACCGTGTAGATAAACTGCCCATCGGCAAGTATCTTACGGAAACCGAAAACAAAGTATCCGTGCTCGTCAGCGGATATCACTGCAGTAATTATTATCTGATCGATGAACAGGCTTTTCTGTGTGCGGAGTTCGTCGACGGTTCATCCGTCTTTTCTCCGACAGGTTCGGATGCGTGGAAGGCGTATATATACGATCAGCGTGTCCGGAAAGTACAGCGGTATTCGTTCCAGCGAATCTTTACTGAGGTGTACGATTTTACCTGTTGGGATCCCGTATCCTCAAGCGGAAAGGATGAAACTGCGCTGGCTGTTCTGGAGCCCCGGAATTATATCGAACGTGAAATAAGTCTTCCGGCACTTCCCGAGGAAGAAATCGTTCGGTTTGTTTCCGCCGGAAAAGCGGAGTATGATGCCGGAATGGTATGCGAACCCAGCCATGCGCTCAAATCCGACGGCGTGAAGTATCCCGGTTTTCTCATGAATGAAATGGAAGTGATTACCGAGTTTGAAGCTGCCAGAACCATTCTGACATACGGCGGAGAAGTGCCTCAGGGCAAATCCGTTCTGCTTGACCGCAGCTTTGTGGAAGCAGAGATGAAAACCGATGTGAGCGGATTCATTAAGCTGAAAGTGAAGTGCATTGCTGATACCATGCTTCGCGTGACATTCGATGAAATACTCAGGGACGGCAAAGTGGATCATACCCGGATGTCCTGCCGGAACGTTGTTCTGTACCGTCTGAAAGCCGGAAAGCAGTATACGCTGATCACAGCGGAGCCCTATACATATAAATATATCAATATCGCATCCGTCGGCGGTACGGCAGAGATTCGGTATGCCGGTATTATCCGTCTGGATTTCAATGAGTCTGAAATCATCCGTAAACCGAACAGCAAAGCGGATGAACAGATCCGCAGAATTTATGATGCCGCAGTGCAGACCTTCCGCCAGAACACACTGGATATCTATATGGATTGCCCGTCCAGAGAGAGGGCAGGCTGGCTGTGCGACAGCTTCTTTACCTCCAGAGTTGAGTATATGCTTACCGGCAAGAGTACGGTAGAGCACGCTTTCCTTGCCAACTTCATGATGGAGGAAAGCTATGCTGATCTGCCGAATGGCATGCTGCCCATGTGCTATCCTTCCGATCACCCCAACGGCAACTTCATTCCCAACTGGGCGATGTGGTACTGCATCGAACTCGGTGAATATCTGGAGCGTACCGGGGACCGTGAGTTTATTGATGAAGTAAAGGGACGTATGTACGATCTTCTCGCATACTTCCGCGGCTTTGAAAATGCGGACGGACTTCTGGAAAAACTGGAAAAATGGGTCTTTGTTGAATGGTCCGAATGCAATCATCTGGTGCAGGATATCAATTATCCCACCAATATGCTTTACTGTAAGTTCAAGCGAGTTCTGAGCGAGTTGTACGGGGATGAAGGACTCGGCAGAGAGGCAGATGCGCTGAAAAAGGTAATCCGCGCAAAGAGCCTGTTGGGGGATTTCTTCTGCGATAACTCCGTGTACGGAGAGGACGGAAAGGCAGTCCTCTCCGGTGAGCGCACGGAAACCTGTCAGTATTACGCATTCTTTACCGGCGTTGCCACACCGGAGGAGGACAAAACACTCTGGAATATCCTTCTGAACGATTTTGGACCGGACAGAGCGGAAAGCGGTAAGTGGAAAGAAATCCATCCCTCCAATGCATTTATCGGAAACTATCTGCGCTGCGATCTTCTGCGGATGACAGGAGAGAAAGAAAAACTGGACGAAAATATTCGCGGCTATTTTGACTACATGGCACTGATGACGGGAACAATCTGGGAGAACATCACGCCTTATGCGAGCTGTAATCATGGGTTTGCCTCACACGTCCTGGTTTGGATGGATTATCTCGGTTATATTGACTGACAAAAATGCTGTTTCCTCGCAGGAGGAAACAGCATTTTAATTTCTATTGCTTTTACAGCATAAATATGGTATAATACCCCTCACAGCCGCAGTGCGGCTTTTTCAGAAAAGGACGGTTTATTATGCTCGCTTTGTTCAGACAGAAGTATATCGGTGACCGTGCATTTTACCGCATGGTACTTGCAATTGCGATTCCCCTTGTAATCCAGCAGGGCATTACAAGTTTTGTTACCCTTCTGGATAATCTTATGGTGGGGGCACTGGGAGAAGAACCACTCAGCGGCGTATCCATTATCAATCAGCTTGTCAATGTATATAACCTGACCATATTCGGCGGTCTTTCCGGTGCATCCATATTCGGTGCGCAGTTCTTCGGAACACGGGACTGGCAGGGCATGCGGCATACATTCCGATTCCGCATGTATTTTGGTATTTTCACTACCGCAGCTGCTGTCAGTCTGTTTCTTCTGTGGGGCGATTCGCTGGCTCTTCTGTTCCTGGAAAATGAGAATAATTCCCCCGAAGCGGTGGCGGCTACACTGCAATGTGCAGAATCCTACCTGCGTATCGCCGTATGGGGCTTGCTTCCTTTTGTGTTTACACAGATTTATGCCGGTCTGCTCAGGAAAACAGGGGAAACCGTTCACCCCATGATCGCCTCCGTTATTGCGATCTTTGTCAATCTTGTGCTGAATTACTGCCTGATCTACGGCGCATTTTTCTTCCCGGAAATGGGAGTCGCCGGTGCGGCTCTCGCAACAGTGACTGCGCGTGTTCTGGAAGCCGGTTATTTGATTATTTATACGCACCGTCATGCAGAGGCGTATCCGTTTATCAAAGGTGCATACAGAAAATTCGGTATTCCTGCATCACTGTGTAAACAGATCATCATAACCGGTACACCGCTGATGCTGAATGAGCTTCTCTGGTCGCTTGGTATGACCGTAATCAACGGAAACTACGCCAGCCGCGGTCTGGCGGTTGTTGCAGCTTCGAATATTGCCGCTACGGCCTGGAATCTTTTCTGCGTCATCATGTTTGCGATGGGTTCCGTCGTGTCCATCATGGTCGGTCAGAAACTCGGTGCCGGAAAAATTGATGAAGCAAAAGCAATCGATAAAAAGCTGATATTCGTCACGGAAGTCATCCACATTTGTATCGGAATCGTTCTTCTGCTTACCGCAGATCTGATTCCCATGCTGTACGACGTGGAGCGCAGCACAAGCGATATAGCCGCTGCCATGCTTCGTGTACAGGGATTTGTGCTTCCGGTCCATTCCTATGTGCATGTAGCATACTTTACAATCCGATCCGGCGGTAAAACTGTGGTTACGTTTTTGTTCGACTGTCTCTATACATGGTGTGTTCCTGTTGTAGTTTCTTTAGTGCTCTGTCGTTTTACTGTTTTGCCCGTCGTTGCATGCTATGCAATTGTGCAGGCTACCGACCTGATCAAAATGGGTATCGCCATCCCCCTGCTGGCATCCGGATTCTGGGCAAAGAATATTGTAAGTAAGCACGAAAATAACGCATGAAGCTGTACCGGAAATCAAATGGAATTCGATAAAATGCAAAAAGGATTGCCGCAATTCGGCAATCCTTTTTGTATATTTTATTCGACAACAAAGATAAACGGATAAACATCCTGACCGCCGTCAACCGTGTAGAATTCCACATCGGGATACTTTTCGGCAAGCCAATCACTCAGTGCTTCGGTTTCCTCAGGAGCGGCTTCACTGCCGGTAAATGCCGTGATCAGATACATCTCATCTCCGCCCATTTTCTCAATCAGAGCTTTCGCGGCAGTAAGCTTGTCCTTCTCGGAGACCAACATTTCTTTTCCGACAAATCCGATATAGTCGCCGCACTCAATGTGTACACCGTTCAGATCTGCGCTGCGGACAGCTGTGGAAATACATCCGGTCGTCACGAGGGACATGGCTTCTGTCAGCATTTCCGTAATCTGCGCAGGATCACCGGACTGGAAATTCAGTGAAGAAATTGCCGCATAACCCTGACCGAGATTCTTGCTTTCAATTACGTAAACAGTACCTGCATCATAGATTTGCGCTGCCTGCTTGGCTGCCATGACAATATTTCCGTTGTTGGGGAATACGAAAATATTTTTTGCGTTGACTTTTTTAAATGCAGCCAGGAAATCCTGCGCAGAAGGATTCTGCGTCTGACCACCGTGTACGATCTCATCCACACCGAGCTGCTTGAACAGATCGGCAATTCCTGCACCGCTTGCAACCGCTACAGTTCCGAAATCCTTGGAAGGAGCAGAAGGAACCTCCCGCTGCTCGTCGGATTTTTCTTCGGTCAGAACCTGAGAGTGCTGAACACTCATGTTTTCGATTTTGATTGTCAAAAATTCACCGTACCGCCGACAGAATTCCAGTACCTTCTCCGGAGTCTGGGTGTGTACGTGCACCTTGATAATGGAGTCCGTTTTGAAAGCCACAATGGAATCACCGATGGTCTGCAAATATTCGGTGATGATCTTTTCATCAAACGTATCCGGATTCACTTTAGCGTTCATCAGCTGCAGCAGAAGCTCCGTGCAGTAACCGAATGTCATTTCGCTGTCAGCACCGAATGAGGAGAAATCTACCGTGGGAGACTGTACAAGCGGCAGATCGTCCTGATTCTTGATCTCCTCCCCTACCAGGATCTTGTATGCACCCTGCATGATGTAAAACAATCCTGCGCCGCCGCTGTCGATGACATTGGCTTCCTTCAGTGCGGAGAGAAGCTCCGGGGTTCGCTGCAGGGAATTGTACATCTCCTTGATAAGATCTGAGAAAAGAGAAGTGATGGTGCTCGCCGCTGTGATGCGTCCGACCGCATATTCCACTGCTTCTCTGGCAACGGTGAGAATCGTACCCTCAGTCGGTGTGATTACGGAAGCATATGCCTGCTTGACGCCCTCCTGCATGGCAACACCGACTACCTCAGCATTAGCCCGCTGATGCTTGGCAAATCCTTTCGTCATTCCGGCAAAAAACTGGGAGAGAATAACACCGGAATTGCCGCGTGCACCGAGCAGCATGCCTTTTGAAAGCTTCTGCGTAACCGCCGCGAGATCCTTGGAATGCACACCATCCAGAGCGGCAACGCCGCCCTCGATGGTCATGCGCATATTATCGCCTGTATCACCGTCCGGAACAGGGAATACATTGAGGTTATTTACTTCTTCCGCGTTTGCACGGAGCTGTGCAGCTCCGCCCCGTACCATATTGGAGAACATTTCTCCATCCAGAAATTCATCCGGATGGGTATTTGCCGGCATATTCTGTACAGATGCATCGCGGGATACATTATTATCAGTTTCCTTCATGATGTTCCCATACCTCTTATAAAGTCAGTCTATTCTCTTATCGCCCCAGAAGAAGAGTGCCACAGTACCGGGACCGGTGTGACTTCCGATGGTTGTTCCAATGTTGTTGATAACAACCTTTCCGTTCAGCTTGGGGAAATTTGCTTCAACAAGATCGGCAACAGCACGTGCATCTTCAAAGCAGGCTGAATGACAGATGAAGCATTTTCCGCTGTAATCCGTCCCGTTTTCCGCATGTTCTTTCATCATTTCAACGATCCGGTTGATAACTTTCTTTTTGGGACGGATCTTTTCGCGGGGAATAAGATGTCCTTCAAAATCCATGTTCAGAAGCGGGCAGATACCGAGCATACCGCCGATAGCGCCTGCAGTTTTGGATACGCGGCCGCCCTTGACGAAGAACGTCAGATCAGAGGAGAAGAACCAGTGATGCATTCTGAGTTTGTTTTCCTCAATCCAGTCAGCAAGAGCATCCATCTCCATTCCGCCGTCGCGAAGATCTGCCAGCGTTTCCATGATGAGACCGAAACCGGAAGAAGCGCCAAGGGAATCCACAATACGGATTTTTCTTTCCGGATATTTTTCCGCAAGCATCTGTGCCGCTGCGCGGGCAGACATGTGCGTGCCGGAAAGACCGGAAGAAAGCGTTACATGGAGAACATCCTTGCCCTGAGATAGAAACTTCTCAAAATGAGCTATGTATTCGCCCGCGCTTACCTGAGATGTCTTGGTGTCAGCCCCTGCCTGCATGGCAGCATAGAATTTTTCGAAGGACAGAGACTGTCCAAGGTCATCCAGCCGCTCAACACCGTCCATGGTGTAGTGGAAACAAATATACTGAATATCGCGGGAAGCAAAATGCTCATGGCTGAGATCCGCTGTCGAGCAGCAGCTGAGAACATAATTCTGCATTGATACTTATCCTTTCTTGAGAACATCCGTATATCGCATTAAATAATACGATTATATAACAGAATGCCATAGTTACATTAATGATATCATATAATTTACATGAAATCAATAGATGCAGGCAAATTTATTGAAAAGGTTTTCAGATAATGTGGTGCAGGAGGCTTGACAGAGCACATATAGTATGATATAATAGCAGCACACAGTGTGCTGGAACGGGAGGTGCAGTGGTGGCACAGGCAGATATAGAACTGATCATCGATGAGATGTCGCAGAAAATTATTGAAACAGCGGAAAACCTTGTTCTGACCCACGGAGCGCATATGCTGACTGTTCGTCAGATTCTGAAAGAAATGGAAATAACAAACCGGGTGTTTTATAACCGGTTCCACAATATTGAAGAAGTGCTGGATATTGTGTATAAGAATATTTCCATGAAAGTCCGTCAGAGTATCATGCGTGAGTTTGATACATCGCAGGATTTCTTTGAATACGTGAAGGACGTTGTTGTCAGTTCCCTTGAAATATCCTACGATACAAAAATGCACTTTACACAGTACATATTTGAGAGCGATTCCAATTCCTCGGGAAATTTTGAATGGTGGGTGGCTGAGATCAAAAAACTGATCGATTACGCCAAAGAACAGCGTTATATACGGGATGTGGATTCCGATGTGATGAGTTATGCGATCTGGTGCTTCTGCCGCGGTTATAACGCAGATGCCGTAGGACGCAATTTACCGAAGGAAGAAGCCGTCAGGAATTTCCGCTACAGTTTCGGAATTCTTCTTGACGGAATGAGAATATAAATAATCGGGAATGTTAATTCCCGATTGAATTAAAGCAGCACACGGTGTGCTGCAATGGGACTGCAGGAATAAATTATACAGTAAATACATGATTTGAAAGGAAAAATCCCCCCATGAAAAAAGAAGTTCTGCATGAAAGAATCGAATTTCCCCGCGTGCGCGATCTTGTGGAATGGGCAGGCGAGAAATATGCGGACAGAACTGCCTATTCTTTCCGAGAAAAACCGATGAGCGGTGAGGTGATCCGTATCCCCTTTACCCGTTTCCGTGATGATGTGCGTGCCCTTGCCTCGGAAATGCTTGCCAGAGGATGTGATGGAAAACACTGCGTTGTGATCGGAAAATTCTCCTATGATTGGGTTTTGACATATTTTGCAGGTCTGTCTGTTGGCGCAGTAATCGTTCCGCTGGACGGAGACTGGCTTGCCGGAGATCTTGCCGATACTGCCCATTCGGCGAACGCTGATTTTTTGTTCTGCGATAAGGATCTGGCGGACAAAGCAGCTTCTATCGCAGATGCGGTGAATCTTATGTGTCCGCCTGTGTACATGCAGAACCGTGAAGCCGATAACACTTTGTTCGCATGGCTTGAGAACGGTCGGGTGAAGTACGGGGAGAATCCGGATGCGTATAATAATGCGCCCGTTGATCCGGAAGCTATGTCTCTTCTTGTATTTACATCCGGCACCACCGGCAAGGGAAAAGGCGTTATGCTTTCCCAGCATGCTGTTCTCTGTGATGTCGCCGATGTAATTCCCTATATGGATTTCAGTGAAAAAACTGTCGGCGTTCTTCCGCTTCATCATACTTTCGGCTCTTCCGTTATGCTTCTCGGACATGTAAGCATCGGATGCGAAGTGTATATTTCTGCCGGACTGCGTTATGTACAGAAAGAACTGAAAGAACAGAAACCAGGTCATATGATCCTTGTGCCCCTGTATTTGGAAACCTTCTACAGAAAGATTCTTGCCAATGTGAAAGATCAGGGGAAAGAACAAGCCCTTGCCAAGCTGATCCGTTTCAGCAATTCCATGCGCAAAGCCGGAATTGATCTGCGGAAAAAACTGTTTGCCAGCATCCGTGCTGCATTCGGCGGAGAACTTCGTATGATTATTTCCGGCGGTGCACCGATCAATCCTGAAATTATCGAATTCTTTGAAGCGATCGGTATCTCCACGCTGAACGGTTACGGTATCACAGAGTGTGCTCCCGTTATTGCTGTGAATCACAGCCGCCGTAATATTCCCGGAACTGTCGGTGCGGTGATTGATTCCGATACAGTGCGTATCGATGATCCCAATGAAGACGGGGAGGGAGAGATCTGCGTCAAAGGCCCGAACGTGATGCTGGGGTATTACCGCGATCCCGCCGCTACCGCGGAAGCAATCGGCGAGGATGGATTTTTCCGCACCGGTGATTACGGCAGACTGGACGATAATATTCTGACGATCACCGGCAGAAAGAAAAACCTGATCATTCTTTCCAACGGTAAGAATGTATATCCGGAGGAAATTGAGAATATCCTCATCGCTGCACCCGGTATCCAGGATATAATCGTTTATGAAGGTCAGAGCAGACGCGGAATCGCTCACAATGCCATCGTTGCAGAAATATATCCCGATAAGGAGTATATGGAGAAAAACGGTGTCGAAGATATGAAAGAGCACTTCCGCAAATACGTGGAGGAGTACAATAAAAACACCGTGCCGTATAAGAAAATCACGGTAATCAAAGTCAGAAAGACGGAATTCCCCAAAAATACGCTGAGAAAAATCATGCGTTTTAAGCTGGACACAACGATCGAGTAAAGATGATTAAAGAAAGAGCCGCACTTTTTGAAGTGCGGCTCCGTTTTATTTACTGCCTGCCGAATGGATTTTCTTCAGCCATTTTCCGCTTCTCAAACGGAAATAACACCAAATACATTTGATGATCTGGTCGATCTTAAGGAACGTGTATACCCAGAATGCCGGCCAATGGAATACAAGACCTGCCAGCGCACCGAGCGGAACGGACGCAACCCAGAGGAAAAGAATATCGCCTGCCATCAGGAATTTTGTATCGCCTCCCGCCCGGAGAACACCTTTGGTGAGAATGGAGTTCATGGACTGGAAAATCACAATAATCAAAATAGCATCCATCAGCTGGAAGGCAATCTCCCTTGCCTCGGGAGATACATCATAGTAATTGACAATGGGATTGCGCAGAAGAAGAATAACAAGCGCGGCGAAAACACCGATAATGAATCCCATGATGAGGAATGTGTATCCCTGACGCTGCGCTTTTTTGTAGTCACCTTCTCCCATGGTGTGACCTGTGATGATTCCGCTGGCATTGGAAATACCCTGCGTCAGAACGGAACTGAGCTGCTGTACCACAACAGTCACTGAGTTGGCTGCCACAAATGCCTTGCCGATTCTTCCCATAACCATGGCAACGGCATTGTTGCCGAGGGCGAGCAGTCCGTCGGAAATCAGTACAGGGATGCTGATGCGTATGTATTCGCGGAGCAGGTCCCGGCACTTTGTGAAAAGATCACGGAAGCGGTAAGTGATTCGTTTGTCAAATAGAAAGAAATAACCGCAGATAAAAAGAAGCTCAAAAAT
Organism: Oscillospiraceae bacterium; assembly: GCA_015063645.1. Classification (GTDB taxonomy): domain Bacteria; phylum Bacillota; class Clostridia; order Oscillospirales; family CAG-272; genus SIG701. The sequence continues at coordinate 24,028 of SVTS01000001.1, read as the reverse complement.
ACGTGCGATCAGAGTGCCGAGAGCTGCGCCGCCGATTTCCATGCGCGGCGCACCGAGTTTACCGAAAATGAATACCCAGTTAAAAAATACATTTACAAAAAATGCAATGATTGAACTGGTAAGCGGAATTTTCACCTGCCCAACACTGCGGAGCACGATCGTGCATGTCAGTGAAAATCCCATACAGAAATACGTGGGAATGATCCAGCGCAGATAGGTTACTCCGTAATCAATAATGTCCGCCTCAGATGAATAGATCTGCATGATCAGTGAGGGACAGATAATCGTGGCTGCGGTGAATACTGTACTGAAAATAAAGCAGAAGCGCAGCATGATTGTAACCGCTTTTTTCAGTGATCCAAGATCCTTCATGCCCCAGAAACGGGAGGTAAGGACGGAAGCACCCATGCCGATGCCCATGCAGAAAATCATGAAAACATTGATAAACTGACCTGCAAGCGATGAAGCACTCAGCTGAGCATCCCCCATCTGACTGAGCATGATGGTATCCATCAGATTGATGCCCACCGTGATAAGAGACTGCAGAGAAATCGGAATAGCAATGCGGAACATATCCTTGTAGAGCTGTTTGTCGCCCAAATAATCCCTGAAACGGACTTTCTCTTCCAAAAGAATCACTCCTGTCGATTAACAAAATACCTGATTATTATACCGCAAACACTACGGTAAGTCAAGGCGGGCAACAGGAATTTGTCAGAATACGCCGGGAACAAAATACAGATGTCCAGCGTCAAACGGAGTAACAAAACATATTGCTTCAGGAGATACTATGAGAAGATATCGTCTTGCTGCGGTGTTATTCCTTGCGTGTTTTATTGGCGGATGTGCGGATGATGTTGTTCCTTCAGCTCCGGAAAAAAAGCCGACAGAGACAACCGTTCAGGAAATAACGGTGCATGAATCTGCCAATGAAATTACGTCCTGTCCTCTGTCGGATTTACCGTCGGAAAAGATCACATATCCCGCCTGTGCGGCGGTGAATATTCCGAAAAGATCGGTGAGAGAAGTGATTGCTGAGGAAAAATGCGGTGAACTTACTGTGTGCGTAATCTCTGTCGGCAATAATGGCGTTTACGCTGCTATCTCTGCGGAAGATAACTATATCGCTTTCCATGAGATACATGCGGATGATGAATACGAATATGTGTATCGAAGCAGCATCCGGCTTGTTCCGTTCAATGATGTATTCGGAAAAAGCGGTCTGCATCTTTCGTACGGTGTCGGTGCCAATTATGGGGCGGAGATGTATTTTATCTTTGAAAGCGACTCGCCGGTTCTGCTTTTGAGTTGTTCTCATAGAGATTCATTCCATGAGGATATTCTGGTGGAAAACGGATCATGGGGCGTCACTTCGTTCTGCTGTATGCAGGATAATGGACTTTACCGGTATTATCTGGATATGTCCCGTATTTTTTCGGCAGAGCAGTACAGAATACCTATCCCGCCGTTTTACCTGAGGGATCAGGAATATGAAGGGCATAAAGGAATCTTTACTTTACAGGCAGAAAATAAAGAAACCGGTGAAACAGAAGAATATGTCGGCTGGCTGGATCAGCGGGTCCTGTTTTTTGCAAAAAAGCCGAATTGAATCCGTAAGAATAAATAAAATGCCCGCACAGGATACAGCTTCCGGGAGAAGCCTTCTGTACGGACAATTTTTATACTGAAAAATCAATCCGCATCAAGCGGTACAAATTCCAGTGAAGGCGCGGAGCGCGGAACACCCGGATCACGCTTCAGCGGATCGTAGCAGAAGCGGCGGCAGTGATAGCCTGCATCCACTACGCCCTTCTTCTCGCACAACATCTGGTTTTCCTCAAGGAGAGTGCGGGCAAATTCACAGTACCTGCAAATACGTTCCAGCTCTTTATCAGTTCGTTTGTTCATACAATCCTCGCAAAAAATTCTGTCAGATGCATTATAACACAGTACAATAAAAAAATCAATTGAAAACAGAAAGAATGCTCATTTTACTTTTGAGTTTTTCTGCAAAGTGTGGGTGGCAGAGGACACAGACAGAAAAAGATCAGCAAAACAATCTCGAGATGCAAAGCCCATGCCGGGAATTCTGCGGATACGGAAGCAATGCAGGATACAGCGGTATTTCCGGAATGAACTGCAAACCAAAGGCAGGATGCCATGCCGCACAGAATCCCCTGGATGCTTTTGCTGATCAGAGCAAAACGAAGACTGATTCCAGCAGGCGCCGTCAAAGTCAGACATTGAGAAAACACGGACAGCCCGGACCAACCTACAGCAAATCCGGTGAGAAAATGACCAATGTTCCCGCCGATTTCTGCCGCGGTTCTGCATCCTGCGGTGAATTCAAGAATTGCCGCTGAACAGGCGGCTAAGAATGATAATCCGAAATGAGAGAAGATTCTACGCAGCATAGAAACCAATACAGAGAAGAAAACAATAAATCCGCATATTTTCAGCATGGACATGGCAGCGGAGGATACAGCATTTGCAATACATCCAGAAACCGAATCAACAGTTTGCGGAGATATATCATTCGTTTCCTGCTTCCGTGCTTTTTCATGCCGTGCTGCAAATGCAGAGACACCCCACGCCGCAAGAATCTGGATGATATACAGGAATATCCCGAATCCCCGGTTGTTCCACAGACATACGCCCACAACTTCCATAACAAAGGCAGGACCTGCACAGTTTGCGAGAGGGATCAGTCTTTCGGCTTCTCTTTTTGTCAGATCTCCCCGAAGATACAGCTCACATGCCATCTGAGCTCCTACGGGGAACCCGCACAGGACTCCGAGCAGTACGGCACCGGAGGAACACCCCGGAAGACGGAACATACGCCGTACAATCGGGGCGAATGGTGCACCCAATATTTTGGCGGCGCCGGTTCTTGCAATAAGTGCGGATATGACCATGTACGGGAATAAAGAAGGAATAAGTACGCGGGCACACAGATCCAATGCTTCCCTGACAGATTCTTCAGCTGCGGAATTGCACATGAACAGGAAAATTGCGGCAGCAGGAATCCAGAGGATATTTTTCAGCTGTGATTTGGATTTTGTCATATAACCTCCGATAAGTTTGGGAATCAAAGATATATCCGCAGCATATCATGCAGTACGGATACAATGCTTGATAACTATATGATCAACCGGAGGAAAATAGATTGGCAAGAAAGAAAAAAAACCCGGAAAGGGAACGGGAATCTCTGGCACAGAAAATGTCAGCAATGCTTGATATCCCCCTTGAAGGGATCAGTCCGGGGTACTGTATTACTGTCAGCGGAAATGAAGAAGCTTCCGTATCAGGATGCAGAGGGGTCCTGGCATATACTGCTGAACAGATACAGCTCCGCACATTAAAGCACAATGTATACATACTGGGCAGTTCGCTTGAAATATGCTCTTTGATTGAGGATCAGATTGTCATACATGGAAAGATTGCCTCCGTTCACTTGGGCAAAACTGAAGAGGAAAAACTATGACAAAAAGCATACTGAACCAGATAGCAGGCTGGCGGACCGTTACCGTCCCGGAACAGAGTGCGGCTGAAGCACTGAGCATTCTGCAAACCTACCGGTACTCACATTGGAATATGAAAAGAGCTGAACATGGGTCTGTTTCGTTCCGTATGACGAGCGGTGATTGTAATGCTTTTCTGAAATTATGCTCTTACAGAGGAATTCAAGCGGAAGAATCCGGACTCCGTGGAATCCCTGAACTTCTCAGACGATACAGGGGAAGATGGGGTATTCCTGCAGGGATACTGACTGCCTCACTGATTATATGGCTGTCCACCTCAGTTGTGTGGTCCATCGAAATTACAGGAAATAAAACGGTTCCCGAAACACAGATCAGAGAGATACTCCGTGAATGTGGTTTCACTGAGGGGGTAAGATTTGGAAATGTGGATTTCGATCTGTTTCAGAATAATGTTCTGATGACCACGGATGCAATTTCCTGGATCGCAGTCAATATGTACGGCACAAAAGCAAAGGTGGAAGTGAGAGAGAATATTTCCCGAGGCAGCAGTGCGGATACAGCCACTGCAAACATCATTGCTGCGGAGGACGGGCAGATAACGGAAGTTCGTCTGAAACGCGGCAGAGCGGCAGTGACAATCCACGATGTGGTGCGGAAGGGCGAACTCCTCATCAGCGGAATAATGACTGTGCGGGACGGCGAGATGCGATATGAACATGCGGACGGAGAAGTGATCGCGCAGGTACAGCGGCAGATCGTCACAGAAGTTCCGCTGAAACAGGAAACAAAAGTCTACACGGGGGAAGAATCCGAGCAAAAAACGTTAATATTTTTCGGAAAACAGATAAATTTTTTCCAAAAAGGTGGAATTGAGACCCCAACTTATGATACAATAATAGAAAGTGTACGTTTGCATCTGCCAGGCGGAATAGAATTGCCTCTCTGGATACAAACGGAAAGACAGCGCGTCTATCGTACGGAACCGGAAATCATGAGCGCAGAACAGGCATATGAACTTGCACAGAACCAGTTCAGGATAGCTGTGGGAGAACTTCTGAAAGATGTGGAGATTCTTTCACTGGAATCCACTGCAGTTCTTGAAGACGGTGTATGCCGCATAACGGGTGATGCAGTCTGTCTCAGAAATATTGCGCAAACCGTGGAGATACCGATCTCCTGAAATATCCGGGGAACCGGAAAACAGAAGGAAGCCAGAAGAGAATTCATGACACAGAAAAAGATTTATACAGCAAGTGCTGAAATTACAAGACGGATATTCGGTGGATTTGACCGGAACGCAAGGAGATTGGAAGAGGCGTTTGCTGTTCGGATATTCAACCGCACAGAGGATGCCGGTGAAGGGGACTGCATTGTACTTGAGGGTGAAAGTGAAGCTGTAAACCGCGCTTCTGAAGCAATGGAATATCTGAAAAAAGTAGCCGCCCTGGGGGATGAGCTGAGTGATCAGAGCGTGGATTATGTGATCCGTATGATCAACGACGGCGCGCAGGCGGAACTTTCTGAACTGGATGATGACTGCTTCCTTGTAACTTCCCGAGGAAAGCCGGTAAAAGCCAAAACCGTCGGACAGAAAAAGTATGTCAATGCCATCAAAAAGAATACGATCGTAATCTGTACCGGTCCGGCTGGTACGGGTAAAACGTACCTTGCCGTGGCAATGGCTGTCAAAGCGCTTCGGGGGCATGATGTCTCTCGGATTATTCTGACTCGTCCGGCTGTGGAGGCCGGTGAAAAACTCGGGTTTCTGCCCGGCGATCTGCAGAGCAAGATTGATCCTTATCTCCGTCCGCTGTACGATGCGCTCTATGAGATGATGGGCGCGGAAAATGTCGCACGTCTGATTGAAAAAATGACCATCGAAATTGCACCTCTTGCCTATATGCGCGGACGTACACTGGATGATTCGTTCATTATCCTTGACGAAGCACAGAACACAACACCGGAACAGATGAAAATGTTCCTGACCCGACTCGGTAGCGGCTCCAAGATTGTTGTCACCGGTGATCTGACACAGACCGACCTGCCGACGGGAAAGAAAAGCGGGCTTTCTGCCGCCGTGCGTATTCTGCGCGGTATTGATGATATTGCCGTGCATGAATTCACCGACCGTGATGTCGTTCGTCATAGACTTGTTCAGAAGATCATCACTGCATATGACCGTTATGAGCGGGAAAGCAAAATCAAAAGGGAAGAGCGGACTGCCGCCCATTATACCGCAAGACGGACAACTTCAGATAAAAATAACTGAGGGTGCAAAATGAATGTAAAGATATATTTTTCCAATAAGCAAAAAAAAATGAGGGCAGGGATTTCACTGCGTCTGCTTGTAACCAAAGCGATCCGTGCCGCTTTGGAATATGAAGGCTTCAGACAACCCAGCGGAGTGTCTGTTACATTTACAGACAATGAGGGAATAAGAACTCTGAACCGGGAATACAGAGAAAAAGATACAGCGACGGACGTATTATCCTTTCCTTTGTACGATTTTGCCGCGGGTGAAAAGCCGCTCCCGGATGAGAGAATTGAGCTTGGTGATATTGTCCTGTCCCTTGAGAGGGCAAAGGAGCAGGCGGCAGAACTGGGGCACAGCTATGAGAGGGAATCCGCATTCCTTTGCGTACATTCAGTGCTGCATCTTCTGGGATACGATCACGAACTCTCAGAGGAAGACGAAGAGGATATGTGCCGCCGCCAGCGGGAGATTATGAAAAAACTCGGACTGTAAGGGAAAGACAAACAACGGAGGAAGTTATGAATAACGAAATGCATATACAGACTGAAACGAGAACTGCGTTTATCGCAATCGTCGGAAGACCCAACGTAGGCAAATCCACTCTTATGAATGCAATGCTAGGTGAGAAAGTTGCCATAGTATCCAGCAAGCCGCAGACAACCCGTAATCGAATCACGGGAATTCTGACCGAGGGCGGAGATCAGTTTGTCTTTATGGATACTCCCGGTATCCATAAACCGAAAAATAAACTGGGCAGCTACATGATGAAATCCGTATCTTCTGCACTGGGCGGAGCGGATGCTGTGATTATGATCGCAGAGGCTGGGTATCCTGCGGGCGAAACGGAGAAGAGGATTATCGAGAATCTGAAAAAGAGTGAGCTTCCCGCCATCCTTGTGCTCAACAAAATCGATCTTGTAAACAGAGAAAAACTCGCGGAAACCATTGCTGAGTACGCCGCACTGCATACTTTTGATGCAGTGGTTCCAACCTGTGCCGAGAAGAATAAAAATGTGGATATTGTACTGGAAGAGGCGCGGAAATTCCTGCACGAAAGCGAGTGGTTCTTCCCGTCAGATATCGCGACCGATCAGCCGGAGCGTCAGATTGCCGCTGAGGTGATCCGCGAGAAGATCCTGCGTACGCTTTCCGAAGAAATCCCTCACGGAACCGCTGTGGTTATTGAGGAATTCAAAGATGAAGAAACGCTGATACGGATCCGTGCAGAAATCTACTGTGAGAAACAGTCCCACAAGGGAATCATCGTAGGCAAAGGCGGGGAAACGCTGAAAAAGATCGGAACATATGCGAGGGAAGATCTGGAAGCATTTTTCGGCGTGAAAGTATACCTGAATCTTTGGGTTAAAGTTAAGGAAAAATGGCGCGACAGCGACACGAATCTCAATAATTTCGGATTCAATCCCAGTGATCTGGGCTGAGATTTATGGAACAGCTTCGGGTAAACGGACTGGTTGTCCGTGAAAATCCCATGGGAGATAATGATAAACTTCTGACGGTCATCACCGAAGAAATGGGGAAAATCATGATCTCAGGCAAAGGAGTCCGCAGTCTGCGCAGTAAGCACATGCCGGCGACGCAGCTGTTTTCGTACAGTTCATTTGTGCTCCGCAAATCACACGGATATTTTTACATTTCCGACAGTACACTGAATGAGGCATTTTTCGGAATCCGTATGGATCTGGACAAGCTGGCATTGGCTTCTTATCTGTGTGATGTGGCTGCAGAGTTTTCCGTGGAAGGAATCGGTGACGAGGATCTGATGCGCCTGACGCTGAATACTCTGTTTGCTCTGTCCAATAATGCCAAAATTCCTCTGAAACAGATCAAAGCGGCGTTTGAGTTCCGCTGTGCATCCATTGAAGGATTCAAACCGAATCTGGTGGCATGTGATCAGTGTGCTGTTTTTGAAGGGAAAACGCTGTATCTGGATGTGATGAACGGACGCCTTCTGTGCACGGACTGTCTGCGTACTATAAGACACACGGATGATCTGACCGACGAGGGAACAGCGCACATCTATCTCCGTTTGACACCGGCGGTTCTGGAAGCGCTGCGTTATACAATTTATTCTCCCGGGAAAAGGTATCTGTCCTTTTCTCTGGATGAAAAAGAATTGCCGCTGTATGCTTCCGTCTGTGAGAAATACCTTCTCAATCACGTGGAACATGGATTTTATACACTTGAATTCTATAAATCACTCTTATAAACAATAACAGTACGCAGGCGCGTATGAGGTAATAAAAAGCATGAGTTTCAATGATAAAGCATTACTGACCCTGGAATTTGATAAAATATGTGCCCGTCTGGCCGATTGTGCCATGACGGACGGTGCAAAACATATGGCACTGTCGCTTCGTCCGTCAGATGACGCAGACAGTGTACGTAAGAAACAGATTCGCACTACCGACGCCAAACGTCTTGCCTCCATTAAAGGGCATCCTTCCTTTGGCGGTGCCCGGGATGTGGGAGATTCCCTTGAGAGAGCCTGCAAGGGTGCAGCTCTCAGCACAAGAGAACTTCTGGATATTGCCGGGGTTTTGCGAACGGCCCGTTCACTCCAGGATTATGGGCACAGTGAGAGAACCTTTACTACCGTTCTGGATGAAGTCTTTGACAGACTTGTACCGAACCGGACACTTGAAGAAAAAATCACACGATCCATTCTGGCTGAGGACATGATTGCCGATGAAGCCAGTCCCGCACTGGCAGATATTCGTCGGAAAATCCGCGCAGCTAATAATAAGATCAAGGATCTGATGCAGCAGTATACTTCCGGCGGCTCCATGAGTAAATATCTGCAGGAGAATATTGTAACAACCCGAGGCGGTCGTTTCGTTATTCCCGTAAAAGCGGAATACCGCAGTGAAGTAAAAGGGCTGATTCATGACACCTCTTCTTCCGGTGCCACGCTTTTCATCGAACCGATGGCGGTCGTGGATGCCAATAATGATCTCCGTGCTCTCAAAAGCAGTGAGGCACATGAGATCGAGCGGATTCTGGCAGAGCTTTCCGCCGCCTGTGCGGATATGTCGAACGCGATTTCTTTGGATTATCTGAATATAACGGACCTTGCTTTCGTATTCGCCTGTGCGGATCTCTCCGAGAAGATGGATGCAGTGGAGCCGGTTCTGTCCTCCGGGCAGGAGATGTACCTGAAGCGTGCACGCCATCCGCTGCTTGATCCGCGTAAAGTAGTCCCGGTTACTGTCGGGCTCGGTGGAAAATACCGGATGCTGGTAATCACCGGTCCGAATACAGGCGGCAAAACAGTAACTCTGAAGACATTGGGGCTGTTTGCCATGATGGCACAGGCAGGTCTGCATATTCCTGCGGATCCCGGTTCATCGGTATGTATCTTTGATGATATTTTCTCCGATATAGGAGATGAGCAAAGCATTGAGCAGTCGCTGTCCACATTCTCCTCTCACATGGTTGGCATTGTGGATATCATGGAAAAGATGACTCCGCAGTCGATGATCCTGTTCGATGAACTTGGTGCGGGAACAGATCCCGTAGAGGGTGCTGCGCTTGCTATGGCAATTCTTGAGGAAGTCCGAACCCTTGGGGCGCTGTGCGCCGCAACAACGCATTATGCTGAGCTGAAAGCTTACGCAATTGAGACAGACGGCGTAACAAACGCATCCTGCGAGTTTAATGTGGAAACCCTCCGTCCTACCTATAAACTGGTTATCGGAACGCCGGGAAAATCCAATGCATTTGCCATCTCGGAAAAGCTGGGACTTCAGCCCGGTATCGTTTCGCGTGCACAGCACTATGTGGATACAGGATCGCGTAATTTCGAGGAAGTGATCGAAAAGCTGGAAAATACCCGCCACGAGTTGGAGCGAGAAAAGGCAGAAGCAGAACGTCTCCGCAGAGAATATGAATCATTCAAGGCGGATGCCGAAAAGAAACTCTACGATAAAATCGGCAGAGCGGAAAAAGAAGCCGAAAAAATGCGTCAGCAGGCGGAGCAGATGTTGATCAGCGCCAAGGCAACGAGTAATTTTGTCTTTGATCAGCTGGAAGAAGTCAAAAAACAAAGGGATTCCGAACAGCTTGCTAAACGTTTGGCGGATGCCAAAAAGAATGTCCGTGCCCGTGTGCGTGATTATGAAAATGCCAATTATGCTTTTGACGAGGAGGATGATGAAGAATATGTTCTGCCCCGTCCGCTTGTAAAAGGCGATAAGATTCTTCACCGTAACCTTGGCACCACCGGTATTTTGCTTGACGATCCGGATAAAAAGGGGAATGTATCTCTTCGATTGGGGCAGGTCAAAACGCGCGCCAATATTCGCGATCTGAAACTGATTGCGGATGCTGAAACAGCGGAGGAACGTGACAGAAAGAATCAGCGCCAGTACCGTGCGACGGTCAGCCGTGAATTCCGTCCGGAGATCGATGTCCGCGGGCAGATAGGTGAGGATGCATGGTTCATGGTTGATAAATATCTGGATGAAGCACTTGTTGTCCAGATTAAAACAGTCACCATCATTCACGGTAAGGGAACCGGCGCACTTCGGACAGCAATATGGTCCTATCTGAAGAGTGATTCCCGCGTCGCCAATTTCCGTGCAGGTGCGTACGGCGAGGGCGATTACGGCGTCACGGTGGTGGAACTCAAGTGATTTTTTGTCGAATCCCTACTGCAGCTTGCAGGAAATCGACGCAAATCCCTCTTTGGGGATTGCAATTCATCTCAAAAACTGGTATACTGTACAGGAAGATGTTTTTCGTACGTATCCGTTGGAAAATATTAAATTTTATCTAAGGAGAGCCGCAAAGCGGCAAAACAGAATTATGGCTACTTTCAGATTCAGCGCATTTGCAGATGAATATTCCAAGGATTTTGACGAACAGATTAAAGGTCTTCTTGAAAATGACCTTCATCTGATCGAGCCCCGTGGCATTGACGGAACCAATATTTCCGATCTTACCTCTGAGAAAGCGATGGAAGTAAAGAGCAAACTGGATGCTGCCGGCATTGGCATTTCCGCTCTCGGTTCTCCTATCGGTAAGATTAAACTGGATGACGATTTTGAAGCACATAAGATCAAACTCCGCCGCACATGCGAAATCGCGAAGATTCTCGGCGCTGAGCGTATCCGTATGTTCAGTTTCTTTATGCCCAAGGACTGTGAAGACGTTTCCGTATACCGTGATACCGTAATTGCACGTATCGGTGAAATGCTCGATATCGCTGACGAGTATGAGATCAAGCTTTGCCACGAAAATGAGAAGGGCATCTACGGTGATACCCCTGAGCGCTGCCTGGAACTGCTGAAAGCACACGAAGGACGTCTCGGCTGCGTATTTGATCCTGCAAACTTTATTCAGTGCGGTGTTACTCCGTTCCCGGAGGCATTCCAGTCTCTGATGCCTTATCTGACCTATATGCATATCAAGGATTGCGTACGTAATGGCACTGTTGTTGTCGCAGGAACCGGTATCGGCTGCATTCCTGAGATGTTTGCTCTGCTGAACCGTACTGTGGAGGGCGAAATGGTTGTTACCGTTGAACCGCACCTGAAAGTATTCGCAGGTCTTGCAGATCTGGAAGCAGGCGAAAAGACAAAGATGAAAAACAATGCGTTCGAAACAAGCGCCGATGCGTTTGGTGCTGCTATCGAAGGTGCCCGTATGTGCATGCCCCGTACCGCTGTTCTGAAATAATCGGTTTTTTATCGAAAAGAAAGGATAAACTGCCATGAGCAATCGTAAAATGCTCGCCATTGACCTTGGTGCATCCAGCGGACGCGGCATAATCGGCGCGTATAACGGAAGCACAATCACACTGGATGAGATCCACCGTTTTCCGAATGATCCCGTTCATGCCGCTGGAGGCTTCTGGTGGGATACACTCCGCCTTCTCCACGAAATCAAAACAGCAATCCTGAATGCAACGCATGCCGGCGGAATTGAGACAGTCGGTATTGATACCTGGGGGGTCGACTACGGGTATCTGGATAAAACCGGAAATCTTCTTTCCAATCCGTATCACTACCGTGATTCCCGGACAGATAATATTACGGAACATGTTTTCAAAAAGCTTCCGTGGGAAGAACTGTATGGCGTTACCGGCATTCAGTCCATGAATTTCAATACGGTATATCAGCTGGCTGCTGATCTGCGGGACCGTCCGTGGGTTGTTGAGAATGCTGACAAACTGCTTTTCACACCGGATCTTCTCGGATATTTCCTGACCGGTGAAAAGCGCAGTGAATATACTATCGCATCAACCGGAGCTGTTCTGGATGCAAAGACGCGTGATTTTGCATTCCCGATGCTGGAAAAACTGGGCATTCGCCGTGATCTCTTTTGTCCGATTACAGAACCCGGTGCAATGCTGGGCGGTCTTCTGCCCGGCGTAAAGGAAGAGACCGGTTCCAATGCGCGTGTGATTAATATCGCTTCCCACGATACCGCAAGTGCCGTTCTGTCCGTACCCGCTGAAGGGGAAGACTTCCTCTATATCAGCAGCGGTACCTGGTCACTGATGGGTATTGAGAGCAAAGATCCGGTTATTTCTGATGCCTCCCGTGCATACGGATTCACCAATGAAGGCGGTGCTTTCGGTACATACCGGATTCTCAAGAACATCATGGGTCTCTGGCTGGAACAGGAATCCCGCCGTCAGTGGAAGCGTGAGGGAATCACGGTTTCCTTTGATGAGTTGTCTGCAATGGCGATGGCTTCGAAGCCCCTGCAGTCCATTATCAATCCCGATGACGAACTGTTTTCCCCCGCAGGCGACATGCCCGGACGAATCCGTGAATACTGCCGCAGAACCGGTCAGCACGTTCCGGAAAACATGGGTGAAATCGTCCGCTGTATCTTCGAAAGTCTCTCTCTGCGTTACAGATGGACGGCAGAGAAGCTGGAAGCACTGACCGGACGTAAATATCCTGTGATCAATATTGTCGGCGGCGGCACCAAGGAAGAGATGCTTTCCCAGTTTGCTGCTGATGCATCCGGCAGAGTTGTCTGTGCAGGTCCTGTTGAAGCAACTGCTCTCGGTAATATTTCCATGCAGCTTATTGCAGCAGGTGAGCTTTCCGGGCTGCAGGAAGCCAGAAGTGTAATTCGTTCTTCCTTTGAAATCAAGACATATCAGCCCGACACCGCTTCCCGCGCCGCGTGGGATGACGGTTATGCCCGTTTCCTTAAGTTGATCGGTGAAAATTAAAAAATAAATATATCGGAGATTAAAAATGAGTACAGAAAAAATGTATCAGATAGCCAAAGAAATTTACGCCGGTATCGGTGTTGATACCGAGGCAGCTATGAAGCGTGTGTCCCAGATTCCTGTTTCTATCCAGTGCTGGCAGGGGGATGATGTGCGCGGCTTTGAAAATCCTGATGGAGCGTTGACCGGCGGTATTCAGGCAACCGGTAATTATCCCGGACGTGCACGTAATATTGATGAGCTTCGTGCGGATTTTGAATATGCAGCCAAACTGATCCCCGGTAAGAAGAAAATCAGCCTGCATGCCATGTATCTGGATAACGGCGGCAAGGATATTCCGCGGGACGAAATTGAGCCGAAGTATTTCCAGTCCTGGATTGACTGGGCAAAGGAGCATCACTATGGTATCGATTTCAACTCCACATGCTTTTCCCATCCGCTGTCTGCAGACGGTTTTACTCTGAGCCATGTGAATAACGACATCCGTTCCTTCTGGATTCGCCACAGCATTGCTTCCCGCGAGGTCGCTGCGGAAATCGGCCGCCAGCTCGGCGAAACTGTATGCACCAATCACTGGGTACCGGATGGATTCAAGGACATTCCTGTGGACCGTATGGCAGCGCGTGAGCGTCTGGCAGATTCTTTCGATCAGATTTTTGCCAAGCCTATCGACAAGAAATACAATCTTGACGGTGTGGAGAGCAAAGTGTTCGGCATCGGGGCAGAGAGCTGCACCATCGGTTCTCATGAGTTTTATATGGGATGTGCACTCAAGCATGATGTTATGCTTACGCTGGACGCAGGTCACTATCATCCCACAGAGATGATCTCCGATAAGATTTCCTCCGTGCTTCTGTATATGAATGATATCCTGCTCCACGTATCCCGTCCGGTACGTTGGGACAGTGACCACGTTGTTATTTTTGATGATGAACTGAAGGCAATTGCCTCCGAAATTCTTCGCAATAACTTTGATAAGCGAGTTCACATTGGTCTTGACTTTTTTGATGCAAGCATCAACCGTGTTGCTGCATGGACGATCGGTGCGAGAAACATGCAGAAGGCACTTCTGTATGCCGCTCTTGAGCCTTCTGAAAAGCTGAAACAGATGGAAGCATGCGGTGATTATACCTCCCGTCTTGCATATCTGGAAGAGCTGAAGTCCTATCCGTTCAGTGCAGTGTGGGATTATTACTGCGAAAACAGCGGTGTTGCTGTCCGTGATAACTGGATTGAGGACGTACAGGATTACGAAAAAAACGTACTCAGCAAAAGATAATCGGAGTATTGGATATTTGATGAAACAGTTTTCCTTTTGCAAAGCAGCGGCGGCTATTGCCGCTGCTGCTTTGACGTGTTTTACCCTCAGCAGCTGCTCCATGTTTCGCCCGATAGACGGGGCCGGAAGAGAAGACGTAACGGATTCAACGCATTCTGTCACATCGGATGAGCAGACATCTGATACGCAGAAGAATCCGGAAACTACTCCTCCTGAAACGACGGAACCGATTACGGACACAACTTCTGTCACAACGCCGTCGAAACCGCTGGAAAAGCGTGTCTCCATTCTTGCAGTCGGCGATAATATTATCCATGAAGCGGTATATGTGGATGCTGCCAAGCGGGCGGCGGACGGAAAGAAATACGATTTCCTGCCGATGTACAGCAGTGTTGCCGAAAGAATTGCCGCGGCTGATATAGCGTTTATAAATCACGAAACGCCAATGGCAGGAGAGAGTTACGGAATTTCCGGCTATCCTACGTTCAACGCGCCGCAGGAAGCCGGACATGCGCTGGCTGATGTGGGGTTCGATGTGATCAATCTGGCGAATAACCATATCATGGATAAACGTGCAGCAGGCGCAAAGGCGACGGTTTCGTTTGTGCAGTCTCTGCCCGTTACAGAGCTTGGGGTTTATCTGGATCAGGCGGACTATGAAAAAATCCGCATAACCGAGAAAAACGGCATTAAAATCGCCTGGGTGGCATTCTGCCAGGAATCCAATAACCCATACTCAGCGACCTCATCCGGTGTGATCATGAACATGATGAATGATGACAGTGTGATCACAAAACGGATTCAGGCGGCAGATAAAGCGGCAGATTTTGTTATTGTTTCTGCGCACTGGGGTAAGGATAATCAGGCAAAAGCCAATGATGATCAGCACCGTTTTGCCAAGCTGATGGCGGAAGCAGGGGCAGACGTTATCATCGGACACCATCCCCATATTCTGCAGTCTGTGGAATGGCTGACAACCTCCTCAGGTGAAAAGACGCTGGTTGCCTATTCACTGGGAAATTTCCTTTCTTCACAGCTGGATAATTTTAATATGATCGGCGGCATGCTGTGCTTTGATATCGTCATGGATGAGAGCGGCAGATGCAAAGTGGATAAGCCGATGATGGACATCACAGTCAATCACTACGCCGGAAAAAAGGATTCTGCGCAGCAGTACGGAGTATACCGACATGCCATGCAGATGTATATGCTGGACGATTATACGGAAGCCTTGGCGGCAGAGCACGGATGCCGTTTCTTCTCTTCAGAATTTTCTGTGAAGTGGATTGAAAAGCATGTCCGTGCAATAATCGCCGAAGAATTCCTTCCTCCTTATTTTGAGTAAATCCGGGGATAATTGACGTGAATTTACAGAAAATCATGCACAGGATCTTATGTGTACTTTTTTCGCTGTTTTTTCTGAGCGGCTGCGCAGCTGTGAGACCTGTGAGCGGAGAGCCTGCAAACGGTGCGGGCAGATATGCTGCGGCATCGACGAATATGCAGGAAACAGATATAACAATCTGCGTCGATGCCGGACACGGTTTTGATGATATAGGTACATTTTCCGATTATCTGGGCGATGCAGCCGAAAAGGATATCACTCTGCCCGTAGCATTCCACCTGAAGGAAGCACTTGAATCTGCGGGATTTACGGTGATCATGACCCATGACGGAGAATCTTTTCCCAGAACATCCGAAGATGACGGGAATAATGTGTTTAATCCTCAGGAACGGGTCGCTTATGCGGATACCCTTGATATCGATTATTTTATATCTGTACACTGTGACTCATATACAGCTGACTCGTCTGTTAACGGAACACGCATCTATTGCAGTAAGGGAACAAAATATTCCAAGGAATCCCTGAAGGCGGCACAGCTGATTACAGAGTCTGTTAATCAGACTTTTCCGGATGCCAAGAAGAGTCTGCTGCGGGAAATGTCCGAAAGGGAAGCTTATTATGTTATCCGAGAAACGCAGGTGCCTTCAGCGCTTGTGGAAATCGGATTTGTAACTAACCGTACCGATGCACTCAATATGCTGAATGATGAATGGCGTAAAGGAATAGCGCAGGGTATTTCGGATGGAATAGTCCGTTTCTTTACAGAATAGTACATAAATATCCATGAATCTTTTTATGTTTTATGGAAAACAAATATTGATTTTCTGTTAAATTTGCATTATAATATATACAGGCACAAATAATCAACCGGGAAAAGGCAGAGTGATTGCTATGTTGGAGAATTTTATATACAGTGTGAATGTTATTCTGCCGATTTTTATTCTGGTATCCCTCGGTGTGATTCTGAAGCGTCTGAAAGTGATCCCGGAGAATTTCTCGGATGCTGTGGACAAGCTGATCTTCAAATTGGGTCTTCCCGCCATGCTGTTCAAAGAGGTTGCCGGATCCAATATTTCCGAAGCACTCAACGTTAAGTTGGCGATTTTTGCTGCTGTTTCCGTTCCGCTGATGTTTGCAGTAACCACTGCTGTAATTTGCTTTGCTGTCAAAGACAACGGAAAACGCGGTGCAATGATCCAGGGAATCTGTCGCTCCAATTTTGCGATCCTCGGTCTTCCGCTTATCGATAACATGTTCGGAAATGCTGGTGTGCAGGAAGCGGCTTTGATTATGCCGATCACGATTATCCTGTATAATACTCTTTCGGTGGTAGTTCTTACTGTATTTGCTCCGAAAGAAAACCAGCTTCCCTTGAAACAGACTCTGAAAAAGATTCTGAAAAACATTGTAACAAATCCGCTGATCATCGGCGTTGTGCTTGGATTGCCGTTTATGTTTCTGCATATTGAGCTTCCGCTGATCGCTGATAAAACAGTCAATTATCTTTCCAATCTTGTTACTCCCATTGCACTCATCAGCCTCGGTTCGACCGTAAAGCTGAAGAGTTTCGAAGGAAGAGTCCGCTGTGCCGTACTGTCTGCCTGCGGCAGAACAATTTTTGTTCCTGCTGTTATGGTTACAATTGCTGCACTTATCGGATTCCGCGGATCTCCTCTGGGGACTATCCTGATTCTCTTTGGTGCTCCTACTGCAGTTTCCAGTTATATCATGGCAAAAAATATGGGCAGTGATCATGAACTGGCAGGGCAAATTCTGCTTCTGACCACTATGATGTGCCTGTTTACCATATTCGTATTCATATTTATTCTGAAATCCCTTGCGCTGCTTTGACTTATATATGCTGAAAGGAGATACTCTCATGTCTGTTTGCGCTGCACATATGATTTGTCCGATGAAGAACATGGGATTTCTGTCTGTATTTGTCAAAACGGAATAATATGCCAATAAACGGGAGAGTGCTGTAATATCATTCTCCTGTTTCCTGTTTTCTTACGTTCGCTTACCGTGCTGAAAGGTACGGAAAAATAAAAATACATAAGAGATAACGAGGTAATCATGAAGGAATTTTTGTATGGAGATCTTGCCATTATTGGCATGAGTGGCTGCGAGAAATTTGTAGAACAGGTCGACAGCTATCTCAGAGAGTGGCGTAATCACGGCGAAGCTTCTTCTTTTCTGATTGATGTGGATTGCCCCAGATTCGGAACGGGTGAAGCCAAAGCGTTTATCCATCAGTCCATGCGCGGACATGACGTTTATATCATCTCCGACTGTTTCAACTACGGTGTTACGTATGATATGCGCGGATATAAAGTCCCCATGAGCCCGGATGATCATTTTCAGGATCTGAAGCGTGTTATTGCCGCTATTGAAGGCAAGGCTCGCCGTATTTCTGTCATCATGCCTATGCTGTACGAAGGTCGTCAGCATAAGCGTTCCGGTCGTGAGTCTCTGGACTGCGCACTGGCACTGCAGGAACTTGTTCAGATGGGCGTTTCCAATATCATTACCTTTGACGCTCATGACCCCCGCGTACAGAATGCAATCCCCCTGAGCGGATTTGACGATGTTCGTCCTTCCTATCAGATGCTGAAAGCACTGGTTAAGGAATTCCCCGATATCTCTCTTGCACATGATCAGATTATGATCATTTCTCCCGATGAGGGCGGCATGTCTCGCTGCATGTACTATTCGTCTGTAATGGGCGTTGACATCGGTATGTTCTATAAGCGTCGTAATTACGCTGTTATCATCAACGGTAAGAACCCCATCGAAGCACATGAATATCTGGGTAAGGATATCCGCGGTAAGGACGTTATCGTCGTGGACGATATGATTTCTTCCGGCGAGTCCATGATCGATGTTTCCCGCCAGTTGAAGGAGAAGGGCGCGCGCCGTATTTTCCACTTTGTAACGTTCGGTTTGTTCTGCAACGGTCTGGAGCAGTTTGATCAGGCTTACGAAGAAGGCATCATCAATAAAGTATTCACTACCAACCTTGTATATTGCCCTCCGGAGCTTCTGGAGCGTCCCTGGTATAAGCAGGTCAATATGTGCAAGTATGTTTCCTATATCATTGATACACTGAATCACGATGAATCCATCAGCACTCTGCTGAATCCTGTCAAGAGAATTCATAATCTGCTTGATAATCAGGCTAAGCGTGTCGCCGGTGAGTCTTCCAAAGAGATTGAGGAATAACTGTAATTATGAAAGAATTCAAAAAACGTATAGCTGCCGCGCTGCATGATGCTGTGTCCGTTCTCTGGCCCGAATGCGGACTGGATACAGCACAATTGCAGGAAATGCTGGAATATCCGCCGGATGAAGCGATGGGGAATCTGGCGCTGCCGTGCTTCAAATTGAGCCGTACTCTGCGCAGTGCCCCGCCTGCAATCGCTTCTGCTCTGGCGGATAAGATGCAGGAGTGCGGCATTGCAGAAGTCAGTGCCGCAGGCGGATATCTGAATTTCCGTTTTTCCTATGCATATCTGCTTGAAAATGTTCTCACAGCTGTTGAAGCGAAAAAAGATGCATACGGTTCCTCGGATGTAGGCACAGGAAAAACGGTTGTTCTTGACTATTCCTCTCCCAACACTTCCAAGCCGTTTCATATCGGACATCTCGGTACAACGGTAATCGGTCATTCTCTGAAGCTTCTCCATGAGTTCTGTGGTTATACCTGTATCGGTATCAACCACCTGGGCGACTGGGGCACTCAGAACGGCAAACAGATCGTAGCTTACCGTAAATGGGGCGACAAGGCTACTGTAGAGGAGAAGGGCTGTGACGGTCTTGTAGAACTGTATGTCAAGTTCCACGAGGAAGCTGAGAAAGATCCTTCTCTCAACGATCAGGCGAGAGCTGAGTTCAAAAAGATGGAAGAGCATGTTCCGGAGAATATTGAACTCTGGAAATGGTTCCTTGAAATCAGTCTGAAAGAATACAATGTAACCTATAAACAGCTTGGAATTACCTTTGACTATTACATGGGAGAAAGCTTCTTCTCCGATAAGATGCCCGCTCAGATCCAGATCATGCGGGACAAGGGACTTCTGAAGCTGGATAACGGCGCATCCATTGTTGATCTTTCCGATTACAATATGCCGCCCTGCCTGATTCTGAAGAGCGATGGCACTACTCTGTATCCCTCCCGCGATATTGCTGCTGCTGTGTACAGAAAGAATACATTTGCTTTCGATAAATGCATCTACGTGACATCTGCCGGTCAGAATCTGCACTTTGCACAGTGGTTCAAGGTTATGGAGCTGATGGGGTATGATTGGGTAGATCAGTTGGTGCACGTACCTTACGGTACCGTCAGTATTGGCGGAGAAAAGCTTGCAACTCGTACAGGTAATGTGGTTCTACTGAAAGATCTCTTCCGTCAGTCAATTGAAAAAGTGTATGAGATCATGAACGAGAAGAACCCTGACTTGCCCAACCGAGAGGATGTGGCGGAAGCTGTCGGCGTTGGTGCGATCGTGTTCCACTATTTGTACAACAGCCGCATCAAGGATATCAATTTCACCCTGGAAAATGCTCTCAGCTTTGAAGGCAATACCGGCCCGTATGCGCAGTATACGTATGCACGTACCTGCAGCATTCTGGAAAAGGCTGGCGATCTTGATCTGACCGGCGATGCACAGATTACCGCTCCTGAAGAAGCGGCACTGCTTGTTGTCCTTTCCAAATTCCCGGAAAAAGTGGACGATGCCGTTGCGCAGTATGAGCCTTCTGTGATTACCCGTTATGTAATTGATGTATGTACTGCGTTCAACCGTTTCTATCAGAACTGTCCGATTCTGACGGTGGAAGATCAGGCAGTACGTGCATCCAGAGTAAGACTTGCACGTGCAGCCGGTACCGTTATCCGGAATGCACTTCGTCTGATCTGTATCCGTACCCCTGAAAAGATCTGATTCAATTATACAAAAGAAAAGAGGATGCCGCTCTGCGGCAGAATAAGGTATGTCTGGACATAGCAAATGGAATAATATTAAAAACAAAAAAGAAAAGACCGACGCGCAGAAAGGTAAAATTTTTACCAAGATCGGTAAGGAAATCGCCATCGCAGTCCGTGAGGGCGGTCCCGATCCGAACAGCAACAGCAAACTGCGTGAGATGATCGCCAAGGCTAAGGCGAACAATGTCCCCAATGATAATATTGATCGCGCGATCAAGAAAGCAAGCGGTGCCGGTGCTGTTGAATACGAAGAGATCGTATACGAAGGCTACGGACCGAGCGGCGTTGCTGTCATCGTTGAAACTGCAACGGACAGCCGTAACCGTACCGCCTCTGATATGCGTCATTTCTTTGACAAGTATGGCGGAAATCTTGGTCAGAGCGGATGCGTGTCCTTCATGTTTGAGGACAAGGGTGTCATCATCGTTCTCCGCGACGAAAAGATCGATGAAGATGCACTTATGGAAACTGCTTTGGAAGCCGGTGCAGCTGATTTCTCTTCCGATGAGGAATCCTTCGAGATTCTTACCGAGGTGGAAGATCTGTATGCTGTCCGTGATGCTCTCGTTGAGCAGGGATACGAGATTGAGTCCGCGGAAAAGGATAAGATTCCGAACACCTATGTAACCCTTGAAAGCGAAGATGACATCAAGAACATGACTCTGCTTCTGGAGCATCTGGAAGACAGCGACGATGTCAGCGAAGTATATCACAACTGGGAAGAATAATAAACAGGAGCGATTCCGAGCGGAATCGCTCCTTCTTTATTACATTTGTTTTCGGATCCGTTCCAGCGCTCCTTTTTCAAGTCTTGATACCTGCGCTTGAGAAATTCCTATTTCATCTGCGATCTCCATCTGGGTTTTCCCTCGGAAAAAGCGCATTTGAATAATTTTTTTCTCCCGTTCGTTCAGCTTTTTCATAGCTTCGCGGAGAGCAATGTTTTCAAGCCAGGCTTCATCGGATGCGCCTGCATCGCTTATCTGATCCATAACATAAATTGAATCGCCGCCATCGTTGTATATTGGCTCATACAGTGAGACCGGTTCCACGATTGCTTCAATAGCATGGGAAACATTTTCTTCCTTTTCTCCGAGTTCTGCGGCGATCTGAGCGAGGGTTGGGTCTGCTGCCATGTCCTTGGACAGTTTTTCCCGTGCCTGTAGTGCACGGTATGCAAGATCCCGCACTGAGCGGCTGACACGAATTGTGTTGTTGTCGCGCAGATAACGCCGTACCTCGCCGATTATCATGGGGACAGCATACGTGGAGAATTTTACCTCCAGATCTGTATTGAAGTTGTCAATTGCCTTTATCAGACCGATACAGCCAACCTGAAACAGATCGTCAAGATTTTCCCGGCGGTTTGTGAACCGCTGAATGATACTGAGAACAAGCCGCAGGTTTCCGTCAATTAATTTTTGTCTGGCTGCTTCATCTCCTTGTTTGGATTTCAGAAGCAGATCCTTTTTTTCATCTGCTGTAAGCGTTGCCAGTTTTGCTGTATTGACACCGCATATTTCAACTTTGTTATAATACATATGCGACCTTTCACATAGGAGTTTGATATTCTCATTATTGCCGTTTTAATGTACAGTTTATACAAACGGTGAAATGCCGCATATTGCCATTCAAAGCGAAAAGAGGATGCTCCGGCAGGAGCATCCTCTTTTCAAAAATGACAGTTTTATTCTTTAATCAGATCTTCCATTTCAGCTACTTTGGCGTCCCATGCTGCCTTGGAGGAATCAATATTGGCAGCATAAGCGGAAGCAAAATTGCCGTCCTGATTTGCCGGGAAGTAGAAAATATTGTTCAGCAGATACTGGGACATGCCACCGTAATCGTGAAGCGGCTCTTTGATGACACCGGCTGTGATAATATCAATAACCTTGCCGGACATCTCGTCCTGAGAATATTTCAGTTTCAGAACAGATTCCAGATACAGAGGCATAACAGAACGATAGGATTCAGCCATTGTCGCTTCCAGCGTTGCTCCGATGCATTCCATACTTTCATTGGGAACAGTATTGGGAACGCTCAGGGAAGTACCTGCCTGATGAATCATGGATTTGTATTCCTTCTGTTCCTCATCCAGTTTGGGATAGGGCAAAATTCCGTAAGGATCATTCATTTCCCGCAGAGCCTGAGAAGTTGCGTTTAAGCGGGAGGCGATAAACAGGAGTTTTCCCTCTGAGAAAGGTGTTGCAATGTTGTCTGAACTCCATTTGCCTGCCTCGTCAAACCAGACGCCGGGTGCAGTACGCATCGTAACCAGTTTTTCCATGGCTTTAGCTGCGCGTTCCTGATCAATGTCAATGATGATTCTGCCGTTCTGGTCACGGGAGGTGGTACGTACCTGGAAGCCCACATAGAACATCTGCGAGTCACTGACACTGCCGTATTTCACGTAGCCGTGAATATCCTCATAATCCTTGACACCGTCGCCGTTCACATCCTTGTATGCTCCGGTTGTCAACTCGGTGAGTTTGTCAATAGTCCATTTACCATCCAGAACAAGTTGATACACTTCATCAGGATTACCGTGGATGTTCTGATACAGTGCTTTGTTGAAGAACATTGCGCCGGCATTTCCGTAGCAGGAGACCATACTATCTCCGAACAGCCAGCGCCATACACCGGTCTGCAGGGAGAGACTTTCCATTGCATCCGTCCACCACCACGGCTGATCAAAATCAATGTGCGGAGCACCGACCATGTCGCGCATATATGGATTAAGATAGCGAAGAATGGTTGCATTGGAAGTTGCGTTGATATAATCGAAATCATAGGAGTCAGCCATCAGAGATGCATAGACAGAATCATAGGTTAGCTGGTAGGAAACGCCGCCGTCAATATACGCGAATTTGATACCGAGACGATCTTCCACCTTGCGATTCCTCTCCCACACGGCGTCAAAAATGATATCACCGGAATTGTCGGTGCCGATAAGTTCGTAATTGGCCACAGCACTGGCGCTTCGGTAAATAACACGTACATTTTGCCCGTTGAAATTCAGATTGTCCGGGAGACTGTCTTTGTAGTCTGCACGGTCAGTGGTGGTTTCTGCGGTGGCTTCCGTAACTTGTGGGGTAGTGCTGTCCGGAGCGGATGTGTCCGTGTTGCCGGGAGTATTCTGTGAGCATGAAGGGAGCAGGAATGCTGCGAGAAGAAGCCATATGAGCGTTTTTTTCATGGTGATGTCCTTTCTGTATATTCCAAATCACTTTTTGTGTACCCGATGATTTGATTCCGGGAAGGGGTCTGATTATATTATACCAGTCATTACAGATTGCTGTCAAGTGCTCACTCAAATATTCCACAATGCATACAAAAATGCCCCACCCCCCCCCGGAATTTATACATAATGCACATTTCTCTTTGGGCTGTTTCTATCGGGAACACATCGCCGAATTGGAATTCTGTATATTAAAATAACGGGGAACAGTTGTTATTGACTTATGAGATCTT